>CAYPCC010000053.1:0-15698 GCA_964409095.1 uncultured Phycisphaera sp. | reverse complement strand
TGGCCGCTTGGGTCGGGGCGGCGGCGATGAGGTGGGGCAGCGGGAACGCGACCCGGTTTTCAACGTGCGGGTGGTCCGAGCCGGCAAACCCGCCGGTCTCGGCCATGGGGATAAAATGGACGGTAGCGCTGAGGTTGGGCACCGTGTCGAGTTTGTACCTGCCGTTGGCCGACGTCCCCCACGGGCCGAAAGGCACGAGGTTGGCGTCAAGGAAGTTGTTGATGCCGTAGCTCACGACGCGCCGCTGCGTGACCGAGCTGCCGGGGATGGGGTCGCCGGTGGGGGCAGGCCCCCAGTGCGGGCTTTCGTCGAGCGGGTCGCGGGCGATCGCCTCGATGCGGTAGTCCTGCATCAATGTCTCGAACCACGGCCGATAGCTGCCGTGCGCCCCTCCGCCGTGGGCGAGGTTGGCGAGGATGAATTCCCCGTCGTGATCGACCATGTAGCTGTAGTGAGCGGTTTCGAGCTGACGGACGTTGGACAGCCCGCTCATGGTTTTGGCGGTCTGGCGGGCCTTGCCCAGGGCGGGCAGCAGGATGCCGATCAGCAGGGCGATGATCGAGATTACCACCAGCAATTCGATCAACGTAAACGCATCTTGTTGAGAACGAGCTATCATTATTATAATGATACCGCGTTCTCAATATCTGTCAACCCCGAGGGATCATTTTTTTACGCAGTCCGCGCACCGGCCGTACAAAATGATCTCGTGGCCCGTAAGCTCAGCCCCTTGGGGGACCAACGGTTTGAGGTTGCCGGGACAGCCGTCGACGTCGAACACCGAGTTGCAGACGGTGCATTCAAAATGATGGTGGTGGTTTTTGCCCGCGGGTTCGTAGCGCGTCGGGCCGTTGGGCAGGTCGACCGGGGTCAGCCAGCCCTCTTCGGTGCCGGTCTTCACGGCCCGGTAGACCGTCGCAATACCCAGGCCCGGCTGATTCGCCTGGGCGAGTTCGAGGATTTCTTGGGGACTCAGCGGGCGGTCGGCGGTCTCGATCGCGTCGCGGACGGCGGTGCGTTGGGTGGTGTTGCGCGGCGGCATGCGGCATCACGTTAAGCAGGATCGGCGTTGGAATCAACCCCAGCAGCCGGTGGGGCGTCGGTCTCGACGGGGGTCAGGTCCAGCGTGATCAACACGGCGAAGATCAGCGCCGCTTGCTGGTTATCCCAGCCTCGTCCCGACCAGGAATATAGCGGCTCGCTGCGTCGGTCGTCGCCGCGGTAGAGTTTGCTGCCGCCGACGGTCTAGAGCGCTGTCCGGCGGTCGTCGGGACCGAACAGCTTGCCGCCGCTGACGATGAAGACGGTGTTATTTTCGGCATCGACTACGGCGTTGTCGCGGATGCGCAGCAGGTGATCGCCGCTGCGTTCCCGAGCTTTGCGAACCAAGTCGCCGCGGAAGTTGAAGAGGATCTTGTTTTCATCTTTGCGTTCGCCTTCGTAGATAATCCCCGTGTCGATGAGCAAGACCACCGGGGAGCGGGTGTCGTCGCCGACGCGGATCTTAAGGTTGCCGTCGCCGGGCAAAATGCCCTTGGCCCCCGCGAGGCTGGGCAGTCCGATCGACGCCAGCAGCGTTAAGACGATGAGCAACCGTGGGGCGCAGTGTGACGGAGGGCGAGTGGTCATGGCGTTCATCCTTTTGCGTATGGTACGCTAGCGTGCGGGGTCGTAAAACCTGTCGGGGTGTTGGGCCACCCTCGGCCAATGCGGAATTGGCTCCCGAAGATGGGGATTTAGACCTCAGCCTGCCCACGGCTTAGCGTTGGCGCGGCCCGAATGGGCGACTATTGTTGAGGTATGGCCGAGCAACCCCTGAGCTCCGAATCGCCGCCCCCCGCCGCGTCAACTCCCCCGCCGCACCCGCCCGTTTCGCCTAGCCGGGCCAAGCGGTCGTGGGCGTGGGCCTTCGGCCTGCTGCCGATCGGGCTGGTGGCGGGCGTGATCGCGGGCTACGTCGCGTGGGGCCCCGGCGGCGAGGGGTTGGCGTCGTTGACCGGCGACGCTCCGGCCCAGCCTGCGACCACCGCCGCGCCCACGCCCCTCACCGTCCAGCTTGGCCGGGACTATTACGTCTTTATCAAAACCATCGAACTCTACCCCACCCGCCCCGGCGACAAAGCCTGGGACAAAGTGGGCGGCTCGGCCCCCGACATCCGCTACAGCCTCACCTGGAACGGCCTCACCGGCTTCATCAGCGACACCCGCAGCGATACCCTCATCGGCCTCTGGGACCCGATCACCCTCGACCTCGCCGACGCCCTGCCCCTGCTCGGCGACGGCAAGCTCGAACTCCGCAGCACCCTCAACCAAGGCATCATCCTCAACGCCACCGACGACCAAACCCTCACCATCAACGTCTGGGACCAAGACGCCCCGGGCCTCGGCAGCGACCCCGCCGGCCAAGTCGTCATCCGGGTCGCCGACCTGCTCCAAGGCGACCAAACCCTGACCTTCGAAGCCACCGACACCAACGCCATCAAACGCCTCGTCCTCTGCACGACCGACACCAACCAGCCGCTGCGCAGCCTGATCGAAGCGCTGTCGAAGCCCCAAAACGCCCCATGAACGCCCCCGCCAAACCCACCGGCAAACGCATGACCGCCGCCCGGTTGGCGGTGATGGTCAACCTGCTGACCTTCAGCGCGATCGGGTTGGGACTGGGGTTGATCGGGCCGTGCATGACGATTGTGCCCAGCGCGGGCGAAGACCTCGACGTGTGGGTCCGGCTATTTGAGCCCGAAAATCTGACCCCCAAGACCTATTCGATCCTCAGCGGCATCGACACGCTGCGCCACTCGGCCGAGCGCGGCAGCACCCTGGTCGCCGCCCTGCTATTCGGCTTCTCGGTCATCTTTCCTACCCTTAAACTCGCGGTCATGGCCTGGGGCGTCGCGGCCCTTCGCCTGGGTGTTCGCCCCCACGCCGCCGTCAAAATCACGTCCCACCTCGGCAAATTCTCCATGCTAGACGTCATGGTGCTGGGGCTACTTGTTCTGGCGATCAAGGGCCTTCCCGGTGATACGGTGCTGCATCTCAATTGGGCCGTATGGGCGTTCGCCGTCTCGATCCTGCTGAGCATGGCGGGGTCGGTCGTGATGCACAAGGTCCGCCCGTTCCGGGCGGAAGTGATGAGTAAACAGTGAACCGTGATGAGTTCAAGGCATCAATCAGGTCTTACTCATCACGGTTCACTGTTTACTCATCACTCGGCCGTTCAAGGTACGATGCCCCGTCACCCGCTCCGCCCCCGCCAAGGAACCCCCCGTGTCTGACCGAACCTACATCCGCGACCTCGAACCCAACCAAAACCTTGGCGGCGTGTTCGCCATCCAAAACGCCCAACTCGGCATGACCAAGAACGGCAAGCCGTTCCTCAAATGCCTCCTCGCCGACAAAACCGGCCGCACCCCCGCCCGCATGTGGTCCATCTCCGAAGACCACTTCGCCACCCTGCCCACCGACGGCTTCGTCTGGGCCTCGGGCGCGACCCAGCCCTACCAGGGCGAGATGCAGATCATCGTCCACGACATCCGCGCCCACCAACCCACCGGCAGCGAACTCACAGACTTGATCCCTTCCACCGAAAACGACATCGACCAGATGTTCGGCGAAGTCCTCACGCTGCTCCAATCCCTCCAGCACCCCGCCCTCAAATCGCTCGCCGACCGCTACCTCGAAGACGGCCAACTGATGGGCAAGTTCTGCCAGGCCCCCGCCGCGATGACCATGCACCACGCCTACCTCGGCGGCCTGCTCGAGCACACCCTGGGCCTGATGAAAGCCGCCGACGCCCTGCTCCCGCTGTACCCCAAGCTCAACCGCGACATCGTGCTCATGGGCCTATTCCTGCACGACATGGGCAAGTGCCACGAACTGACCTGGCTCGAAGGCTTCGGCTATTCGCAAGACGGCCAACTCGTCGGCCACATCGGCCGGGGCGCGATCCTCCTGGACGCCAAGGCCAAAGCCTGCGAGGACGAAGAATTAGGAGAGGCGGCGTTAAAAATTCCCGGGGCCATCCTCCAAGTCCTCACCCACATCATCTTCAGCCACCACGGCATCCCCGAATACGGCGCCCTCAAAGTCCCCGCCACCCCCGAAGCCATCTTCGTCTCCAACCTCGACAACCTCGACGCCAAGATGAACATGGCCCTCGCCGAGACCCGGCCGACCCACCCCAAGGCCAATGCCGCCGCCGGTGCCGGGGGGGGGCACTTCACCGAGAAAATTTGGGCCCTGGACACCAAACTCTTTAAGCCCGATCCCACCACCGTCAACGACGACTAAAAAACCACAGTGATCCAAAGCCGGGGGATGGCCATCCCCCCGGCTTTGTCGCGCTCTATACTTACCGATCATCGAACGCTGTTTCCCGACCGAAAGACCCGCCTCCATGCACTTGAAAGCCAACCACAAGGACCTGGGCCCGGAAATCGTCCCGGTCAAGTTCATCCTCGAAGACCCCGAGCCGTTGGGTCAAACCGAAAAAGAGATCCACCTCAAGGCCGCCCTCGGCGAGTCGATCCTCGAACTCGCCCTCGACCACGACATCGCCATCGAACACGCCTGCGGCGGCGTCACCGCCTGCTCCACCTGCCACATCTACGTCGAACAAGGCGAAGAACTCTTCGACGAAGCGACCGATGAAGAACTCGACCGCGTCGATGAAGCCCCCGGTGTCCAGCTCAACAGCCGACTCTCCTGCCAGTGCCGGGTGCGCGGCGAAGGCCAAATCGTGGTCAAAGTCCCCGCCTGGAACCGCAACGCCGTCAAAGAAGTCCCGCATTAATCATTTTTGATTTTTGATTGAGGATTTTTGATTTCAACCCCTTTAGCCCCGGTTCACTGACCCGGGCTTCCCTTTACGCCACCCCTGCACCCGGCCACCACCAACAGCCCCCACCCCGCCATCAGGCTCAATCCCCCGATCGGCGTGATCGCCCCCAGCCACCGCACGCCCGTCAACGACATGACGTAAAGCGACCCCGCAAAGATCGTCACGCCTACGCAGAAACAAACCGCCGACGCCGTGGTCAGTTTCTTCGCCCCCGCGGTAACGAACGCGGACCACACCGCCAACCCCAACAGCACCGGCGCGTGGGCCAGGTGATACTTCGCCCCGGTGTCCCACCACCGCGGGGCATCAGGGTCCAGCGATTCCCACGGCAAGTAGTGCGCCGCAAATGTCCCGGCCACGATCGCCGTGAACCCCATCACCCCCGCTGCGATCAGCATCCAACGTGACATCTTCATGCCAGCATTATCCCCGGCCCAGCCCGCGGATCAATCCAACGTCAATTGGTCCGCCGCCAGCGTGACATCGATCCGCGCGATCGCGCCCGTGCGATCGAACAACGCCGCGCTGTGCTCAGCATCAAGTTGGTCGCCGGTGATCTCGGCGAACGAGCCGTCGGACAGTTGTAGCCGAATCGCTGACTTGCCCTCGCCGCGGTGCAGCACGATCGGCACCTGGGCGTAGGTGAACCCCAGCGATCCGGCGGGCAAAACAAAACGCTGGGCCGTGCCGCGGGCATCGACAAACGCCCACGGCGTATCACGCTGCAGAAACTCGCGGCGGCGCAGCAGCGTCGGGCGGAAGACGACTTGACCCGCGTCGATGTGGACGCCCAACTCGCCGAGTCGCGTGAGGATTTCTTCTTTGACTTGGCCGGTCATACCCGGCTGCTGCGCGCCGCGGTGGCCGGGCGTGTGCGAGTAGGGGTCGGTGGGGAACGCGCCGTATTGCCGGGCGGTTTTGTTGAAGCTCAGCCCGCTCCGCACCCGGTAGTAGGCTTGGGCCAATCGGCCCGTCGCCTCGGCCGAAGGGTCTGCGGCGACCGCACGGCGGTAGGATTCTTGCGTGGCCAGCAGCAGCTTCGAGACCATGTGCCAATAGATCGAGCCCAGCCCTTCGTAGCCGTACATCGCGCCGGATCGGCCGGTGAAGGACCGGTGGTTGAAGACCTGTTCGTAGAGGTCCAGCGTCGCTTGGCGTTGGTCTTTTACGAGTGGGGCGTAGCGTGAATCGTTGGCCAAGCGATCGAGCGCCGCGGCGAGGTCGCTGCTCTTCTTGAAGCCGCCGTGGAACCGCACCCGGCCCGCGGCGTCGCGCTCGACGATCCGCGTGTCGTTCGCCTCCAGCATCGCCGCGAGCAGCACGTTGTGTTCCGCCGCGTCGGTCGGCAGCACGTTCTTCGCAAAGAAGCCCGGCTGCGGGCGGTTGGGGTACAGCAAAAAGCTGTGCTGGTCGGCGCGATACAGATCGCTGGCGTAGAGCGCGTCGAGCAACGCCGCCGAGGCGTCGGCGTCGAGTCGGCCGGTGCTCAGCACCGCGACCTGGCCTTCGAGCATCGGGTAGAGGTGGCCGACGTGGGCCGTGGCATCGATGGCCCCGGCGTCGCCGCTGAGCGTCAGCAGGTTGTAGGCGTGGTACAGCCCATCTTCCCCGCGGCGGTTCGCATCAATGGCGTGATCCAAATAGCGCAGCGCGGTTTCAAACAGCTCGACCACGTCGCCCGTCGGGCGCGGCGACGCTTCACCTAACCCGCCGCCGTACACCGTCGTCCGGTAAGCCTCAAACGCCCGGCCCAATCCATCGAGCACCGCCCGACGATCTGCGTCCGACACCGCGGACCCGTCCAACGCCCCCGCGTGTTGGTTCAATACCGCCGCCACCCCGTCAAGCCAATCAGCCACGGCGGCCGAGAGTGTGATTTGCGACGGCGCATCGTCGCCAAGCAACTCGACCATAAACGCCGCGTAGCGTCGCAGGTAGCACAGCGTGACCATCGAGATGCCGTGGCCGACGAGCGCGTTGTTCGCGTCGTTCCATTCGGGCCGCTGGGTGTTCATCCAGATGCCGCCATCGACGACGAGGTTCGACAGCTTCGACAGCGCCGGGACCAACAGCTTTTCCGCAAGGCTGACTTTGACCAGCGCCCCGTCCGCATCGTGCCGCAGCTTGCCATCCGCGCCGACTTGGTGCACGCGCTTCTCGATCCGCTTTTCCATCGCCTCGTCAAACGTGATCGTGTTGTGCGGGTCGCGGCACAACTCGGCGTACGACTCGATGCGGTACGGCACATCCGCGTAGGTGAACGCCCGCTGATCCAACATCGCCCGCAGTTTACCGGGATGAAACGCCGCGGAGTGTTCGAGCAGCTTGAGCAGGTAAATAATCTGGTGGTCGCCCCAGTAGCCGATGCTCGCCCAGGGGTTGTCCGGCTCGGGGGCTTCCCAGTCGATCCCGTCGCGCGTCACACGGTAAGGATTAAACCCATCGACGGTCGAGGCGTTCACAAACTTCGCCACGATACTCTCGAAATAACCCGGGAAGCTGACGCACATCGACTCCCAGTTCTGGAAGATGTCGCGCCAATTGCCCTGGTAGCTGAGCACCCGGCTGCCGTCGGGGTTCTTTAGGTGGATCGCAAAGCGGTTCCACGGCCGGGACGGGTCGCCGTGCCGACGGCTGAACGTGATCGGTAGATACTCCATCGTCAGCCGGACCCAGTCGTCATCCCCGCTTGACTCGGCGACCCGCAAGAGGTCGTGGTAATCCATTTCCACGTCGAGGCCGCGGAGCGCTTGAGTGTGGCGCTCGGCCACGGCGTGATTCCGCAGGGCGATAAACGCGGCGTAGTCGGCGGTCGGCACGCGATACCCGTTCGCAAACACGCCGCCGCGCATGTTGTTAAACAGCACGTTGGCAAAGTGGTGCGCGGTGGTCGCGCGGTCGGCGGTGCATTGCAGCCCGTCCGACGACGCGACGTTCGCCGCAAGATTCGCGTCCGACGCGGCCAACTCTTGGTCAATGATCTCATCGAGGTTTGGAGCCCCTTGGATCAGTTGCCTTAGCGCCTCGGCCTGGGCTTGGCTGCGATCGACATCCGCGATGATGTCCCACGCCTTCGCCTCACCCGCCGCCAACTCCAAGGTGCTGTGCAACAAATACGCGCCCCGCCGACCCTTGAGGTCGCGCGTCGTCGGCAGCGCCTCGCCCGCACGGAAACTTTCCAACGCATCGTCGTCCACCAACACCGCCGCCCCGGGCAACCCGACGCTCCACACCACGTTCGCCCGCAGGGCTTCGGACGGCTCAGCCTTGTCGGTCAGTAGCGACGACATCCCGAACACCGCCAACCCCGTCGCCTCGTCCACCTCGCAGCGCGTGTACGCATTGGTCAGACAACTAAACTGCTGCATCACCAACTGCGACAACCCCGAGGGCAACACGTTCAGCAATCCATCGAGCACCTCGACCCGCACCGGCCCCGACGCTTCGCGCGCGATCAATCCGCAACGACGCACAAAGCCAAATCGATCACACCCCGCCCACTGGTAACGAAACGTCAAGCCCAGGTCGTGCTGCACCTCTTCAAACACCACCCGGTTGCCCACGACCGATTTGTAGAGGTTGCGGGTGACATTCGGGCGTTGCCCGTAGTTACGAAACGGCTCCCATAAGATGGCGGGGCCCGAGCCGCGGGTGACGCGCATCAGCGTGGTCGGGCCGGTGTACGGGTGGGACTTGTGCAGGATGTCGTCGGTTTCGTAGGGAAACAGCGCGTGGTCCGGATCGACCCGCCCGGCGGTGAGCCCGCCGCGGCTCGACAAAAACATCCACAGGTCCGTGTCGCTGACCACGCTCATGAAAAACGCGGGCATCTCGTCGACATTGTGGATGCGAAACATCTCCAGGCCGTCGAAATCGACAAAGCCTTCCTGGGCAGAAGCCGTGTCGGAAGAAACGGCGGACCCGGCAAACCGGGACGACGGCGAGAGGATCGACATGATGGTTTATCCTTTGACAGCCCCGGCGGTGAGGCCCGCGATGAATTCTTTTTGCAACATGAGAAACAAGATGAGCACAGGCGTGATGGCGACAAGTGTGCCGGCCATGATGAGGCCGTAGTCGATGCCGTACACGCCGCGGAGTTGCGAAATCCACACCGCCAGCGGGTACTTGTCGGGGTCTTGCAGAATGATCTGCGGGCCGATGAAGTTGTTCCACGCCCCGAGGTAGGTAATGAGCAAAAACGCCCCGGCCATCGGCCGAACCATCGGCAGGGCCATGATGAAGAACATCTTGATCTCGTTGCACCCGTCGATGCGGGCGGCTTCCATCATCTCATCGGGCAGACTGGTGATCATCGCCTGACGGAACAGATACACCCCAAACGCCGGGGCGATCCCCGGCAAGATCAACCCCGCATACGAATCGAGCAACCCCAGCCAATACAGCAGTTGATACCCCGGCGCGATCAAGAGCGCCCCGGGGATGACCAGCGCCCCCAGCACGAGGTTGTCAATGAAGTTGCGGCCGCGGAAGCGGAACTTGGCTAACGCATAGCCGCCCATGGCGGCGCCGAGCGTGGCCAACACGCTGGTGACGGACGCGAAGAAGAACGAGTTGACGATGGCGCGTTTGATGCCGGTGTCGGTTTTTTCGACAACGCTGTCGGCGTTTTCGGAGGGTACGCCGTTGAACAGCCGATCGAAATTGTTGAGCGTCAAGAGGCCCCACGCCCGGCCGAACGCGCCCGACGGGTTGCCCTCGGCGATTTTGTACACCAACCGCCCTGCTCCAACCATCGCGCCGGGGGCTTCGATCCGGCCTAGCGGCTGGTTGACGACGACACCTTGGGGGATCACGAAATCCAGATCGCCCTCGGCCGACGAGCCGTAGCCGATGCGGATCGTCCGGGCCTGCGGCTCGGCCTCGCCCGCCGTGATCGCCACGGTCATTTCGTAAACCTCCGACGCCCCGGCTGTTTCGGGGAGCAGGGTCACATCGACCACAGTCAAGTCGCCGGTGCTTTCGTCGATGGCAAACAGCCCGGCTTCGGGCAGGAACGGCGAGGTGAAGAACACGCTCTTGGGCTTGATCGCCGAGCACGCCAAATAGGCAAACGGGATCAGCGTCACGAACGCAAACAAAATCAACGGCACATAGGTGGCAAGTTTGCGTCCCATTTAGCGTTCCTCCACTCGGCCCACGAACTTCTGAATCATCGCAAACGCAAACAAAATCATCGCCAAGACCCAGCCGATCGCGCTGGCGTAACCCAGGTCGCCCACGGCAAAGCCCTTCTCGAAGAGGTACATCACCACGGTCAACCCCGCACCGTCTTTGCCGCCGGTCGGGCCGAGCAAGAGGAACGGCAACTCAAAAAGTTGCATCGACCCGATGAACGAGAGGAGAAACACGAACGTGGCGATCGGCCGAATGGCGGGGATCGTGACGTAGAGGAAGCGGTGCCAGGCGTTGGCCCCGTCGACCTCGGCGGCTTCGAGCAGGTCTTTGCTGACGTTCTGCAACGCCGCGAGGAAGTAGACCATGTTGTAGCCCAGGTACATCCAAAACGCCGCGATGATCAGCGACATCATGATGTACTCCTGCAGCCAGGGGAACTCTTTGTCCCACGTCGGCACGAGCGGCAGCCAGTTGGTCAGGTCAAACAGCAGCACGTTGATCAGCCCGGTGTTTTTCTCGAAGATCAGCCCGAACATGATCGCCACGAACGCCAGCCCGACGAGGACCGGGGCGAAAAAGATCAGCCGGAAAAACCCGCGGGCTTTGATCTCGGGCCGATTGAGTAGGATCGCCAAACCCAGCGCACACGGCAGCTGAATAAACACCGACCCTGCGGCAAACACGAAGGTGTTTCGCAGCGCTTTCCAGAAGTCCGGGTCGTCCCACAACCACTTGAAGTTATCCAGCCCGACGAACGCCGAGACTTTCGGGCCGTCGTTCTGCTGCATCGCCATCACCACCGAATACAGCAGCGGGTAAAGCGTGAAGACCACAAACAGGCCCACAAACGGCGCGATGAACACGTACGGCGCCCACCAGCTGTAGAGTTTGTTGCGGCTACTCAAAGCGCACCTCCCGCTGATTCTTTGGAGGACTCGGAAGACGACTCGGCGGGTGCCTCGGCCTCACGCAGGAATACGTTGCGACTCATTTCTTTGGCCACCCTCGCTTCGGCTTCGAGCAACAGTGTTTTGGCTCGCGGGATCAAGGCCTCGGCGGTGAGCTGATCGACCGGCACGATCCGGCCCGAGGCGGCCTCATCCTGCAGCGTGCTGATCGCTTCGAGGATCCGCGTCATCGCCATCGTGTGGAACGGATTCGAGGAGCGGAACGGGACATCAGGGGCTTGCTCGATGTACGCGGTGCCCGAGGCTTGCCCGGAGAAATACGCCGAGGGCAGAGCGTAAAACGGCTCGTCCCAGAACGTCTTCACCGGCGAGATGATGTTGCTGGCGTCAAACAATTCCTCGGCCAATTCTTTCGAGAGATAGAGGTACTTGGCGATGTCCCAGGCGGCGTCGAAGTCGTCGGTCGCTTTGGGGATGCCGAGCATCGTGCCGCCCTGCACGCTGGTGCGGCGTCCGCCCTTTTCCCAAGCGGGCAGGGGCATCAGCTTGAGCTTGCCGCTGAGCTGAGGCAAGTCGGACTGCCAGATTCCCGCCAACCAGTCTGGCATCATCTCGGCGACGACGCGGCCTTCGAGTTTGAGCTGATTGCCCGAGGCGGAGAAGTTCGGCGCGTCGATGCCGATTCGACCGGGGCCGGTCGTCCAATGGACGACGTGGGCGGCGACCATGGCGTTGGCGTCCGAGGACACCAGCGATTGGTCACGAGGATCGAACGTGCCGCCGCCGGCTTGGAGCATGAGCGCTTCGATGCTATCGCCACTCGAGAACCAAAGGTTCAGTAAGTAGCGGTCCGGCCGACCATCGCCGTCGAGGTCGTCGATCAGCGGCGACATCAGGCGGACAAAATCGTCCCACGTCTCGATCTGCGACACATCAATGCCCGCCTGCTCGACCAGGTCGGCCCGGTAACACAAGAGCACGGGGTGAACGTCGTGGGGCAGCCCGAAAATCCGGCCGCGCGACGTCCACGGGGCAAACGACGGGGCGTTGATCGCGTCCAGCAGCCCCTCGGCTTCGAGCAAGTCGGTCAGGTCGGTAAAGCCGATGTTTTCCACCGGGCCGCTGACGTAGTTGGAGATCACCCCGCGCTCGACTTCGATCAGGTCCGCGACCGGCGTGTTCGACCAAAACCCCGACTGGGTCCGGCGGGTCAGGGCGGCGCCGTCCACGATCAACACGTTCAGCGGTTCGCGGCCCTCGGCCTCGGCTTGGATGTTGTAGTCCACGGCCAGCTCTTTGTAGAGCTCGCCGTGGTTGCGGGCGAACGTCCACAGCTCGATGCCTTCGACATTGCGGATCGGCCAGACCAACACCGTGATCGTCGAAATCACCGCGATCAGCAGAATGATCCAACCGCCTAGCGACAAGGTGTCCAACGGCCGCCAGCCCGATCCGGACGACGGAGATGGTAATGGTGGTTTTGGATTCAAGGCAGTCATTCCAGAGTAGAGTCAATGCGTATTTGGCCTCCATGAGGCCGACTTCAGTCGATAGGAACCGATCAAGATGGATACCACAAAAATCGATCTGATGGGAAGTACGAGAAGCAACACGAAACGGTCAACCAAACCAGCGACCTGTCGATCTTCCCCAAACCTTAAATTATGCCTGAATTGCAATACATTGTCGAACATTGACGACGCCTGTCCCGCGGTCAAACGCTGGCGCGGCCTTGGAACACGGGTCCGCAAGAACCCGGTGTGATTTGTCCGGTTTACACTAAGGCGTTTCGGCGATCACGCCGATACTTCGTCGAGGCCCGATGTCGTATCCGGGCCAATGAGGGGTCGCCGTATCATCATGCCGATGGGCTTATCCACTAATCAAGGCCGATTTTCGCGCCCTGCGGTCCGCCTTCGCTGGCTTTGGGGGCGACTTTTTTCGGGTTTACGCCGTCAACGCCAATTGCACCAGCAGGTCCACCGCTTGCGGCGGCAAGTCACTCAGCTGCGCCAAGACAACCGCGTCCTGGCCGACCGCAACGACGCGGTCGAACGCTTGTCTGCCGAGCTGATGCGGTTCAACCTCGACCTCTCGCAGGTTAGCCGACTCGACCCGATGACCGGCCTGCTCAACCGCGCTGCTTTTGAAGCGTGTCTCGTTCAGGAACACGCGCTGTCCGCCTCGGCCCTCGAGGTCGGCCGGACTCGGCCGTACAGCGTGATTATGATCGATGTTGATCACTTCAAGGCCTACAACGACGCCTTGGGCCACCCCGAAGGCGATCGCTGTCTCATCGCGGTCGCCCAAGCGGTCCAAGCCACGGTCCGCCGCACCGACTTCGTCGGCCGCTACGGCGGGGAAGAACTCATCGTCCTCTGCCCCGGCCTCGACACCGACTCCGCCGCCACCCTCGCCGAACGCCTCCGCCAAGCGGTCCGCAAACTCAACATCCACCACCCCCAAAGCGGCGTCGCCCCGATCATCACCATCAGCCTGGGCCTCGCCACCGCGGGCAACGAGATCGACAAGCACGACAACAGCTCGTCGGTCGTGCTCGCCGCCGACCGCATGCTCTACCGCGCCAAACACGCCGGCCGCGACCGCGTCATCGCGGCGTGAATCGCAAGACGCCGCGCCGCCTCGAATCGACTCATCCTTACCCCGTTTACCCCGCCCGACCAAGCCCGCGGTTTTTCCGGGGAATACCCGATCCCTCCGATAACCCTCATAAGGTGCGGCCCGTTTTTGGCCGTACCTCATGGATGCACCGGCTATCCTTGGGCAGACGTTTTGCCCCAGGCTTTGGCTGGCCCTTCGATTCGGGAGTCTGTGATGTGCCACCCTCTTTTATCGCTTTCCTATCGGGCCATCGCGGCGACGTTGCTCGCCGTGACCACTCACGCCCAGCCGCTCATCGAGCACGTCCCCGCCGACGCCGCGGCCTACTTCGGCTGGGCCGGGACCGACACGCTGACCGACGCCTACGCCCAGTCCACACTCCGCGAAGTCATCGACCTGGTCGAAACCGACAAGCTCCATGCCGCGTGGCGAACCGAGATGCCCACGCTCCGCCAAGCAATCAACGACCCCGAGTTCCAAGCCCAACTCAAACACCTCACCGACCTCTGGGGCGTCAGCGTCCGCGGACAAATGGCCGTCTATATCACCCCGCCTGATACCACCCCCGCCGCCCCACTGAACCTCGACGCGATCGACGCCGACGTTCTCGATCCGTTGGCGGACGAATTTCTGCAACCCGCCCCCAACGCCCCACCCTCCGGCGTCGTCCTGCTCTGGCGACCCGTCACCGGCGACGATCGTCAAGACCTGCTCGCCGGCCTCAAGTTCTACCAGTCCCACTCCTCTCGTCCTTCCGAAATCGTCATCGACGGCCAGATCGTCTCGCTTCGCATCACCCCCCCCGCCGTGGACCTCGACGCTCCGCCCGATCCCCAAGCCCCGGCCAGCCTCGCCGACGTGCCGCGGTTCGCCGAGGCTTTCGCCCAACTCGACACCCCCGGCCCCCTCGTCGGCTACCTCGACCTCCACGCCCTCGTCGCCCAAACCCGTCAGGCACTCACCCAAGACCTCACCGTCCGCGAACACGACGCCGCAGCACGCCATATCCCGGCCGGCCACCCCGCCCGCGCGCTCTTCGAGCCGCTGGGCCTCGACGCCCTCGGCCCCGCCGTCCTCACCGCCGGCTACGACGGCAAGCGTTGGCGATCGCAACTCCACCTCGCCTTGCCCGCGCCCCGCACCGGGCTCGCTTCCCTGCTCGACGCCCCGGCGCTGACCGCCGACGACCTGGGCCGGGCCCCGGTCGATTCGCCGTGGGTGACCGCCCTGTCGTTCGACGCCGGCCGACTCATGGACCTCTTGCGTCACGCCGCAATCGCCATGGGTCCCGATGCCGCCGACTCGTTTGAGCAAGGCCTTGCCACCGCGTCCGGCCTCGTCGGCATCGATGTCGAAAACCAGCTCATCCGCGGCCTCGGCCCCGCGTGGTCGATTTATCTAGACCCCGACGCGGCCGGCCCGTCCATGCTCAGCCTCACCGCCGTCAACAAACTCCTTGACCCTCAAGGCGTCGAACGTGGACTCCGTTCCATCCAGATGTTTGGCAACCTCGCGCTCACGCAGCAGATGGCGGATGAAAACTTCAAAATCCAAGTCCACACCCAAACCTACCAAGGCATCGACCTGCACACCCTGGGTACCCCCCTACTCAACCCGACGTGGGCCGTGGTCAACGACCAACTCGTCGCGGGGCTCACGCCCCAGACCGTGCTCGCCGCGATCGATCGGCTCGATCAGCCCGGCTCGATCACGCAGCAGGACGACTTCGCCGCCCTCCGCGAAACCATCGGCACCCGCCGTCTCACCGCGCTGTCGTGGATCGACTTGCGTCGCACCGCCCCGACCAGCTACCCGAACTTGCTGCTCATCGAATCGCTGCTCACCGGCAGCGCTTCCATGGCGACCGGGCAGCCGATGCCGATGGTGTTGCCGCCGCTTGGCCGACTCAAGCCGATGCTCCAGCCCGCCCACGCAATCGCGTGGGTGGATGACGCGGGTTGGCACTACGACAGCCACTCGCCGTTCCCGGGCGCGACGCTGTTGTCACCCCAAAGCTCAAGCCTCGGCGCGACCGCGGGCCTCCTGCCCATGCTCGGCGCAGCGACTTTCGGCATCGCTCAAGGGGCGACTCTCGAACCCGAACCCCCACGGCAACAGCATCCGCTTGCCGAATAACTTGTCAAAGAGCGAGCCGATGATTCCCACTCACCTTTCCGCCGTGGCAGACG
>CAYPCC010000052.1:0-15710 GCA_964409095.1 uncultured Phycisphaera sp. | reverse complement strand
GTAGAACGCAACGCCGCCGCCCGCGATGGTTGCGGCGATATTGGCCCAGAGCACCCGCCTCCAAACGACCCAATGTTTCACCTGTTTTTGGGTCGCCTCGATTGCGCTGCCGGTCGTTTCGGCGAGCTTGAGCTGCGTGAGCTGGCTACGGCTTTCCTGCAGCTTGGCGTCAAGCCGGGCCTGGAGCACGATGCAGGTGGTCATCACCACGCACACAGCGACCACGGCCAAAAGCGTCTGGCAACGCACCGCCGCGATACCGCGCGACACGCGGCCGCCTGGCCGGGACTTACCCGGACCCCAGACGCAGTTCTCAAGTTGCATGATGCGCTTGGTGGACATAAACCTGCTGCTTCCCACGGCCCGTAGTGGTTCATCGGGGGAATCGCGGTTCCGGTTTACGCGGGATTGAGGACAAACCCGCGACACGGCGGGGCTTGTCGCGTTCAAACCCACCCGATAACCCGGCTTGGCCTGGCCCGACGGATCGAAATCGGGGGCCGGTCCGGATAAGATGTACTGTCCCGCCGGAAGGAAACGACTTATGCAGCTTTGGCAGCCCGCGATCCCCGACCGCTACACAAAGATGAGCGACGCCGACTTGGGCGCCGCGATCCGCGCCCGTCAGTTTGCGTTGGGCTCGGACTTGGTGATCCTGGGCCACCACTACCAGCAGGACTGCGTGATCGCGTTCGCCGACTTCACCGGCGATAGCTTCAAGCTCAGCCAACTCGCCGCCGAGCAGGTCAGCAAGGTTGGCGCGAAGTACGTCGTGTTCTGCGGCGTCCATTTCATGGCCGAGACGGCCGACATCCTGACCGACGACGACGTGGCCGTGATCCTGCCGGACCTGGGCGCGGGCTGCAGCATGGCCGACATGGCCGACTACGACCAGACCGTCGAGGCCTGGGAAGTCATCCACGAGACGCTCGGCCAACCCATCCCCAAGCTCGACGAAACCACCGGCCCGGTCCGCGTGATCCCGGTCTGTTACATGAACTCAAGCGCCGCGATCAAAGCCTTCTGCGGCGCCCACGGCGGCGTGGTCTGCACCAGCTCCAACTGCGACAAGATTTTCGACTGGGCCTTGGCCGGCGGCGAGAGGCCGCTCAAAGATGGCGAAAGCGTCAAGATTCTGTTCCTGCCCGACCAACACCTGGGCCGCAACACCGGCGCTGCGGCGGGCTTCGACCCCGCGACGCAGATGTGCCTCTGGGACCCGCGCGACCCCGCGGGGACCGGCGGGTGCAGCGATGACGAATTGCGCGACAGCACCTTTATCTTGTGGAAGGGCCATTGCTCGGTGCACAAACTCTTTCGTCCGGAGCACGTCGATCAGATCCGTGCGGATTGGCCGGACGTGACGGTGATGGCCCACCCCGAGTGTGCGTATGAGGTTTGCCAAAAGGCCGACCTCACCGGCAGCACCGAGGGCATCATCCGCGCCATCGAAAACGCCTCCCCCGGAAGTCGTTGGGCGATCGCCACGGAGGTCCACCTCGTCAAACGCCTCTGCGACGAAGCCGCCAAGCGCGGCGTGATCGCCCGCATCCTCAGCGACTGCCAATGCCTCTGCACCACGATGTACCGCATCGACCGCCCGCACCTGCTGTGGGTTTTAGACAACCTCGCTCAAGGCAAAGTCGTCAACCAGATCAGCGTCCACCCCGAAGCCCAACGGCAGGCGATGCTGTCGCTCAACCGGATGCTCGACATCACCGCCGCCCCCGCGCTCGACCAAGCCAAGTCGCCCGACGAAGCGCAGCTGGTGGATTAACGCCGCGGCCAGCCGGATTCGAGAACGTGGTACTCAGGTAAACATCACGCCGACCGCCGCCGCCGCATCAGGGTGCCGCCCAGCGTGATCAGGGCGAGTGTCGTGGGTTCGGGGATGGTGGTGAACACGTCGAGGCCCGCGAACTCGGTGACGCCGGTGGTCATGGCGAAGATGTCGCCGAGGTTCATCCCGTCGATCAGCCCGAGGTAAGGGATCAGCTCCGCATCGTTTTCGTAGTAGAACCGGTCGCCGTCGCGGAGGCGTTCGAACTGGTCGATCATGGCGAGGGTGAGTGTTTCGCCGAGGATGCCGCCGGTGGCCGAGTCTTCGGACATCAGCCCGATCCACATGTCCACTTCATCCACGTCGGCGTAGACCGACGCAAGGGCGGCGGCCAAGTCGGCGTCGTCGGTGAGGTCTGCAAAACTGGTGTATGCGCTGAGCCCAAAGGCAACGCGGAGGTCGTTGAACGTCCCGATGCCGTGGTCCCGGCCGCGCTGGATGTTCAGGGCCAAGAGGTCCAGCCCGCCCGCCGCGGGGCTGCCGAAGAGCATACTGCGGACGTCTTCGATCACTTGGGTATCCAGATCGTTGGCCGCCTGTCCCACGAGTCCGCGGACGAGGGCGTCGAGGCTGGCAGCCTCGGTGATGACGTCGGGGTCGAAGAACGAGGCGGAGAGGTCGAGGTGGCCGCCGGCGAACGTGCTGCCGTCGGCGTTGAGCCGCAGCAGGTTTTCGTTGAGCATCGTGTGGCCGAAGCGGAAGATCGCGGTGGAAAACTCCGCCGAGATGCCGGGGTCAACGGCGGGGTTGTAGCCGGTGTAGCGGTCGAGGCTGGAGGTACCCAAGACCGCGGGCAGCCAATCTTCGTAGGTGATTTTCTGCACCGACGCCCCGACGATTTTGCGGGCGGTTTGGTAGAGTTGTTCGTCGGTCCAGGTGGGGTTGGCCGTGGCGAGTTGGTTGGCGATTTTGTTGTGGTAGCGGAAGAAGACCTCGTGCATGGTGGTGAGGCCGAGCTGTTCGTTAGCGCGGATGTCGCCGGCGAGGAAGAGGTCGGCGGCGGCGTAGACGCCGGTGTCGTTGGCGTTTTCAAACAAGTTGTCGTTGCGTCGCATGAACCCGTCGGTGCCGGCCTGGAGTTGCCCGTTGGTGAAGCTGCGGAGCTCGGCTGCGCGGGCGGCGTCGCTGCCGTAGACCATCGAGGCGTCGAGCCAGGCCGTGATGCCGTTGGCAAATTCGCGGGGGGCGGAGGTGCCGCTTCCGGGGACGGTGGCCGAGCGGTGCATGGGGATGACGGCGGTGTCGGCGAAGATGCCGTCGCCGGCGGGCACGCCGATGAGAAAAGTCTCGGCGGCGTTGGTGCGGGTCAGGTCCAGGTCGTGGTCGATGAATTGGCCCCACTGCCAGAACATGCTCGAAAGGTTCAGCGGGTTGGCGTCGGTCGGCGCGGTCTGCTGGCCTACGGCGTTGCTCACCGCCCGGGCGTTGGGCGTCTGGATCATGGCACCGATGCCGTCGGCGTAGCGGGTCGGGGTGAGGCGCAGGAGCGTGGACTCGGCCGCCCCCCAGTGGGTCTGCGTGAGGTTGTTGGCCGTGCCGTCGGGGGTGCGAAACACCTGCACCTGCCCGTGCGCAGGCCACGCACCGGCCGCCGCCAGCGTCACCAAAAGCGCACCGACCCCTCGTCTATCTCGCCTCGACCAGTTATTCATAATCCGCAATTATGACACACCGCTCGCCCGAGGCCAAGAAAATCACCGGCAACAGAGCTAGTTATTTCCCGTACACCGTTTTGAACACGTCCACGATCCGGGCGGCCCAGTCGTCTTCATGGTGGTCGGCCCCCGGAATGACCTCAAACGTGTACTCGACGCCCGCCGAGTCGAGGGCGGAGGCGAACGCCTCGGCGTCCGCGACGGGGTCGGCCCCGGCGGGGTAGTTGTCGGTCGGGGCGTCGCCCATGTCGAAATACAGCGTGGTGCCGCCGAGGGCCGAGAGCTCGCCGGGGATCAACGCGGTGGCGGGGGTGTCACCCAAGCTCAGCCAAGGCGAAAGCGTGACGACTTGGCCGAAGGTGTCGGGGTGGGCCTGGGCGATCGCCAGCGCGGCGAGGCCGCCGAGCGACGAGCCGCCGATGCCGGTGTGTTCCCGGCCGGGCTGGGTGCGATAGCGTTTGTCGATCATCGGCTTGATCTCTTCGACCACGGCCGTGGTGTAATCATCGAGGCTTTGGCCGGGGGTGTATTCGGCGGACCGGTTCTCGGTGTTGGCGATGCCGACGACGATCATCGGTTCGATCTCGCCGTTGGCGATGAGTTGCTCGAGGGCTTCATCGACGCGCCACTCGACGCCGGCGAAGCTGGTGGCTTCGTTGAAGAGGTTTTGGCCGTCGTTGAGATAGAGCACCGGGTAGCGGGCTTCTGCTTGGTCGGGCTGGTCGTAGTTGGGCGGCAGGTAGACGATCAGGTCGCGGGGGAGTTCGAGGTGTTCGCTGGGGAACTTGGCGATCACCCGCGACAGGCCGACGACGGTTTGTCGGCCCGGCTCGGTTAGCCCCTTGTCGATCCACTCGGCCACGGCGAGCTCGACGGTCGTGTCTTGCTCGGCGACCAGCGGGCGGTTGGGGATGTCCTGGTCGCTGGCGTCGCGTTCGACGGTGCCCCACGTGCCGCGGGTGACTTTGAATTCGTGGGCGATACCGCTGAGCAGCTCGGCTTGGCCGTGGTACTTGCCGTCATCTCCGCGCTGCAGCGGCAGCCCCGCCGCCTGCCAGCCGCCGAGGTTGGGGTGGCTGCCGGAGATGTAAACGATCTGGTCGTCGGGCGTGCTCGCGGGGACATCAACCACGAACGACACCGCGACGATTGCTCGCGCGGCGGATTCCTCAGCAAAGGCGTCCGCCTCGCTTTGCAGCCGAGACGACTCGGCCATGTACCACCCGCCGATGGCCAACAACGCCAGCAACAACACCGCCATCAACGCCAACACCGTATTTTTCATCGTGATCGCTCCGGGACATCGAGATTCGAGAAATGAGCCATCCCCCACAACGCGAGGATGGTTAGTGCCATCAAGAAAATGATACCCGGCCGCACCGCAATCTTGTAGCACGAACCCGCGGACTAAGGGAATTTTCGTATCCGCCGCCGGGCGAGGGCGTGCCGTGTCAACGCGCTTGGCCCGTGGCCTGCTCGACCGCGGCTTGGTATTGCTTCTCGGAAATCTTTTTGATCTGATGCGACGCGAGCGTCACCTTGCTGCCCGTGGCCGCGTCCTTAAACACGATGACCCCGGACTCGGCCCCTTTGGAATCCCAGTTGTTCGTGTAGAACACCTTGTCGGATTGGATGTCGGTGATCTCGTAGTAGGTGCAGCCGGTGGCGAAGAAGCCAACGACGAGAATCAGAACGATGGTGGGTAGGCGGTATTTCATAAATCACAGGGTAAGGGACACGGCGATCGTGGGTCGCCCGTCCAACGTGGCGCGGGGGCGTTGCGTTTTAACCAATCCGTCAAATGGTGTTAGCGGATGTGCGCCAACTTGTTAAGCCCGTTGTACGCCGCGACTTTGTACGCCTCGGCGAGGGTGGGGAAGTTGAAGACGTTGTTGATGAAGAACTCGGCGGTGCCGTCGAGGGCCATGACGGCTTGGCCGATGTGGATAAGTTCGGTGGCTTGGGTGCCCATGATGTGGACGCCCAGGATTTTGTGGGTTTCCTGATGGATGAGCATCTTGAGCATGCCGTCTTCGTCGCCGAGGATTTTGCCGCGGGCGAGTTCTTTGTAGCCGGCGATGCCGGCTTCGTAGGGGATGCCTTCTTCGGTGAGTTGTTCCTCGGTTTTGCCGACCATGGAGATTTCGGGGATGGCGTAGATGCCGTAGGGGAACAGGGAGGTGTTGTAGTTGCCCACGTCTTGGCCGAAGGCGTGGCAGATGGCGCGTCGGCCTTGTTCCATGGAGGTGGAGGCGAGCGCGGGGAAGCCGATGACGTCCCCGGCGGCGTAGACGTGCTCGACGTTGGTCATGTAGTGGTCGTCGACTTTGAGGCGTTCGCGGTCGTCGAAGGTGATGCCGACGTTGTCGAGGCCCAGCGCGCCGCAGACGCCTTGCCGGCCGACGGCGTAGAGCAGGGTCTCGGCGTGGAGTTTTTTGCCCGACTCGAGTTCCGCTTGGACGAGGTCGCCCTTGCCGTCGCCGTCGTGGTCGATGCCACGGGCGTGTTCGACTTCGCGGATCGCGCTGACTTTTTCGCCGAGGCGCAGGGTGATGCCCTCTTGGCGGAGGAAGTATTGGAACGCCCCGGCGATTTCCTGGTCGAGGAAGCCGAGCACCTGGTGTCGGCCCTCGACGAGGGTGACGCGGACGCCGAGGGTCGCCATGATCGAGGCGTACTCGGTGCCGATGACGCCGCCGCCGACGACGATCATGGTCTTGGGCAGGCGGTCGAGCTTGAGCAGCGCGTCGCTGGTCATGATGGTTTTGCTGTTGAACGGCACGGTCTTGGGCTTGGCGGGTTTGGTGCCGACGCAGACGAGGAATTTGTCGGCGGTGAGCATCTCGGTTTCTTGCTCGCGCTCGACCATCAGGAGGTTGGGCCCCTCGAAGTGGGCTCTGCCCCAGATCAGGTCGATGCGGTTGCGCTCGAACTGGCCGCGGATGACGTCCCACTCGTGGCGGATGACGTTTTGCGAGGCGGCCATGAGGTCGGCGATGGTGATTTCTTTTTTGACCCGGTAGGCCTCGCCGAACAGTCCCCGGCGGTTGGTGCCGGTGAGTTGGATCACGGCCTCGCGGAGGGTTTTGGACGGGATGGTGCCGGTGTTGACCTGAGCGCCGCCCAGGACGTTGCTCTTTTCGATGATGGCAACTTTTTTGCCGAGCTTGGCCGCTTGGATCGCGCCCTTTTGCCCGGCCGGGCCGGTGCCGATGACGATGACGTCGTAGTGTTTCATGTTCCCTGATCTTCCTGAAGTGTCTGATTAAGATCGACACGGGCGACGCAGAGCGTGAGCCCGAAGCAGACGCTTCCGATAATACCCGGTGAAGCGCGGCGCGTGGTAAGGATGGTGTGGCTGGGTCGAAAGGTTTTGCTTGGCCAACCGTCAGCCCGTGCGAGCACGCGGGAAGCATAGAACGCCCACGTTGCAGACAAGGGTTTGTGGCAGCCAACGAACAAGCCCACGGAAATGATCCGTGGGCTTGATTTGATTTCGTGGATTTGAGCGAAGTCGGAAGGTCGGTTTACTTCGCGGCGGCGTAGTTCTCGGCGACCTTGTCCCAGTCGATGACCGAGAAGAAGGCGTCGATGTAATCGGGGCGACGGTTTTGGTAGTGGAGGTAGTAGGCGTGTTCCCAGACGTCGAGGCCGGGGATCGGGGTGCAGCCGTGATCGACGGTATCGACATTCATCAGCGGGTTGTCTTGGTTGGGGCTGGAGCAGACGTTGAGCTTACCACCCTTGACGCCCAGCCAAGCCCAGCCGGAGCCGAAGCGGGTGGCGGCGGCGTTGGAGAATTTTTCTTTGAAGGCGTCGAAGCCGCCGAGATCGGCTTCGATGGCGGCGGCGAGGTCGCCGGTGGGGGCGTTATTTTCTGAAGGGGCTTTGAGGGTCGAGAAGAAGAGTTTATGGTTGTAGTAGCCGCCCCCGTTGTTGCGGACGGCGGGGGACAGGTCACCCGAGGCGAGGAGGTCTTCGATGAACTTGCCTTCGTGGGCGGTGCCGGCGATGGCGTCGTTGAGTTTACTGGTGTAGCCGGCCCAGTGCTTCTGGGAGTGGATTTCCATGGTCTTCGCGTCGATCGCGGGTTCTAAAGCGTCAAGGGCGTAAGGCAGGGCGGGCATCTCAAAAGCCATCGGGGGTTCCTTGGGTAGGAGGAGGGAGTAACACAAACAGTAGCCGGGACGTAGTAATCAATAGTCCGGCGGCATGAATGAGTGTAGGCGTGTAAATGTCGAGGGTCAAGGCGACCACGAGTGGTAAAATAATGCGTAAATTCTTATCAAAGCTAATTTAATGAAAGTTTTGAAGTTGAATTTCAATAAAATCGAACACAAACGGGATTAAAACAGTACGGATTGGCGTTGACACGACAGGGGCTTGCGATTAAGACTGGGATAGGGAAATGCCCCATCCCGCCAGCCCCCGCCCCCGATTTGTTTGGCCCGCTTGTTCACCCTGCTTCCCCGAAAGGCTCACGCACGATGCCCAGCCTCGCCCCCCATGCTGACCCGTCCAACACCCGCGAACTCCGGGGTACGCCCGCCCCGACCGTCCTGACGCCGACCCACGCCCCTGAGGCGATGGTCGATCCTTCGCCGTCGTCCAAGCGGGTCAAGCGGGCGCTGCGCCCCGACCAGCGGCAGACGCTCAACCGCCTGCTGACCGAAAAATACGAGTACGTCGATCACGAACTCTTCGACCTGCCCGACGCCAAGGCCTACCGGGCGATCTTCATCGACCCCGATCCGCTGCCCGTGCCCGACGTCTCGTGGTACCACGGCCTGATGGACCCGTCGCCCAACAGCCAACCCGCCGACGCCCTCAAACTCGCCAACAAGGCCGCGGGCAAGGGCGGCAGCGTGCTGTTGACCGCCGCCCAAGAGCGGGTGTTGTTTAGCCAGTACAACTACTGCCGGATGCGCGTGTGTCGTCTACGGGACCGCCTCTTGGGGGTTCGTCCCGACGGCAGCAAGAGCCGGGCGAAGCCGCTCACCGACTACGGCCGACGCAAGGCCCAGCGCGAAATCCTCGACTGGTACGTCCGGGCGGATGCCCTGCGTACCCAGATCGCCGACACGAATCTTGCGCTGGTGTTGGCGATGGCCAAGCGGACGCGGATGCACCCCGGCGACTTTGCCGACCTCATCAGCGAGGGGAACATGGCGCTGCTTCGTGCCGCAGACAAGTTCGATGTCAGCCGCGGGTTTAAGTTTTCGACTTATGCTTGCCGGGCGATCCTCAAGGCGTTTTCACGGCAAGGCATCAAGCTCACCAAGTACCGCGGCATGTTCCCCGTGGAGTTTGATCCGACTTATGAGCGATCGAACTACCAGTCGGAAAAGAACGCGGCCCACGAAGACGATTGTGCCGACGAAGTCCGGCGGATCGTAGTGGACAACCGGGCCGACTTGTCCGACGTCGAGCGGACGGTGGTCGCGGCACGATTCAACGTACAGCCGGCGTCGCCGCCGAGTCGGCCTCATCGCCCCACCAAGTCCGCGACGCCGACGTTCACGATGACCAGGATCGACCCCACGCAGCGCTCCGAGAATTACCAACTCCCCAAGGTGCTGCAGGACCGCCGCCCCGACGACAAGCCGTTGACCTTGGAGCAGGTCGGCAAGCTCATCGGCGTCACCAAAGAGCGGGTCCGCCAAATCCAGAACAAAGCGCTGGAAAAAATCCGCGACACGCTCGAAGTCGAATACCTCGGTTGAGGCTTGCGACTCCGCTACCCCTTCGACCCCATCCCACCCGCCCACGCCTGATTTCGATCGGCGTGGGCGTTTTCGTGGCGGTTGGCCGATAGGTGGGGATGCGCGACGCGGATGGCGACCTGACGTTTTCCCCGCAAGACCTCGACGCCGACGGGGCGTTTGTGGGCAGCGGGGCGGTGCGGGGCGAGGTCGAGTTGATCGCCGACGCCCAGCACCTGCCGCGGGTGGTGCAGAAGGGGATGCTGTCGGCCAAGGTCAGCCTCGATATCGCCACCGCCGACTTCAAAGCCATGCTCGTGCCCGACCCCGCCAACCCGCGCGGCCGACACGCGCCGTCGATTATCGACCACCTGCTGCGATTGACTCAGCGCGGCGTCGAGGTGCGGGTGTTGCACGCCGGCGTACCCAGCGGGCCGGCGCTACAGCAGATTAAAAAAGCGTTCGGCGGCAAGAAGCCTGTCGGCGGCCTCACCATCCGCCGTTGCCCCCGGCTGCACGCCAAGGCGGTCGTGGTGGACGCAGGTTGGCTGTACCTCGGCTCCGCCAACCTGACCGGCGCGGGGCTGGGCGCAAAAGGCGCGACGCGGCGCAACTTCGAGTGGGGCGTCGTGAGTGAGTCGCCGGGGCTGGTCGATGCGGTGATGGGGCGGTTCAACACACTCTGGGAGGGCGGACACTGCGCCGGCTGCGGGCGGCGGGACGTGTGCCCGGTGCCGTTGGAAGAGCCGCGGCTGTGAGCCTTTGTTTCGTGGATCGCGTGTTCGTTCGACAGAAAAAACAGCCGCCCGGTTGGCCGGGCGGCGTTGAGCGAGGCTTGAATGTTCAGCGTGTGGTTTAGAAGTCGTAGACCAGAGCGAGGTAGTACTTGAGGTCGTTTTCTTCGGTGCCCTCGGCGGCGGCGGAGTTGTACTGGTTTTCGGCGCCGACCTTGAGGCTCATGCCCTTGGCTTTGTCGACGGCCACTTGGTACGCGACGCCGGTGGTGTTGCGGAAGTCGCTGAAGGCGGGGTCGAGCGAGGGGTAGAAGTAGGTGTAGTAGTTGAGCGACGAGTTTTCGTCGATGTCCCACTTGCCTTCGAGGCCCAGGAACAGTTCGGGGGTGAGTTCGTTGATGATGCCGGCCTCGTAGGCGGCACCGGCACCGAGCCGGCCGAGCAGGTTGTAGTTGTCTTTGTCGATGAATTCGTAACCGACGCCGACGTAGCCGGAGGTCCGTTCTTCCCAGCCCGTGAAGCGGTCGTTTTCGTACTTGGCCTGGGCCCAGTAGAAGTAGGGCTCTTCGGGCATGAGCCAATCTTTAGTGATGCTGGCTTGGTAGTAGTTGGTCGTGTTGACGCCTTCGTTTTCGGAGTAGAAGACGTCGGCGGCGATGGCCCAGCGGTCGTTGTCGTCTTCGTAGCCGGTGTCGAACGAGGCGTAGACGTTGAGGCTGTCGGTGTTGCCGTCGCTGCCGGTGACCCCCGCGGCGAGGGTTTTGTCCCAGCCGAAGAAGAAGTCGGGGGTGGGGGGCACGACGTAGATCGGGTCGGTTTTTTCGAGTTCAACGCCTTCGACGTTGGCCTTGTCGATATTGAGGGTGCCCAGATCGGGGTGATCCACGGTGACGGTGGTGTCGGTCTGGGCGGTGATGGTGCCGGTGACGACGTCTTCGTTGGTCAGCGTGACCGTGCCGGCGTGAGCCGAGGTGGCCGCGAAGGCGGTGAGCGAACAGGCGACGGCCGAGACGGCCGGGCGGAGGGCGAACGATTTCATATGCAGGCTTCTTTCTAAATCCCCGTGAGACAGATCCATAGCCCGAGGCTTGACTCCTCGGGTCGGCGTGGGTGGCCGCATGGCCACACGATTCCATCACGCCTAAACCGGGCTGATTCTTGCCGAACACTGAGACGGCGGGCAAGAATGAACAAATCGATAATTCTCATCGGCGAAGCGTCGATGTGAGCATGAATTTGTGACTTAAGCCTAGCGACAAGAGATCTTTACGGCGACGCGGGGGTCGGCTTGCCGTTGGGCTTTGACGGCCGGAGCCAGCGTGTGGAGATCGCGGCGGGCTCGACGTCGGGGTGGGCGTGTTGGATCGCCGCGGCGACCAGGCCCATGAACATCGGCTGGGGGTGGGTCGGCCGGCTGGTGAGTTCGGGGTGGAACTGGCCGCCGATGAAGTAGGGGTGGTCGGGCAGCTCGAGGACCTGCATGATGGGCTGATCGGGGTGCCGGCCCGAGAATACCAGGCCGTGCTTTTCGAGCCGGTCGATGTAGCTTGGGTCCACCTCGAAACGGTGACGGAAGCGAGCGCGGACCATCGAGGTCTTGGGGTCGAGTTCATCGGCAAACAGCATGGCCGCGAGGCTGCCGGGCTTGATGAGCACGTCTTTGCCGCCCAGCCGCATGTTGCCGCCCAGGCCCTCGATTTTTTTCTGCTCGGGCAAGATGTCGATGACCGGGTGGGGCGAGTTGGGGTCGAACTCGGTGGACCCCGCGTGCTCGAGGCCCACGACGTGGCGGGCGTAATCGATGACCGCCATCTGGAAGCCCAGGCAGATGCCCAGGTACGGCACGTCGTTCTCCCGGCAATATTGCACGCAGGCGATCTTCGACTCGGTGCCCCGGTGGCCGAAGCCGCCGGGCACGATGACGCCGTTGAACTCGCAAAGCGTCTGGGCCGCCTGTTCCGGGGCCATCAGGGTCGTGTCGATCCAGTCGATCTCGACCTTGGCGTTGAGGTGGGCGCCGCAGTGTTCGACCGCTTTTTCGATCGAGGCGTAGGCGTCGCGGAGCTGGGCGTATTTGCCGGTGAGTCCGACCTTGACGTTGTACTTCCGGGGGTTGGTGATCTTGCGGACAAAGCTCC
Source organism: uncultured Phycisphaera sp. (assembly GCA_964409095.1). GTDB lineage: Bacteria > Planctomycetota > Phycisphaerae > Phycisphaerales > Phycisphaeraceae > Algisphaera. The sequence continues at coordinate 3,641 of CAYPCC010000052.1, read as the reverse complement.
GCCATTCTTCGCGGGCTTTGTCTTCGCGGTTCGCATCGACTCGGCTGTGCAGGTCGAGCATGGTCAGCACCTCGCGGTCCATGCCCTCGCCGCGCAGCGATTCGGTGATGGTGTAGATCGATTCGCGGTCGTGCATCGAGAACACCCGGTTCATCGGCACGTTGGAGAACATCGCGATCTTCTCTTTGGCACCCTGCTCGACGGGGTTCTTCGCGCGGGCCGCGATGATGTGCGGCTGCACGCCCGCCTCCAGGAGTTTTTTGAGGCCCAGCTGCGCCGCTTTGGTTTTCTGTTCACCCAAAGCGGGGGGTTCGATAACGTAGGTCAGCGCGACGTAGCAGACGCTGCCGGGGCCTTCTTCGAAGGCGAGTTGGCGGAGGGCTTCGATGTAAAAAGCGTTTTCGTAGTCGCCGACGGTGCCGCCGACTTCGATGAAGACGAGGTCCGCTTCCTGCTTCATCGCCAATTGGCGGAGCATGTATTTCACTTCGCCGGTGACGTGGGGGATCATCTGCACGTCTCGGCCTAGGTAGCCGCCGTGGCGTTCTTTTTCGAGGACGCGTTTGAAGATTTGGCCGCTGGTGGTGTAGTTGTCGCGGGTGAGGTTTTGGTCGAGCAGGCGTTCGTAGGTGCCCAGGTCCATGTCGGTTTCGAGGCCGTCGTCGAGGACGAAGACTTCGCCGTGGCGGTAGGGGCTGAGCGTGCCCGAGTCGATGTTGAGATAGCCCTCCATCTTGATCGGGGCGATGGAGAGGCCTTTGTCTTTGAGCAACTTCGCTAGGGACGACGAAAAAATACCTTTGCCCAGTCCGGAGAGGACCGTGCCAAAGACGACGACGTATTTGTGTTTGCCGACCTGATAACCCTTGGGCACGGGGTTAAAAAACTCGGATTCGTGACTCGCGTGGCCGGCTTCGTGGAGGAGGTCTTGTGTGGGGGGCATGTCCTACCGTACCGCGCGACATCGTGGCGGGCAACCGGGTCAACAGCCGAGTAGATCAAAAAGGCACGTCGATATTGACTTCATCTTCGACCGGATAAATGGGTGTGCGTCGCTGATCGGGTTTTAGACCGTACGGTAAATGAACCTCCCAAAGTGTTGTCTGTCCGTCAATGGCGGCATGAAGACTCATATTGCCGGGGGGGTGCATTTGAGCCGTGCGGGCAATCACATAGGTCGGGCCAATCTGCGACAATTCGATGCGTTCGCCTTCGGTTTCGAGCCACAACTCAACCGATGCAGAATGCGGGGCAGATCCGTATAGAGATTGGATCATGATGGATAACCTTCGAGTCCAAGCAGAAGAGCGTGCCGCTCGCTATTTACTCCCGGACACGATAGAGGGTGTTTTGGGCGAGGGCAAAGACGGTATCGTATTTCATACTTCTAACCGAACGGCGATTAAAGTATATGGTAGCCACCACACGTTTTTCAATGAATTAGAGGTGTATCAGCGTCTTGCCTCGCATGGGTCGATGAAGTATGCGGTTTCACTGTCCCGCAACGGAAAGGATATTCAGAAGACTATTTGATATTAGAAATGACGGTTGTCCGGCCGCCATTCGTGCTTGATTTTGCCGGTTCCAGAGTCGATATTCCGCTAGAATTTGATCCACACATCATGGAGCATTGGCACATGCAACGAGAAGAAGAATTTGGGGAGCGTTGGCCTGTGGTACTCAAAATGATGCGGGTTTTCGAGGGGCAGTTTGGCATATACCTCGACGATATCAGCCCACGGAATGTCCGTTTTGAAAACGATCCCGACGATTAAGTCAGCGCTGCCGTGACCGTGTACGTCACCCACGCCGCGGAATACGCCAGGACGGTCATGTAGCCCAGCTGAAACAACGGCCACTTCCAGCCGCCGGTCTCACGTTTGGCGACGGCCTGCGTGGGCAGGCACTGCATCGCTAACACGAAAAACACCAGCAGCGCCAGCGAGGTCGCCAGCGTGAACACCGGCGTGCCGTCGGGGTGGGTCTGGGCTCGGAGGGTTTGGGCGAGGGTCAGCGGTTCCTCCGCCGCGTCTTCGCTGAGGCCGTAGACGATCGCCAGCGTCGAGACGATGACCTCCCGCGCGGCGAACGAGCTGATCACCCCGACGTTGATCTGCCAGTCGAAACCCAACGGCGCAAACACCGGCTCCGCCGCGCGCCCGAGTTTGCCCGCGAACGAATGCGCCACTTCATACTTGCCCACGAGCAGGTCGATGCTGCCTTGGTACACCTCGGCCGCGTCGGCATCGCCCGCCGTTTGGGCCACGGCCATTTGATCTTGCAACTCGACCAGTGCCGCCGCGTCGGCGGGCGACGCGACCGACGCAAGCTGGTCTTCGGGCAGCTTCGGATACGTCGAGAGCACCCACAGCCCGATCGAAATCAACAGGATCACCGTGCCGGCCTTCTTCACGAAGATCAGCCCGCGGTCGAGCGTCGTGAGCCACGCGGTACGCAGGCTGGGCATGCGGTAGTCGGGCAGTTCGATGACCAGCGGCCGGGCCTTGCCGGGCAAGAGCGTCGTCTTCAACACAAACGCCACCACCAGCGCCGCGACGATGCCCAGCGTGTACGCCCCGAAAAACACCAGCCCGCCCAGCACCGGCCGACCCGCGAAGAGCAATGCCGTGATCATCGCGTACACCGGCAAGCGGGCCGAGCAGGTCAACAGCGGGATCACCAGGATCGACACCAATCGGTCGCGTTTGTTTTCGATGACGCGGGTCGACATGATCGCGGGGATCGCGCAAGCGTGGGCCGAGAGCATGGGCACAAACGCCTTGCCCGGCAGCCCGACCTTGCACATCAATCGGTCCATCACCAGCGCCGCCCGGGCGAGGTACCCGGTGTCTTCGAGCAACGTCAAAATGAAAAACAGGATGCAGATTTGCGGGAGGAACACGAGCACCCCGCCGACGCCGCCGATGACACCATCCACGACGAAGCTGCGGAGATCGCCCTCGGGCAAGAAGCCCTCGACCCAGCCGCCCAGCGCAGTGAACCCCGCGTCGATCAGGTCCATCGGCATCGCTGCGGTCGAAAAGATCAAGATGAACAACCCCGCCATGATCGAGGCGAAGACCCCCAGGCCCACCACCGGGTGGGTGGCCGCGGAGTCGATCCGGTCGGCCCACTTCTGGGCGTTTTCGCTCAAACCCTTCACCGACCCCTCGGCCACGCCGGTCGCCCAGGCGTGACGCGCCGCGTGCGGACACCCGCCACACCGCGAGCACTCGGCCAACGCCCCCGGAATCTCGGACATCAAACGGCCCGCCTCAAACACCTGCGCCTCGATCGCCCGCCGCAGCTCGACGATGCCCCGCCCCGTCCGCGCACTGATCGGCACGACCGGCGCACCCAGTTGTTTGCTGAGCGCATCAACATCCACCGCGATCCCGTCGCGCTCGGCGACGTCCATCATGTTCAGCGCCACGACCATCGGGATGTGGGTCTCGCGGACCTGGCTGACGAGATACAGGTGGCGGGCGATGCTGGTGGCGTTGACCACGACGATCGCCGCGGCGGGGGGCGAGAGTCGGCCGTCGAGCTTGGAGAGTTTCGTCTCGCCGCGGATGGTTTTCGCGGCGAGTTCTTCTTCGGGGGCACTTAGTCCTTGGTGTCGATGATAAACATCTGGGCTG
>CAYPCC010000051.1:1972-15711 GCA_964409095.1 uncultured Phycisphaera sp. | reverse complement strand
GCGGCGCCGGGGGTGCAGGTGGTGGCGCAGGTGCCGGTGGCCGGGCCGGTGCCGCCGCCGACGAGGGTGGTGAGGCCCGAGGCGATGGCTTCGTCGGCGATCTGGGGGCAGATGAAGTGGACGTGGGTGTCGAGGCCGCCGGCGGTGAGGATATGGTTTTCACCGGCGATGGCTTCGGTGGTGACGCCCACGACCATGCCGGGCGTGACGCCGGGCATGACGTCGGGGTTGCCGGCCTTGCCGAGGCCGACGATAAAGCCGGCCTTGATCCCGACATCGGCTTTGTAGATGCCGGTGTAGTCCACGATCAGCGCGTTGGTGATCACATAGTCGAGCGCGTCTTCCGGCGAACCGCCGGCGCGTTGGCCCATGCCTTCGCGGAGGACCTTGCCGCCGCCGAACTTGCACTCGTCGCCGTAGGCGGTGAGGTCGCGTTCGACGCGGAGTTGGAGCGAGGTGTCGCCGAGGCGCAAGAGGTCGCCCGTGGTCGGGCCGAACATCTGGGCGTAGGCGTCGCGGGGCATGTTGTAGGACATAGCGATGGGCCGCCTTTATCGATCAAAGCAATCGTGAAATCCATCGACACGCGAGTCAGAAGTCAGGCCGTCAGCGTGATGGCGAACGCACACGCCATAGCTACGCCCGCAAATCGCACCGCCGGTTGAGGCGCGATGCGCATAAGTCCCAAACCCGCAGCGATGCCTAGGGCGTGCAGGATGGCCGTGGCCAAAACCATGCCGGTGGCGTAGGGGATCGCTGATCCAGCCATCTCGGAGATGTGGGCGTGGCCGTGGAACATCCCGGCGAAAGCGACCAGCGGCAGTGCAACGCCGATGCTAACGCTCGGCAGGGCCGCGACCAGCAAGCCCAATGCGATTACGCTACCAGCGATCACCCATTCAACGCCGGGGATGCCAACGCCCATGCCCGAAACGACAGCACCCACGAGCATTCCCCCGATAAACCCCGTGGGAACCATCCACCACGCCCGGGCGCTCCCAGCACGCACCGCCAGAAGACCCACGGCAAGCATGGCCAGCAAGTGATCCAGACCCAACCAAGGATGAAGAAAACCGGCTTCAAACCCAGAAACATGGGAATGGCCGGCGTGAGCAAGGACGGTCAGCGTGTTCAGCATTTCAAAAACCTTTGGGTAAGGGGGTAAAAAATCAGGAGGGTGAATGGCCGAAGCCTTGGTCGACGACGCGCTGCATGGCGGCGGCTTGATTGGCGTCGCTGACCGGGCCGTCGGCGAGGTTGTTGCCGCCGCGGATGTTCTGGTCGCCGGCGATGGCGACGAGGGTGACGGTTTTGGTTTCGCCGGGCTCGAAGCGCACGGCGGTGCCGGCGGGGATATCGAGGCGTTTGCCGTAGGCCGCTTGGCGATCGAAGGTCAGCGCGGCGTTGGTTTCGATGAAGTGGTAGTGGCTGCCGACTTGGACCGGGCGGTCGCCGGTGTTGGTGACGTGGACGGTGGCGGTGGCGCGGCCGGGGTTGAGTTCGATGTGGCCGTCGAGCGGGGTGACTTGGCCGGGCGTGGTGGCTTCGGCGGCGGCGGGTTCGCCAAAAGCCGACAGGTCGGGCACGGGCAGGAAGCTGCCGTAGAGCGCCAGTTCGAGGTCGCCGTCCTCGGCGGCGATGGGGTGGTGGACGGTGACGAGTTTGCTGCCGTCGGGGAAGGTGGCTTCGACTTGGACATCGTGGATCATCGACGCGATGCCGGGCATGACTTGCCTTCGGCCGAGCATCTGCCGGCCCAGGTCCATGCACTCGGCGACGCGCTTGCCGTCGCGGATCAGTTCCATCACCACGGTGGCGATCAGCGCCACGCTCTCGGGCTGGTTGAGTTTGCAGCCGCGGGCGAGGCGCTTCTGCGCGACGAAGCCGGCGTTGTGCAGGGTCAGTTTTTCGATTTCGCGCGGCGTCAGGTGCATCGCGTGTTTGCTCCTCGGATTACCATTTTCGTCCCCACGGGCAGCCGCCCAGCCACGGATGGGTGAAGTATAGCCGTTGCTTGAGCAGGTCCGTGACGGTTTGCACGTCTCGGCCGGCCAAACGCAGGACGCCGCCCCACGCCGTCTGGCTATAGCCCGCGACGTAACCCGCTTCGTCGCGGATCGGCTGCGTATCGACCCACGATTGCAACTCGGCCGCAGCGTCGCGGAGGGCGGGGCCGACCAAGAAAAGATTGGCGATCACCTGATACGAACCGACGCACGACGCCCCGGCGGCCGCGAGGGTGTCGGCGGTGATCCGCGTTTGGTCGAACAGGACTTCCCGCCCGTCGATCGACACCGTGTTGAGGTTGCGGTACTCGGCAAACGCCCAACGCTCGCCCGACCCGGTCCGCCCCGCGGTGAACCAATCCAGCAGCACCAGCGACGCGGCGGACGCCAACGAAAACCGTTGCGTTTGCCGGTAGATCGCGTCGGCGAAGCAGGTCAACGGGTCGGGCAGGACCAGGAGCTTGGCGTGGTCGCCGACGGCGGCGGTGAGGTGTTGCTCGGCCCCGCGGCCGGCTTGTTGGTGGAAAACTTTGGTGGACGCTTGCGTGGTGAGCACCGCGGTGGTGTCGGGCCCGGTGTCGAGGGTCAGGTCGATCCGGTCGCCCGCGACGAGGCCGCCGCCGAAGGTGTTCGCGTAGGCCCACGCCGCATCGCCCCGCCGCGTCGGCGTCAAAAATTTGAGCGGCGCACTCGACCGGCAGCGCGTGATCGCGGTCTGCCCGGCGACATGCGCAAACCGCAGTTCGCCTCGACCCGCCGTATGCGTCGTTGCGGACGCGGCAAGCGATTCGTCGGCGGGTGGTGGTGGGGCGGCGGTCGGGGGCATGGCGAGCAAACGGGTTACACACTCAAGTGGTCGTTGACGAGATCAGCGGTCATTTGATTGGCGGCGAGGTCGGCGACGACGCGGCCACGGTTCATGATATAGACGTGATCGCCGAACTCTTTGACGAAATCGAGGTACTGCTCGACGAGCACGATGGTCATGCCCTTCTCGGCGATGATTTGTCGGAGGACGCGGCCGATCTGCTGGATGACATTGGGCTGGATGCCTTCGGTGGGTTCATCCAGGAGCATGACGCGCGGGTCGCCGACCATGGCCCGGGCGATGGCGAGTTGTTGCTGTTGTCCGCCCGAGAGGTCGCCGCCGTTGCGTTTGAGGAAGTCTTTGAGGATGGGGAACACGTCGTAGACTTCGGGCGGGATGGTTTTTTTGCCGTCGCGGCGGGCTTGCAAGCCGACGCGGAGGTTTTCTTCGACGGTGAGCTTGGGGAAGATCATCCGGCCCTGCGGCACGAGCGCGACGCCGAGCTGTGCCCGGCGGTGGGCGGTGAGGTGGTTGATTTCTTCATCGCCGAGTTTGATCGAGCCGTGGCCGCGCAGCAGCCCGATGATGTTTTGCATCAGGGTGGTTTTGCCCACGCCGTTGCGGCCCATCACGCAGGTCATCTTGCCCGGGGCCATGGTCATGTTGACGTCGTCGAGGGCTTGGACGCCGCCGTAGGCAAATTGGATGTGGCTGAGGTTGAGCATGGTCGGTTCTTACTTATCTTCCCAGATACGCTTCGATCACGGCTTCGTTGCTTTGCACCTGATCGAGCGTGCCCTCGGCGAGGACTTGGCCTTCGTTGAGCACGGTGACGCGGCTGTCGAGTTGACGGACGAACTCCATGTCGTGCTCGATGCAGATGATGGTGTGTTCGTTTTTCAGTTCGAGCAACAGCTCGGCGGTCAGCGCGGTCTCGGCGTCGGTCAGCCCGGCGGCGGGCTCATCGACCAGCAGCAGCTTGGGGCGGGCGAGGATGAGCGAGCTGATAGCGAGCCATTGGCGTTGGCCGTGGCTGAGGGATTGGGCGGGGGTGTGCAGGTCGTCGATGAGGCGGACGCGGGTGAGGATGTCGTGGATCCGGTCGCGGGCGGCGGGGTTGGCTTTGCCGCCGATGGTTTTGCAGTTTTCGAGGAAGCGGAGCATCGCGATCCCGCCGGGGCCGGTGATGCGCGGGTCGAGGGTGCGGCGGTGGTACTTCGTGCCGATGCCTTGCGAGCCGTTGGGCAAGGCGAGGAGCATATTTTCCCACACGGTCAGCGAGTCGAAGACGTTGGGGATCTGGAACTTTCGGCCGACGCCTTGCTGAGCGATCTGGGTTTCGTCGAGGCCGGTGATGGCTCGGCCGTCGAAGTAGACCTGCCCGGTGGTGGGTTTGGTCATGCCCGAGATGACGTCGCACATGGTGGTCTTGCCCGCGCCGTTGGGGCCGACGACGACGCGCAGCTCGTGGTGGCCGACGCCCAGGTCGGCGATGTCGAGCGCTTTGAACCCGTCGAACACCGCGGTCACGTCCTGCAAAAACAGGATGTAGCGCTGGTCCCACAACTGGCTCTGCCGCGGGCCTTCGACGGCGTAGTCGTATTGTTTGGGGTCGGACTGAATCGGCGTTGCCTTGGCGGTGGTCAAGCGACACCTCCCGCCTTGGTTGGCTTGATTTTGGAAGCGGCGTTGCCCAAGAGTGTCGGGATGCTCATCAACCCGCCGGGCAACAGCAACGGCACGAGGATGAACAACGCCCCGAGCACATACATCCAATACTCCGGGGCCGACGAAGTCATCACGTTATAGATCTGGCTGATCGCCAGTGCGCCGAGGACCGCGCCCCACAGCGTGCCGCGTCCGCCGAAGGCAACCCACGCGACAACGAGGATCGACCAGAACGGCTCCATCTCTTTGGGCGTGATGATGCCTTTTTGCGGGAAGTACAGCGCCCCGCCGAGGCCCGCCATCATGCCCGCGACGGTGAAGGTCAACGCTTTGTAAACCCAAGGCTGATACCCCGAAAAGCGCAGCCGGGTCTCGTCGTCGCGGATCGCCAGCAGGATGCGGCCGTAGCCGGACCGCACCATCAGCTTCGCCACGATCAGCGTGACGATGAGCGCGAGGACCGAGATGAGGTACAGCTTGAACCGGGTTTGGGATGCGAGGCCCAGGCCTTCTTGGAACGCGATGGGTTGGCCGAAGAGTTTTTCGCCGAAGGTGATGCGGATACCGTTGGTGCCGCCCATGCCGATGTCGTTTTTCTCGAAGACGCGCAGCGCGATCACGGTGATCGCTTGTGTGAGGATGGCGAAGTAGACGCCGCGCACCCGGCTTCGGAACATCATCACGCCGATGACCAGCGCCACCAACCCCGGCAAGACCATCGCCAAGATGAACGACACGCCTAAGTTTTGGAAGTACGCCAAGTACCACGGAGGGGAGGGGCTACTCACCGAAGACATGACGTAGGCCAAACACTCGGGAATCCCATTCGCGTCTTTCGGCCCGATGTTGATGAGGTAAAAACCCATGCAGTACGAGCCGAAGGCGAAGAACAAAAACTGGCAGAGCGACAGCACACCCATGTAGCCCCAGATGAGGTCGAGGCCGACGGCGCAGATCGCAAAGCAGACGAAGTAGCCGTAGCGATTGAGCGTGTCGATGCTCATGTGTCCGGTGAGGTAGAGGCAGGGGATGAGGATGAGGCCGACGACGACGAGGAGCGTGCCGAGGACCGCGTCGGTCTTCCACGTGGGCCGGCCGAGCCAAGGCATATCTTCGCCGGTCGCTTGATTCGCGGCGCGTCCCTTGTCGGGGAACAAGCCGGATGGCCGACGCTGGATAAACAGCACCACCAGAAACAACACCGCGACCTTGGCCCACGTCGCGTCGAACAGGCGGATGGGTTCTTCGATCCAGACGATGGGTTCGAGGATTTTTTGGAGTGTGCCGATGCCGAGTCCGGAGATCACCACGCCCAAAAGTTTGCCCACGCCGCCGACCACGACGACGAGGAACGAATCGACGATGTAGCCCTGGCCCATCTGCGGGGTCGTGTTGCCGATGAGATAGACGCCGAACCCCGCGAGGCCCGCGAGGCCGGCCCCGAACGCGAAGCAGAACATATCGACCCGCCGGGTATTCACGCCAAGGCTCTGGGCCATCGCGCGGTTCTGCACGGTCGCCCGGACCATCAGGCCGATCTTCGTAAAGCGGAAAATCACCACCACCGCCAGCAGACAAAACGCGGTCAACCCCATGATGAACATCCGGCTATAGCCCAGCACGATGTCGGGATAGATTTCCCAGCCGCCCGCGGACCAGTCCGGCCGAACCAGCGGCAGGTTGTCGCCCTTCCAGCTACGCACGGCCTGAATTAAAATGAAGCTGACGCCGATGGTGGCGAGCAATGAATCCAACGGGCGTTTGTAGAGGAAGCGCACGATCGAGACTTCAACGAGCAGCCCCGTGAGTGCCGCCACGATAAACGCCATGAAAAACGCCACGACGTAAGCCAGGTTCGGGCTGAGGCCCACGGCGGCGAGCGCGTCGCCGCTCCAAAATGGGTTGCTGCTGAGAAACTCGAAACACGCCCACGTCGCCACGGCCCCGATCATCAGCATCTCGCCGTGGGCCATGTTGATCACGCCCATCAGCCCGAACGTGATCGCCAAACCCAGCGCGACCAGCACGAGGATCGAGCCCAGCGACAGGCCGAAGAAAGCGTTCTTGATCCAGTTGGTCACGCTGATGTGGCGGTTGATCTGGTCGGTGGACTTTTGCGCGGCGGCGACCATCGCGGCGGAGGAACTTTCGTCGCGGATGATGTCTTTAAGTACATCCAGCCCGCGGATACTTTTCACTTCACCCAGTCCCGTGACGGCGATCAGCCGGGCGGCTTCATCCGCTTCGGGGTCGGTGCCGCTGGCGATGATGAGGTGGGCGCTTTCTAGCGCGACCCGGCGGACACTCTTGACCGGGTCGTTCGCGGCGAGTTCGACGAGCCTGGGCAGCGCGTCGAGTTGTCGCCGGTTGCCGACGTTGCGGGCCGACTCTTGGCGTGCCTCGGCGTCGTCGAGTTCGAGGCCCATGACCGAGAGGCGTTGCTGAACAAGCTGGCGAGCCTTGCGGTTGCCGCGGAAGGTCGAGACTTTCGGCGGGTCGGCGTCCGGGGTGTCGGGGTCGACGGCCGGGAACTCAAACGGCACCCGCGTCTTGGCCAGCGGGTCGAACAGCGTGACGCCGGCGTCGGCCGCGGCCGCGGGGTCGCCGTTGGGCGCGTCGGGATCGCTGGCGATTGGCATTGCCGGGGCTTCCCAGGCCAGTTGCCCATCGACTTCGCGTAGTTCGTTGGCCATCAGCCGTTCAAACAGCCGCAGCACGCGGACGTCGCCGAGGGCGACGAGTTGCTCGACCGCGTCCTCGGCCAGCTTGCTCTCGCCGAGCGCGAGCGCGAGTTCGAGGATCTGCGCATCGGCGACCGCGTCGGGGGCGGCGGGCTTCGCCGATTCCGTTTCCGTTTGGATAGCGGGAACCGCCTCCGCCGCGTCTTGGCCAAAGCTGGAGGTCGGCGCGATGAGGACGCCCAGCAAGGCAACCCACGCCAAGGCGAGGGTCTGAAGGAAAGCGGTGGTTGCGGGGCGTGAATCGTGAACCATGGGGGCGGGGCGGACGGGGCGTGGCTCGGTCGGTTGCAAGTCGTGATCCGTTCTGGTCCCACGGATCGGAACCAATGGTCGTAACCAAGGGCTGCCCACGCTAGCCGGTCACAAGGCCGAGCCTATCGGGTCAACGGCGTTGTCTGATTTGGCTATTCGCGGAAGGCCGGCGTGCGGGGTTAACCGCACGCCGACGGGTTTGGCTTGTGCCTTGATCCATGGCGTTCGGCCATGATCGCGGCGAAGGATTTATTTGGGGCCGCCGGTCGGTGCGGGGAAGTCTTGGCCTTCCCAGAGCAGGGCACTGTAGGAGTCGGGTTCGACGAGGCCGTCGGATTCCCAGACGATGTCGAATTGGCCGTCCGCACGGATCTCGCCGATGTAGACCGGCTTGTAGGTGTGCTGGTTGGTTTCGTGCATCTTCTTCGCGCCGCCGGGGGCGTCGAATTCCATGCCGTAGACCGCTCCACGCACGGCGTCGACGTCGAAGGTGCCGGCTTTCTCGGCCGCAGCTTTCCAGACGTACACGCCGTAGTAGGCGGCTTCGATCGGGTCACAGGTCACGCGGTTGGCTCCGCCGGGCAGGTTGTTGGCGGCGCAGTAGTCTTGGAACGCTTTGACGAACGCTTTGTTTTCTGGCGTATCCACCGACATGAAGTAGTTCCAAGCCGCGAGGTGGCCGACGAGCTTGGAGGTGTCCATGGCCCGCAGTTCGTCTTCGGAGACCGAGAACGCGATGATCGGGCAGTCGTCCGAGGTCAGGCCCTGGTTGGCAAACTCGGTGTAGAACGGCACGTTGGAGTCGCCGTTGATCGTGGACAGCACGACCGCGTCCCCGGAGGCGGCGAGGGTCTTGATGTTGTTGACGATGGTCTGGTAGTCGGAGTGGCCGAAGGGGGTGTAGTCTTCGTAGATGTTTTCTTCGGGCACGCCGTTTTTGAGGAGGAAGGCTTTGAGCACGCGGTTGGCGGTGCGGGGGAAGACGTAGTCGGTGCCGAGCAGAATGAACTTCTTGGCGCCGAGTTCTTCGAGGGCGTACTCGGCGGCGGGCACGAGCTGCTGGTTGGGCGACGCGGCGGTGTAGAACACGTTGAGCGACTGCTCTTCGCCTTCGTACTGCACCGGGTAGAACAGCAGCTCGTTGTACTCTTCGTACACCGGCAGCACGGACTTACGGCTGACCGAGGTCCAGCAACCGAAGGTCACGGCGACTTGGTCTTGGGTAATCAACTGCTTGGCCTTTTCGGCAAACAACGGCCAGTCGGACGCGGGATCGACGACGACGGGCTCGATCATGTACGACGTGCCGCCGACGGTGACGCCGCCAGCGGCGTTGATTTCTTCCGAAGCCATCAGCACCACATCGCGGAGCGAGGTTTCGGAGATGGCCATCGTGCCCGACAACGAGTGGAGCACGCCGATCTTGACGGTGTCTTCGGCCTGAGCGAGGCCGGGCAACAGCCCGACGGTGCCGGCGACCGCGAGGGTGGCCAGCCGTTTGGCGACGGAGTGAAAGCGGGGAGTCTTCCGGGGGGTTTTCATGTCTTCTCCAGGGGGGTATCGGCTTGGAATGAAGCCGAGGGGGTTTGAGTCTTGGGCCGCAAAACGTAGTGCGGCGTGAAAAAGTGGGGGTGAGTCGAGGCTGGCGGATTTCAATTCAAGCCGGCGTGCTGACGGTCGCGGTCGGCTCGCGCCGGCCCGCCGTAACGCCGAACCCCACACGGGCGACTGTCTGAAAACTAAGCGTCGCAAGACGGCTCAATCACATCACAGCATCCGTGTGGGGCAGGCGTCGGTAAGGCAGATTGATTTAGAACGCGAGGCTGAGGCCCAGGTTGTAGACCAGGAACGTGTCTTCGACGTTGTTGTAGACGTCTTCTTCGGTGATATAGAGCGTGACGCCGGCGTTAAGCGCCCAGACGCCGTAGTCCGAAGGGATCATGTCCAGCGGCATGCCGAACGCGGCACCCACGGAGAAGAAGCCCAAGCCGTCGTCGCCGCCGGCGGTGAAATATTCCTCGTCGAGGACGAAGCCGACATTGACCGGAACGGACATGTCGATGGTGTACGCTTCGGAGTCGAGGATCGTGAAGCCGGGCTCGACGCCGGCGACGATGACGGTGCCTTCGGTGAGGCCGTCACCCGAGACGCGGTTGTGGATCGTGACCGACGGCGACAGGGCGAAGTTGTCAGAGATCAGCCCGGTGTCGTCGAAGCCGATGCTGATGTCGAGGATGTCTTCGGACTGGCTGGCGTACAACCATTCCTGGTAGGTGACGCCGAAGCTGAACTTATCGACGTCGAAGCCGATGCCCGCGTAAACGTCGATTTCCTGCACGTCGCCGCCGAGACCCGACTCGGCGTTGTCGTTGATGTCGCCCCAAGCCCCGAGGGTGAAGGTGAAGGTGTCGAAGTCGATCGAGACTTCAGCGTAAGGGTTCACGGTTTCCGAGCCGGAGAAAGCGTTGCCCTCTTGCCACACGTCGATGCCGTAGGACACGAAGTGCGAGTAGATGTCGGCTCCGACCACGCCGCTGACCCGCGACTCGGGCGCCGCTTCAAGTTCCTGCGCAAACGCCATCGGCGAAACACAACCCGCGACGGCGGCAAGACCCACGCATTTCATCAAGCGATTCTGTAATTGAATACCCATCTAAAAGACTCTCCTAATACCGAATAAGTGTGTGACTCGCTGCCGCGGGGAGTGATCCCCGCTACAAGCAGCTCATTGAAGCACGCGCCAAAAGTAAACACGCACCATCAACCAACACCGCGTCGAACGCTTCGAACGCCGGCGTCCTTGGGAAACGGCAAACCTTGTGCCACCGCTCGGGATAAGACCGATAAGTCTCGCTCTCAACTGGAGGTAGACGATGGTCGATAACCCCCCAAAACAAGGTTTATTCGGTAAAATGAATGATTTTCGCTCGCCGTGTTCCCGCCACATTTTTCTCGATGTTGATACCTCTTACGCACAGAAAACCAACATCGGTGCTGATTTTTTAGGCAATGGCCGGGCATATATGTGAGTTTGCTGTGAATACGCGCAGAAGGGTTGGTCGCTCGCGGGCTGGGGTTTGCGGTCCCCCGTCCGGATCGTTTGCGGGTATAACGCGGACCATGCGGGACCTGGACTGGATCACGTGGCAGTTGGCCGACTCAGCCTTCCCGGCGGGGGGGTTCGCCCACTCCGCAGGCATCGAGGCGGCGATGCAGGCTGGGGTGATCCGCGACGCGGCAACGCTCGAGTCGGCGATGCGGGCCTTGATCCTGCAGACCGCCGCCAGCGCATTGCCCGCGGTCACGGCGGTGATCCGTGATCCGACGCGATTCGATGAAGCCGAGCGTCGCCTCGACGCCAGCCTCACCAACCATGTCGCCCACCGCGCTAGTGTCGCCCAGGGCCAAGCGTTGCTCTCGGCCGCGCCGCGGATTTTTGCGCAGCCGACCATCGTCGAATGGTCCATCGCCTGCCGAGCCCAGCGTAGCCTCGGCCACCTCGCGTCGGTCTTCGGCTTCGTCGCTCAGGCACTGGGGATGGACGCGGAACGGGCGGCGGCGTTGTATTTGTTTATGTCGCTGCGTTCGGCGTTGTCTGCGGCGGTGCGTCTGGGGGCGGTCGGCCCGCTCGCGGCGCAGGCCATGATCCATACCCTCACCCCCGAAGCCCGCGCTGCCGCCGAACACGCCGCCGGGTGGACGCTCGATGATCTGCAACAAGCTGCGCCGCTGCTCGACGTCTTGCAGGCCGGGCAAGATCGGCTGTATTCTCGTTTGTTCCAGAGCTGATTGGCCTGCCACCCACCAACGCCGCGCTAAGCCGCGGCCGCGACCCCGAAAGCCTTTGCTATGCACATGCACGCCGACCGCACCCACGAACCCATGGACCATCCCGGCCGCTTCGACGAACGCGACCCCGCGCGGGCGGGCCGGGACTTTGCGCAGCGTGCGTTCACCGTCGGCATCGGCGGCCCGGTCGGCTCGGGCAAAACCGCGTTGGTCTGGCGGCTCTGCGAAGCGCTGCGTGACCGCGTGAATATGGCCGTGGTGACCAACGATATTTTTACCCGCGAAGACACCGAGTTTTTGGTGCGTCAGGGCGCACTGCCCGCCGAGCGCATCCGCGCCGTCGAGACCGGCGGCTGCCCGCACGCCGCGATCCGTGAAGACGTGACACCCAACCTCGTCGCCCTCGAACAACTCACCGCCGAGCATCAGCCCGAGTTACTTCTTTGCGAGTCCGGCGGCGACAACCTCGCGGCCCACTTCAGCCGGGAGCTGGCGGACTTTACGATCTACGTCATCGATGTGGCGGGTGGCGACAAGGTGCCGCGCAAAGGCGGCCCTGGCATCACGCAGTCGGACCTGTTGGTGATCAACAAGATCGACTTGGCCGACGCGGTCGGCGCGGACCTCGAGGTCATGCGCCGCGATGCGGTGAAGATGCGCGGCGACGGCCCGCTGGTCATGGGCAGCGTCAAACACCGCGACGGCCTCGACGCCATCATCGACGCCATCCTCCACGCAAAGAAACAAATCGCTTAAACGTACTCAGCGCAATCACCGTCAGATCTTTCGGCGGATCTGATATTGATGCCGATACGCACGGGGTGACGACCCGACTTCGCGGAGAAAGATACTGCTGAACTTGGCGGGATGGCTGAAGCCGCAGCGCGACGAGATGTCGGCCATGCTCAACGTCGTGCTTTGAAGCAGCTCCTTGGCGTGCTGGATACGCAGTTGCGTCAGGTGGCGGTGAACGGTTTGGCCTAGGTTCTGGCGGAAATGGGCTTCGAGGGTAGGGCGGGACACGGCGACTTCGTCGGTGATGTCATTCACCGTGAGTCCGTCGGGGAAACGGGCCTTCATGATCTTCAGTGCGTCGACCACCAGCGGGTCGTCGATCGCCAGGGTGTTGGTGGATTGACGCGGCACGATGCGGACCGGAGGGATCCGGGTATGTCGGCGGGCGGGGCGTCGGCCGTGCATGAGCTGGTCGAGTTGCTGGGCGGCTTCCCATCCCATCTGCTCGCAGCCGTGATCGATACTAGAGATCGGCGGGCTGGCGAGTTCGCAAATCGCTTCGTCGTCATCGACGCCAAGGACCGCGAGCTCATCGGGGATGCCGATGCCCAGTTCGTCGCAGGCGGCCACCACCGGCCGCGCATCCTCGGTGGAACAGGTGAGTAAGGCGGTGCGTGGATCGAGCTTCGGCAAGACTTTTTTCAGACGCTGAAGCTCTTGCGTCCAACTCAATACGCGGGGATGGCCCGGCTCGGGACGACGCAAGGCCGGCCCCAAGTCGACCATGTGGTACCCGTCCGACTCGACGAGGCTATGCAGGGCATCGACCATCGTGGCTCGGCCGCGCGGGCTCCCGCCGTAGGCCGCAAATCGCGTGAAGCCGAGGCCCAAAAAATAGCGGTACGCCATGTCCGCGATTGCTTGCCCGTCCGACGTGACGTGGTGGATCTCGGGATCGACGACGCCCCCGCCCACACTGACCACGGGCACGCCCCGCCGACGGATCGCGCGGACGGTCCGCAGAGGCGGGCGGTGGAGGATCACGCCGTCGTAGGCGGCGGGGGGTTGGATCGTTTGGCCCTCGAGGCCCGGACCCACCTGCCCCACAAACTCCCACGGCCCGTGTTCCCGGGCATACGCCACGACCCCCGCGATCATGTCGCGCGCGTAGCCAAAGCCCAAACCAATCGAAACAAACACCTTGGGGTGTCCCGCCGGGGGCTTGGGGGTGGGTAGGGCGAGCATTTATAAAAAGTAATTAGATTTACATATATGTCAATCCTCAAGGCTAACGGTGAAGTATGCTTCCAGCATGATCAAGCGAGGCTGTTTGGCCGTGCGCGGCCCGCGGCTCACCCTCAATTTTTGTTCATCCGCATTCCGCAAAGCGACTCCACATGACTCCTCAGCTGCCTAACTTGCATTACCACCGACCCGTCCCCCGCTTGGCCGCCCCCGAAACCATCACCACTGATGTTTGCGTCTACGGCGGGACGTCGGCCGGGATCATGGCGGCCATCTCGGCCAAGCGCCTGGGGGATTCGGTGTCGCTCGCCGCGTTCGACACCCACCTCGGCGGCCTGAGCAGCGGCGGGCTCGGCGCAACGGACATCGGCAACAAGGACGCGATCGGCGGCATCTCCCGCGAGTTCTACCGGCGACTCGGCCAGCACTACGGCACCGAGAACGGCGAGTCGTGGACGTTCGAGCCCCACATCGCCCGGCGCGTTTTCGACCACA
>CAYPCC010000051.1:0-1962 GCA_964409095.1 uncultured Phycisphaera sp. | reverse complement strand
TCGCCGAGGCCGACCTTACCCCACGCCTCAACCAGCAACTCGCCCGCGTCCACAAAAACGGCACCGCGATCGAAGCGATCGAGATGTCCGACGGCACGGTGTACCGCGCCAAAGTGTTTATCGACGCGACCTACGAAGGCGACCTCTTGGCGATGGCGGGCGTGAGCTACCACGTCGGCCGCGAGTCGAACGCAACCTACCGCGAAACGCTCAACGGTATCCATTTCGGCCACCCCAACCACAACTTCAAGGCGTGGGTCGATCCGTACCGCGTCGAAGGCGATCCCAAGAGCGGCCTGATCCCGTTGGTCCAAGATGTCGAGCCGGGCGTACCCGGCCAAGGCGACGCTTGTGTGCAGGCCTACAACTTCCGCATGTGTCTCACCGATGTCGCGGACAACCGCCTGCCATTCTCCAAGCCCGACCACTACGACGCGGACCGCTACGAGTTGTTTCGCCGGTACCTCAAGCTGGGCTTTTGGGACGCGATGTGGCTGACCATCCGGATGCCCGAGGGCAAGACCGACACCAACAACTGCGGGCCGATCGCCACCGACCACATCGGCGCGAACTACGGCTGGCCCGACGGCAACTACGAAGAACGCGAAGCCATTTTTCAGGATCACGTTTCCTACACCGCCGGCATGTTCTACTTCCTCCAGAACGACCCCGGCGTTCCGCAGCGTGTCCGCGATCAGATGCAGCGATGGGGCTTGTGTCGGGACGAGTTTGTCGAGACCGGCGGGTTCCCGCCCCAGCTCTACATCCGTGAAGCCCGGCGGATGATCAGCGACTACGTCATGACCGAACACGACTGCCGATACCTACGCACGGCCGAGCGGCCCGTTGCGCTGGCGGCCTACGCGATGGACTCGCATAATTGTCGTCGGCTGGTGCTCGACGGCCGGGTGACCAACGAAGGCAACGTCGAGACCAACCCCGACAAGCCGTTCCCCATCGCGTTTGAATCGATCGTGCCGCGTAGCGAAGAATGCTCGAACCTGGTCGCGCCGGTGTGTTTGTCGTCGAGTCATATCGCCTTCGGCTCGATCCGCATGGAGCCGGTGTTCATGGTGCTGGCCCAGTCGGCGGCGTGCGTGGCGCACTTGGCCATCCGTGGCGGTGGGGCGGTGAGTGAGGTGCCGTACCCCGAGCTCCGCGAGCTGCTGCTGAAATCGAATCAGGTGTTGTCTTGGCCGCCGCCGGTGCAGACCCAGCGCAACGATGCGTGGGATTTTGAAGTGGTTGATGTAAGCTGACGCTGTATTTCGATTCTTGGATTTTTTCTGGCCCGACGCGATTATGCGTGACAAGGTTTTCTGATGCGACCAGACCCGCCGAATATTTTGGTGTTGCTGCCCGATCAATGGCGGGCTGATGGGTTGTCGTAGCTGGGGCATCCGGTGGTGGACACGCCCTGCATCGACCAGATCGCTTCGGAGGGCACGACCTTTACGCGGGCCTATTCCAATTGTCCGGTCTGCATCCCCGCGCGGGCGTGCCTGATGACCGGGCAATCGCCGAACACGGTGGGGCGGTTCGGCTACCAAGACGGCGTCCCTTGGAACTACGACCCGACGCTGGTCACCGTTCTGCGCAACGCGGGCTACCAGACCATGCTCTCGGGCAAGACCCACTTCAGCCCGCCGCGATTGCACTTGGGTTACGAGCAGATGGCGCTCTACGACAACCAGCGCCACCACCCCGGATTCACCTGCGATTACGATAACTGGCTCGCCCGACAAACCAATGGGCAGGTCCTCGACACCGCCCAAACGCTCGACAGCAACGCGATGATCGTCGAGCCCTGGTCGCACGGCGAACACCTGCACCCCACCAGTTGGACCGTGACCGCCGCGATCGACATGCTCGAGCGCCGCGATCCCACCCGGCCGTTCTTCTTGTCGATGAACTTCCACCGCCCGCACCCGCCGATCGATCCGCCGATCGAGTATTGGCAGC
>CAYPCC010000050.1:11830-15810 GCA_964409095.1 uncultured Phycisphaera sp. | reverse complement strand
GAGTTGGCGGGAAGACGGCGTCGCGTTGGGTGGTTTGCTGAGCGGCGGGCCGGGTGGGGTGAACCCGCTGTTGAAAATTCAGCGGGCGGTCGCGCCGCTGATGTCGGGGGATTGGGGCACGTTTGATTTGCTGGTGAGCACCGCGGCGGCGGCGATGGCGGTGGCGATGCTCGAGGCGTGGCGTCATCTGTTTGCGTTGGCGGCGCGGGCGGACGGGCCGGCCGTGGCGCAGCGCTGCCGGGCGACGTGGAAGCGGTATCTGATCGGGGTGGGCGTGATCGTGGGGTTGGCGGTGGCGACGAACGTGGTGGACTGGTATGACCTGCGGCTGCCGGGCTGGCTGTACGAATGGACGGCATTGATTTTGACGGGCGTGGTGTTGCTGGTGGTGCTGTGGATCTGGTGGGCGACGGTGCGGCTGACCGGGGATTTCAAGCGGCTATTGCGCAAAATTCATGCGGGCTGAAGCCCGCACGCCGAAGGGGCACGGCGATCTTTGATCGCCCGCTAAACGCGGTGCGCTTTGCGCTAACGAATGAATTAATACGCTTTGGACCACACGACCCGACGCTCGCTGGGTTCGCCGGTGAAGATGCATTTGCCCGGCTCGTTGGGGCCGCCGAGCAGGTCGTCGATCGCGCCGTCGTCGGGGATGCAGCGGATCGTCACGGCGAAGTCTTCCTGGATTTTCTTGGCGATCTCGACGTCGCCGTTCCAGTGGGCCAGCGCGAAGCCGCCTTTGTCACCTTTAAAATAGTTCTCGAATTTGTCGCGGGCATTGATGACGCGGCTGTTTTCGGCGCGGAACGCTTTGGCCCGCTCGAACAGGGTGTTTTGGATGTCGGCGAGCGTGTCGGCGACGGTGTCCAGAAACTGCTTCCGGGGGACGCCGGCTTTGTCTTTGGGCGATTGGTCGCGGCGGGCCATGAAGACGCTGTCGCTTTGCATGTCGCGTTGGCCGACTTCGAGGCGGAGGGGCACGCCCTGCTTGACCCAGCCCCAGGTCTTGTCGCCGCCGCGGATGTCGCGGGTGTCGAGTTCGACGCGGATCGGTTGGCCGTCGTACTGCGTCGCTTTCAAATCGTCGGCGAGTTGTTGGCAATACGCGATCACCGCGTCGGGGTCATCCGCCTTGAAGGTGATGGGCATGATGACGACGTGGGCGGGCGCGAGGCGGGGGGGCAGGACCAGGCCGTCGTCGTCGGAATGGGTCATGATCAGGCCGCCGACCAAGCGGGTGGAGACGCCCCAGCTGGTGGTCCAGGCGTGGTGGCGTTGTTCGTCTTCGCCGTGGAACTCGATGCCCATGGCTTTGGAAAAGTTTTGCCCGAGGAAGTGGGACGTGCCGGCCTGCAGGGCTTTCTTGTCCTGCATCATCGCTTCGATGCTCCGCGTGTCGATCGCCCCCGGAAATCTTTCGTGTGAAGGCTTGGAGCCTTTGATCACGGGCATGGCCATGTAGTCCTCGGCAAAGCGGGCGTAGACCTCGTGCATCTTCGCGGTTTCTTCCACCGCCTCGGCCTCGGTCGCGTGGGCGGTGTGGCCTTCTTGCCACAGAAACTCGGTGGTGCGCAAAAACAATCGCGTCCGCAGCTCCCAACGTACCACGTTGGCCCACTGGTTAATGAGTAGCGGCAGGTCGCGGTAGCTCTCGACCCACTTGGCGAAGCTGGCCCCGATGATCATCTCGCTGGTGGGGCGGACGACCAGCGGCTCTTCGAGTTCACCGGCGGGCTTGAGGCCGCCTTGGCCGTCGGACTCCAAACGGTGGTGGGTGACGACGGCACACTCTTTGGCGAAGCCTTCGACGTGCTGGGCTTCTTTTTCGAGGTAGCTCTTGGGAATGAACAGTGGGAAGTAGGCGTTTTTGTGGCCGGTGTCCTTGAACATCTTGTCGAGGACGGCCTGCATGTTTTCCCAGATCGCGTAGCCCCAGGGCTTAATCACCATGCAGCCGCGGACATCCGAGTTCTCCGCGAGGTCTGCGGCCTTAACGACCTGCTGGTACCACTGGGGGTAGTCTTCGGCTCGGGTGGGGGAGATCGCGGTCTTACTCGATTTGCTGGGGGGGTTAGCCATGGTGGGCAGGAAGATAACACATGCCCTCGCAAACCGCGTCCACTGGCGCTCGATCGGCTGCGGCTCGACGGCGAAAACTTGACATAATTCTCCCCAAACCCGCGATCCGCGTTCGCAAGTCGGCTTTGGCCGACTATACTCCCGTTCATGGATGTTGGAAGGATTCTAGGCACGGCGGCCTGTCTCGCGGTTACGATCTCGCTCACCTCGGCCTGCACCGGCACCCCGTTTCGGGACGACCAGCAAGTCCGAACCCCCTACGAGCGATATCAGGTGCTGCGGGGGGAGCAACGGCCTAAAACCATCACCGATTCCTTCGGTCGAGAGCAACCCGCCTTGCGGGCCAGGCTCGCGCCGCTCGATCAGCCGTGAGGCCCGCTGAACGCTGTCCGGCGGTCATCACCGCAGGGTCGCGTTGGATTATCGCCCCTTGGCGTCTTTTGTTGGACGTGTCGGGCGTGTGCGGCCGATGAAAAGAGGCATCCTTGGGGAAAGCGTCCCCGGCTGACTTTGACTTGATTTTGCTAAGGGTTTGAGGCTTTGCCCGAAAGACGAACCATCCTGGTGCTCGGCTCACTGGTCATCGGCATGACGCTGACCGCAGGGCTATTGCGTATTTTGGAGCCCGGGGCCGTGCCCCCGATCGCGGGGGTCACGCTGATGTCGGTCGAGCGTAACGCCGCCGAACGCCCCGAGGACAAGCTGTTCGCCACCTCCGCCCAGCCCCGCGACTGGCGGGCCATCGTGATCCACGACAGCCGAACACTGACCGGCAGCTACGACGCGATCGACAAAGCCCACCGCAGGGCGGGCAAGGCCGGCTGCGGCTACCACCTGGTCGTCAACAACGGCACCGGCGACGACGACGGCCGCATCGAGCTGGGCTACCGCTGGAAGTTCCAAGAGCCCGGGGACTACCTCGTCGGCCCCAACGCCCCGTGGTACCACCAAAACGCGATCGGCATCTGCGTCGTGGGCAACGCCGACCAGCAGCCGTTCACCGATGCCCAGTTGCGGGAACTCACTTGGCTGGTTCGTCAGCTGCAGCAGCAGCACGACATCCCCGCCGAGTACGTCTTTATCGACATGGGCCAGGACACCCAAGCCCCCGCCAAGTTCTTCTCGGGGCCGGGCTTCCGCTCGGGCTTGCTCGGCGGCAACTTGGTTTCCCGCTGACCCGCCGCGGGTTACTCGTCCCACCAACACTTTTCCGGGACCGGATCGCCGACTGCCCTCATCGGTTGATGTTTGTTCGTTATCGCGGTTGATTTTTGCGATCCATCGCGCGGGATTGGCAAAGAAAACTCGTTTTAACGGAGTGAAGGACTAGACTTAGGGCTTTCACCGAGGCGAGAATCCGGCGGGGTCGGGCTTGTATGGACCGCCCGAACCCTCTATCTTATGGGTATACGTTATTGGTTTATTCGTTGGAGACAGCTTGAAACCCTTTGCAGCGTCCGTCGGTCGCCCGGCGATATCGCTTTACGTTTTTAGCTAAGGGAAACCGAGCGACCGGCATGGCCGACTTTCACCAAATCGCGGGTTACGACGTGGTTTCCACCCTCGGCGAGGGTGCGCACAGCACCATCTACGCGGTACGCGACAAAAGCGGCCAAGTGATGGTGCTCAAACGCGTCATCAAAGAAGGCCCCAGCCAACAGCGGTTCATCGACCAAGCGCTCGCCGAGCACGATGTCGCCAGCAAGATCGACCACCCCCGGGTCCGCAAAAGCATCAAAGTCATCAAGCAGCGCAACGTCATCCGCATCAGCGAGGTGCTGGTGCTGATGGAAATGGTGGACGGGGTCACGCTGGAGCAGCATCGGCCGACGGACTTGCTGCAGGTCTGCCAGATTTTTTATCAGGCCGCCGAGGGGCTGCGGGCGATGCATCAGGCCGGC
>CAYPCC010000050.1:0-11820 GCA_964409095.1 uncultured Phycisphaera sp. | reverse complement strand
CCGACATCAAGCCCAACAACATCATGCTGACCGAAAAAAACGGCGTGAAGCTCATCGACTTCGGCCAATCCTGTAAGTCCGGCACGATCAAACAGCGCATCCAAGGCACCCCCGACTACATCGCCCCCGAACAGGTCAAACGCGAAGCCATCACCGAACGCACCGACGTCTTCAACCTCGGAGCTTCGTTCTATTGGCTGCTCACCGGGCAACACATCCCCACGATGATCCACCAGAAAAACAAGGGTATCTCCAGCAAGAGCGACGAGTACAAGCGCGGTCAACCCCCCATCGAGATCAACCCTGAAATCGCCCCGGCCTTGTCGAGCCTCGTGATGGACTGCGTCGAACGCCGTGTCGAAGACCGCCCCCAAACCATGGGCCAAGTCATCGACCGCCTCGAAATCGCCGCCGCGCAAATCAAACGACAACGCGCCACGTCCACCACGCCCGGCTAAGCCATTTTGCAAGGGTATCGCTGGGGCCCAGCCGGTCCCGGTCCCGCGGCAAGCGTGTCGCACCCGCCGTGTGTCTGCGCATCACTTTTCCCCCCACCCCGGCCGACCGGAGCTTAAAACGGATGCAACGACCCCGGCTGGTTAAGCTCTTTACGCCCGCCGCCGTGACGTGCTGCGCGTTGCTTTTCGCTGGGTCGGTCTCCGCGCAGACCGACGCCGAGGTCGATGCCGCGATCGACCGGATGCGCACCTGGCTCTATGCCCTGCAAGACCCCGCCACCGGCAGCTTCGACGACCCGCGCTGGAGTGAACTCAACAACCAGCCCTATCACGCCACCGGCGAAACCGCGCTGATCACCTACGCCCTCCTGCTCTCGGGCGAGAGCCACCAAGACCCACGACTCGCCAAGGCGATCGACTACCTCAAAACCCACCGCACCGACTCGACCTACCTCGCGTCGCTGCGCGCTCATATCTGGGCCCGGCTGCCCGATGAGGCGCTGCCGCTGCTCCAAGAGGAAGCCGACTACCTCGAAACCGCGGTGCACGACGGCCGTTTCCACTACCAAGCCGATTCACCGATCTGGTCCAATTCGCTCACGCAGTACGGCATGCTGGGCATGTGGGAACACGCCAAACGCGGCGGTAAGGTGGACGATGATTTGTGGCGGGCCGTGGGCGAGCACATCTTTGCCGACCAAAACGACGACGGCGGCTGGGGCTACAACAACCGGCCCGGCCGGGGCGACGGCGATTCCACCGGCTCGATGACCGCCGCGGGCGTCGCCATCCTTCAGATCGCCCAGCAACGACTCACCCGCGATCAGGACCAGCCCGACCCCCGACTCGCCGACGCGCTGCGGCGGGGCGTCGAGTGGCTCGATCAACGCTACGACCCCGCCCTCAACCCCGGACTCAAAACCAACTACCGGTTCTATTACCTCTACAGCATCGAACGCCTCGCGCTGGCCAACGGCCTATCCACCCTCAACGGCCAGGACTGGTTCGCCGCCGGGGCCAAGTTCATCCTCGACGAAGAAAACGGCAACGGCACCGTCCGCCGCGACGCGAGCGGCGAGATGTCCAGCCGCATCGACACCGCCTTTGCCCTGTCCTTCCTCGCCCGCGGCCGGGTCCCGGTCTGGGCCAGCAAACTGATCCTGCCCGGCGAGGCGTCGAACAACCGGCCCAACGATTTGTATTTCCTCACCCGCTTCCTCTCGGACCAGCGCGAAGCCGAGCTCAACTGGCAAGCCGTCTCCATCGACCAAGACCCCGAGCGCTGGCTGCGAGCCCCGCTGCTCTATTGGTCCGGCAGCGACACGGTCGAACTCACGCCCGACCAGCAAGCGAAACTTAAGCACTACCTCGACCTCGGCGGCACGCTGATGGTCAACTCCGAGGGCCGGGGCACCAAGTTTCGCCGGTCGGTCGAAGCGATGGCCGAGCAAATGTATCCGGACTATGCGTTCGAGCCGACCGACGATGAGCACCCGTTTCAATCGCTCATCACCCCGGTCCGCGGCAGCCCGCCGTTCCGCACCATGCGTAACGGCGTCCGCGATCTGGTCGTGGTGCCCCGGCAGGACTGGGGTATGACCTTTCAGGCGGGCGAAGCAGGCGACGGCAAAGAGTGGGACGCGATGACCAACGTCTACGCGGCGATCACCGACCGTGGCCAGTTGCGCAACCGACTCGAGCCGCCGCTGCCGGTGCGTGACGCCGAGCGCGAAGTGCTCGGCAGGATCCGCGTGGTCAGGGCGTCACACGGCGGAAACTGGGACGCCGAGCCGCTCGCCCTCGAAGTCGCCGCGACGACGCTTTTCAATCAATCGGGCTACGACTTGGACCTCAGCGTCCAAGCCCTCGAGGCGCTCGCTCCCGCGGGAAGTCCTGCAGCCGACGCCGAACTCCCGGACTCCGGCTTGCCCGCGCTCGTCCACCTCGCCGGGACCGACCCCGTCGCATTTTCTCCCGACCAACTCGACGCGGTGAAGCGGTATGTCCAGGCGGGCGGCACGGTCCTCGTCGAAACCGTCGGCGGTCTCGGCACGTTCGCCGACGACACCGCCCGCCAACTCACCGACGCCCTCGCCGCCGAGCGACGCTGGCTCGACACGACCCACCCGATCATCACCGGCCAAGACCTCCCCGGCGGAGCCGACACCTCCCGCGTCGAATATCGCGGCTACACCCAACTCCAAGGCAGCCCCGGCAACGCGCCCAGCCTCGCGGCGATCTTCATCGACGAGCGACCGGCCATCCTCATCTCGCCCCGCGATCTGTCGCTGGGCGTGCTGGGCAGCCGCGTCTACCGCGTCAACGGCTACGCCCCCGACTCGGCCCGGCTGCTGCTCCATAACATTTTGCTTGATGCGGCTCAGACTTCGCCGTGACGCACGCTCCCGCCGATCAATCCAAACCCCACGCCGCTGCCACGACGCCCGAGCCTTGGTGGCCCACGGCCGCGGCGGGCGGGCTGATCCTCGGCATCCTCGCCTCGACCGTGTTCGACGCCTTCGCCGGGTGGTGGCTGCTGGCGACGCTGAGCCTACTCGCGGCATGGCGCTGGCGACACGCCCCGTATCCGCGGGGGCGGCAAGCGGCGTGGTTTGTCGTCATGCTTGGCCTGGGCGCCTCGTGGACCATCGCCCGCAACCCCGATCCCCACGGCCCGAGCCTCGTCGCCTACCTCCATCACGACGGCGCGTTGGCCGAGGTCGAGGGGGTCGTGATCACCGAGCCGCGTCTGCGGGAAGGCACGGCCGGGCCGTTCGCGGCGTTCGGCTTCGAGTCGCCGAAGACGCACTTCGAGCTGCGTATCGATCGCGTGCTCACGCCCGACGGGCCCGACGAAGTGGAGGGCGTGTTGCTGGCTAATCTCGACCGGGCTGACCACCGTTTGCAACGGGGTCAACGGTTGCGGGTCCGCGGTTGGCTGGCCCCGATCGGCCCGCCGATGAACCCGGGCGATTTCGATTACCGCGCTTTCGTGGCTGAGCGCGGCGTCGTCGGCCGGATCAGCATGGCCAGCCGCGGCAACTGGGACCTGCTCGACCCGCCGGGCTTGGCGACGAAACTGTGGGGCCCCGCGTCGTGGGTGCATCACCTGCGGGAGCGCGTCGCCCGCCGCGCGGCGTGGTCGCTGGGGCTGGGCATGGGCGACGATGTCCAAACCCTCGGCCTGCTCCAGACGCTGCTGCTCGGCGAAACCCAGCAAGAAATCGACACCCTCCGCGACCAATTCCGCGACGTGGGCCTCGCGCACCTCTTGAGTATTTCCGGGGCGCACCTGGGCATCCTGATGGGGTTGGTTTGGCTGCTCGCTCGGCTGATCGTGCCGCACCCGCACCGGGCGGCGGTGTTGGTGTTGGCGGTGCTGGGTTTGTATTTGTTGGCGGTGCCGCTGCGGGTGCCGATCGTGCGGGCGTCGGTGATGGCGGGGTTGTACTTCACCGGGATCGCGGCGGGTCGGCGGCTCAGCGCCAATACGCTGTTGTCTTTGGCGGCGTTGATCGTGCTGGCGTGGCGGCCGAGGGATTTATTTGAGCCGGGGTTTCAGCTGAGTTTTGTGACCGTGTGGGCGCTTTTGCGATTTACGAAGCCGGTGTCGTTGTGGCTGTGGCCCGAGCCGTTGATCGAAAGCGCGGTCCCCGGCGTCGTCGATTTCCGGGGGTGGGCGGCGCGGTGGTTGGCGGACGTGAGCGCGGTGAGTGTGGTGGCGACGGCGACCGCGATGCCGATGGTGGCGTACCACTTCCAGATGGTGAACCCTTTGTCGGTGGTGTTGTCGGTGTTGGCGTTGCCGGTGCTGACGGCGGTGTTGGGTCTGGGGTATCTGAAGGTGTTGGTGGGTTTCGTCTGGCCGAGCGGGGCGCTGCTGCTCAGTGGGCCGCTGCGTTGGGCGGGCGGGGCGTTGTCGTTGTTGGTGGAGCAGGCGGCGGATTGGCCGGGGGCGACGGTGCGGCTGGTGTATGCGCTGCCGGGGTGGTGGGTGTTCGCGGTGCTCGTGGTCGTGTGGTTGTGGTTCGCGGGCTGGTTCCGCGCTAGGAAGATGGCGGGCGTTTTGGCGCTTGGCGTACTGATCGGTGTGGTGGTGTGGATCGAGTTGCCCGAGGCGGGCGGGGTGCTGCGCGGCGACGAAGGCGCGGTGCGTGAAGCGCGTGACCAAGCGATGTCGTTGTCGATGATCGCGGTGGGGGACGGTTCGTGTTTTGTGTTGCAGGTCGGAGACGAGCCGACGTCCGAAAGCGGAGTAGTTAATTCCGGGGGCGGGGGTAGTTCCGGGGGCGGGGGGGTGTTGATGTTTGATTGTGGGTCGCAGCCGTACCCGCTCATTGGTCGGCGGAGCGTGGTGCCGACGCTTCTGAAGATGGGGGTCGATCGGCTGGACGTGCTGGTGATCTCACACGCGGATATCGATCACTACAACGGCACGCTGGATGTGCTCGACGCGATGCCCGTCGGCGAGGTGTGGGTGTCGGCCGACGTGGTCGATGACGCCCGCGCTCACCCGGATCGGGCCACGGCCCACCTCTGGAACGAACTGCAAAACCGCGGCGTCCGCCCCCGTGTCGTGGTGCGGGGCGATCAAAGGATCCTCGGCAACGCGAAGCTCGACGTCCTCTGGCCCCCCGCGGAAGGCTGGTCGGAGGCCAAGGGCAACGACCGGTCGGTGGTGCTGTCGGTGCGTCACGCGGGCCGACGATTCTTGCTGAATGGTGATATCCAGCAAGAGGCGATCACGGCGCTGCTCGACGCGAACCAAGACCTCCGAGCCGACGTCGCCGACCTGCCGCACCACGGCAGTTTTGTCGACGCCAGCGCCGCCTGGCTCGACGCGGTAGACCCGCACGTCGTGCTGCAATCCAGCGGCCCGGCCCGCCTGCGCCGCGACCGGTGGGCCGAGGTGGTGGATGCGCACCGGGCGACGCGGTTGGTCAGCGACCGCGTCGGTTGGGTACGCGTGTCGGTCGATGCGGCGGGGGCGTTGTCGTGGACGACGTTTCACGACGCGAACGCTGAGGCTCAAACCTCGGCGATTATCGCGGGGCCGACTCGATGACGACTTGGACCTCGGCCCGCTGCAACGGGGCTTGCCAGTTCATCCACGGCTGCAGCGGCACCACATCCTGTCGCCCCAAGTGATCGGGTTCGGACAACGCGGCGACCAGATCGGGGACCCGGGCGACCGGGATCGTCAGCGTGACCCGCTGCGGCGTGGCCAACGCTTGCTCGGTAATCGCGTCGGCGGCGACGAAAGACGCGACATCCGACTCGCCCCCCGCGCGACCCCCGCCACCCGCAGGAAGGTCCGGCGTAACGGCGACGTTGTTTTGCGCCGCCCACGCGTTGAGTTGCAGAAGCGAACGGTCGGGCGAAGGGGTGACGATGTTGAGTGTGTAACGCTGGCTGGCCACGGGGGCGGATTGGAGCTTGGTGTCGCGCGTTTTGGCTGCGGTTGTCCCACCCAAGGCTTGGATTTCAAGCTCGGCGGCGACGGCGAGATCTGCGGACGCTCGCCGATGATCGAGCGGGGCGGTCGTGGCGAGCGGGGGCGGCGAAACCGGGGCGATCACCGCGGGAGTGGGCGGGGTCTGGGACCGCATCATGGCGAACGAGTCGGCCGGGGCCTCATCTAAGGCCACGGCTTCGGCGGCGAGGGTCGCGTCGGCCAAGGCGTCTTGGGATGCAGCGACCGGGGCGGAAGCGGCGGTGTTTGCCTCGCGGAACCTCGCGGCATCGGCGAAGGTTTCGCCTCGGCTGGCGGCGGGTATGGCCATGTCGGCTCGGCTGGCGTTTTGTCGCGCGGGGGCGGTCTCGAGCATGGCCAAGGTGTCAGTCGGCGTGGGAGTGAGGGCATCGGTGGTCTCCGCGAGCAACGCCGAATCATCGGCCGCGGCTATGCCGTCGAGGTCTGCCTGGGCGAGGGATTCGGCAACCAAACCGGCGGCGTCATGCGTGACCGCGTCGGCCGATTCGTTCACGCTGCCGCCTGATGCCGCGGCTTTGTGCTGCGCTTCGAGGGTCGCCTCGGCCAAGCTCATGCCCGGCTTGGGGGCGTCGCTCAGCGCGACGGTTGCGGTGGATGACGGGTCGCTGCGCAGGGATTGGAAGACGACGGTGACGGTGAGGGCGAGGACCGCCGCGATGCCGCCGTAGGTGAGTAGCGGGACGAGCCGGTAGCGGCGAGAAGATGCAGCGGATGAGGCGGCGGGCGACGTGTGGTCCTCGAATAAGAGCTGCCGTTCGATCGCGGCGATCGCCGAATCCGCCAAGTCGTGGGGCGGCTCGATCGGCTTGGCGTTGCGCAATGCCGCCCGGTCCCGCTCGAGGTCCGCGACCAGCGCACCCAGGGCCGGGTCGTCGGCGAGTATCGCCGCAACACGGGCGCGGTCGGCGGCGGTGAGTTCGCCTTCGACGTAGCCGAGGATCAGATTGGGGTCGTAACGATCGTCCATGGGGCTAAAGATTTTAGGGGGCACTTCCGGGGCGACTTCCGGGGGCGGGGGTCGGGTTGAGTTTTTCGCGGAGGGCTAAGCGGGCCCGGAACAGCCGGCTCTTCACGGTGCCCACGGGCAGGTCCAGCGTCTGGGCGATCTGGTGGTAGTCCAACTCCTCGAGGTCGCGCAGCACGAGTACCGCACGCTGGTCATCGTCGAGCGACGCGATGCCGCGCTGGAGCGCGTCGAGCGATTCGTGGTGTTGGACGCACGCGGCGGGTCCGGGTTCCCTCGCATCGGCCAAACGGTGGGCGAGGGACGAGCCGTTGTCGTCGAAGGGGCTTCCGGGGCCGGGGCCGTGGCCGTGGCCGGGGGCGGACTGGTTGAGTGAGACGGTACGGCGGAGCTTGCGTTTACGCAGGTGCGAGATCGAGGCGTTCATGGCGATGCGGGTCATCCAGGTGGTGAGCTTGGCGTCGCCGCGGAAGCCGTCGATTTTTTCGACGACTTTCAGGAGCACGTCTTGGGTGAGTTCCGCCGCGTCGTCGGGGTGGCTGACCATGCGGAAGCAGACGTTGTACAGCCGACGCTGGTGGGCCCGCAAAAGCTCGCCCAGCGCCACCCGATCGCCTTCGTGGACCCGTTGGATCAGGGCTTTTTCTTCGGCGGGGTCCATAGGCGAAGGATCAGGGGAAGGGTTGACAGGAGCGCTACGCGGCCGGGCATCAGCCGGTTCGGGATAAGGAAGTTACCATGGCCCCTCCCGCCGCGCACGCACGTCGGGGAAGTGTTTAAAGAATCGCACGCCCGGAGATTTCTCGTTGGACGACCACAGCCGCTACGTTTCCCCGCTCGCCAGCCGCAACGCCTCGCCCGAGATGCAGGCGGTGTGGTCGCCCCGGAAGAAGTTCACGACGTGGCGAAAGTTGTGGTTGGCGTTGGCCGAGGCCGAGCACGAGCTGGGCTTGCCGGTGACGCGGGAGCAGGTGGATGAACTCAAGCAGCACCTCGAGGATGTCGATTTCGACGCCGCCGCGGTCTACGAGAAGAAGCTGCGGCACGACGTGATGGCCCACGTCCACGCGCTGGGCGACCAAGCCCCGACCGCCCGGCCGATCATCCACCTTGGCGCGACCAGCCAGTTCGTCAACTGCAACACCGAACTCATCCAGCTGCGCGAGGCGCTGCAGATCATCGCCCGCAAGGTGGCCACCGTGATTGATCGCTTGGCCACGTTCGCGGTCAAATTCCGGGGGACGCCGACGCTGGCGTTTACCCACTACCAACCCGCCCAGCCGACCACCGTCGGCAAACGCGCCGCCCTCTGGGCCCACGACCTCATGCTCGGCCTCGAAGACGTCGAACACCGCCTCGCCACGCTACGCTTCCGCGGCGTCAAAGGCACCACCGGCACGCAGGCCTCGTTCCTCTCGCTCTTCGGCGGCAACACGCCACAAGCCCACGCCCGGGTCGACCGCCTCGACGAACTGGTCGCCACCAAAATGCACTGGCCCGTCGACCGCCGCTTCAGCATCACCGGGCAAACCTATCCCCGCGTCGTCGATGGACTGATCATCTCCAGCCTCGCCGCCGTCGCCGCCGCGGCCCAGCGGTGCGCGACCGATATCCGATTGCTCGCCAACCGCAAAGAGATGGAAGAGCCGTTCGAGACGAACCAGATCGGCAGCTCCGCCATGGCGTACAAACGCAACCCCATGCGCTGCGAACGCATCTGCGGCCTCTCCAAGTTCGTCATCGGCATGACGCAAACCCCCTTCGTCACCGCCAGCGAACAGTGGTTCGAGCGCACCCTCGACGACTCGAGTGTACGCCGACTGACGCTGCCCGAGCCGTTCCTCGCGCTCGATGGCGTTCTCGATTTGATGATCAACGTGTCGTCGGGTTTGGTGGTTTATGAGAAGACCGTCGCGGCGAACCTCGCGGCCGAGTTGCCGTTCATGGCCAGCGAAAACCTCATGATGGCGGCCGTGCAGCAGGGCGGCGATCGGCAGGAACTGCACGAAATTATCCGGACCCACAGCCAAGCCGCCGCCCATCAAGTCAAGGCCGAGGGCAAGCCCAACGACCTGATCGAACGCCTCCGCAGCGAACCCGCGTTTGCCAAGGTTGATCTTGATGGGGCGCTCGAGCCGTCGTTGTTTATCGGTCGTGCGCCGCAGCAGGTCGATGCGTTTATCGCCGACGTCGTCGAGCCGATCCGCCAACGCTACCGCGACGACTTGGATTACGACCCGTCGCTTTCGGTGTGAGGGTCGCCCCGTCGTCTTCGAGTCGCGTTCGATCGCCGCAACCGGTTTTTCTTCGCCAGTCGGCATAAACCGACCCCCGCCTCTCGCCGATGTCTTCCTGTTGGACGCGGTGTATGGCGTCGGGGCCAGCTATGAGCAAGTTTTGGAAACGATCACGCTTGTCCAAGCGCCACTGGTTGGCGGCGGGGATGCTGCTGATCATCGCGGTCATGGCGTTGGACGTGGTGACGCCGCCCGAGCTATCGTTTTCGCTGTTTTATCTGGTGCCGATCGGGTTGGTTTGTCTGAAAGTCGGGGGACGCAGCGCTTTGCTGATCGCCGGGCTTTGCGCCGCCGCTTGGGCCGAGGCGGACATCCTGAGCGGCAAAGAGTATTCGCACGTGGGGATCCCGTACTGGAACGCGGTGGTCCGCTTGTCGTTTTTCCTGATCTTCACGATGCTGATCCAGTCGCTGCAAAACGCCGTCGCCCGCCAGCACACCCTCGCCCGGACCGATGCGCTCACCGGCGCGGTCAATCGCCTGAGTTTTTTCGAGGGATTGATGCAGGAACTCGCCCGGGCGCAACGCTACGGCCGAGGCTTTGCGTTGGTGTACCTCGACTTGGATCACTTCAAAAAAGTTAACGACACCTTGGGCCACGCCGAGGGCGACCGGGTATTGGTGTGCGTGGTCGAAGAGATGACGCGCCGCCTCCGCCGTACCGACACCGTCGCCCGCCTCGGCGGCGACGAGTTTGCGCTACTCTTGCCCGAAACCCCGCCTCAGTCGGCGGAACTGCTCATCGCCAAGCTCCGCTTCGAGTTGCTGGATGTGATGCAGGCCCGCGGCTGGCCGATCACGTTCAGCATCGGGCTGCTCAACTGCGACGGCCGAATCAAACACGAAGACGCTTTGGTCCGCCGCGTCGATGATCTGATGTACGAAGTCAAACGCAGCGGCCGCAACAACCTCCGCATCGCCGACGCCGCGGGTATGTCCAGCCCG
Source organism: uncultured Phycisphaera sp. (assembly GCA_964409095.1). Lineage (GTDB taxonomy): Bacteria > Planctomycetota > Phycisphaerae > Phycisphaerales > Phycisphaeraceae > Algisphaera. Next base: position 1,663 of record CAYPCC010000050.1, on the reverse strand, counting down.
CCCGATCCCTCGGAGACCCCGGACCATCCCGGCCGTGGCCCCGAACCGGGTTACCCCCGCCGGGCGGCGTAGGCGGCGGGTTTCTGAATCACCGTCGGGGTTGCACCGGTTGGCGTATCATGCGCCACGGATTCGCTCCCCGCGGGAACCGTGATGGATTGGGATGTCATTGATCTGGGTCGGCTGGACTACGCCGAGGCGCTGGTCCAGCAACGCGAACGCAACCTCGCGGTCAGCCTCGGCCAATCCCCGCCCGCGCTGCTGCTCGTCGAGCACGACCCGGTCATCACCGTCAGCCACCGCCCGGGCGTCCGCGACCACATCCTCGCCCCACCCGAGCAACTCCAGCAACTCGGGATCGACGTCCAAGACACCGACCGCGGCGGCGACATCACCTACCACGGCCCCGGCCAAGTCGTCGCCTACCCCATCCTCCGCCTCAACGACCACGGCCTGAACCTCGGCCGATACATGCGCCTCCTCGAACACGCCGTCATCGCCGCGGCCGCGACGTTTGGCGTCGTGGGCCGAACCGAACAAGGCGCGACCGGTGTGTGGGTGGAGGTAGGCAGTGGGCCGTGGGGGGCGGGCAGTGGGGGACAAAGATTGACGGGCGGTTTGGATGCGACGGGTACCCACCCCACTGCCTCAACCCCATTGCCTACTGCCAAGCTCTGCGCCATGGGCGTCCGCATCCGCAAAAACACCACCCTCCACGGCCTGGCGCTCAACGTCACCACCGACCTGGCCCACTTCCAAACCATCGATCCCTGCGGCCTCGGCGGCCGACCCGTGACCAGCTTCGCCCAGCTCCTCGGCGACGCCTGCCCGTCGATGGACACGGTCAAGCTAACACTCACCCAACAACTTGCCGCGGCGATCAACGACCACGCAGCCCACGCCTCACCCCAACCCAGCGGCGGACGCACCACGGCATGATTTACCCCGACGCCTCGCTTTTGTGGATCCTGTGGATCGGCTCGGCCCTCGTTTGGCTGGGGTTATCGGTCATCGTGATCCGCCGGTGGAAGCTGCCGCAAAAACCCGCGCCGTGGGTCATCCTCATCGTCGCGGCCATCGTCCGTCTGGGCTACGTCTTCTTCATGCCCGTCACGCTCAGCGATGATATCTGGCGATATCTTTACGACGGCCAAACCCTCGCGGCGGGAAACAATCCCTACGTCACGCCGCCGTTGGAAGACCTCGAGCAACTCCGCGCTGCCGACGACATGGAGCAGGCGCGTTGGCTGACGTGGATCAATAACCCGGAACTGGTCACGATTTATCAGCCGACCAGCCAGTGGTTCTTTGCGGGCGTGACCACGGTGTACAACGCGGTGTCGATGGGCCACGGCGATGCGCTGGGCGCAGCCCGGGCGTACCGCTTGGCGTTTGCGCTGCTGGACCTCGTGATCGTGGTCATGCTGATGCGGCAGCTGCGTTTCCTCGGGCGGTCGGCGTGGTGGGCGGTGATGTATGCGTGGAGTCCGCTGGTCATTGCTGAGACGGCGTGGAGCGGGCACCAGGACGGCATCGGGATCGCGGCGATGCTCGGGGCGCTGCTGCTCGCGCAGCGGGCGACGCGCTCGGAGGAAAAACGCGCCGCGATGTGGAGCGCGGTGGGGGCGGGGGTGTTGCCGGGTTTGGCGGCGGGGGTGAAGCC
>CAYPCC010000049.1:2786-15810 GCA_964409095.1 uncultured Phycisphaera sp. | reverse complement strand
GTTGATGGGATTATTGAGTTCCAACTTGTTCCGGCTATTGATGCTGACATGGTTCAGCTTCTGGGTGGTCGTATTTATCCCCGGCCACACGCGCGGCGTGGTCGAGATGCCCGATGTCCAAGCGGCGTCCAGCTCATCATGCTGCGCTCCAGTACCAAGTTGCTGTAACCCCGAGACTCTAGGCGATTCAACATGCTGCCCGCCTCTTCAGCAAAATGATTCAGAGGATCGTGATAAGCCGACCGACCCAGCCCGTCGGTGCATGGTCTGTTTTCTTAAAGCCCACCTGATCGACGCCCCGCCGGTCGTGCTTTACACGCCCTATCTTGGCGAGCTTGGCGAGATCGCCTACGCCATGGAGATATCGGTTCACAAGGATCTCGCGGTGCTCGATCGCGTTCGCGGCCGCGGCCCGCCGCGCGGCTGAAACCATCTCCATCGCTGATGCCTCTTGTCGCCGCGTGTCGAATTTCCTGGCCGCGCTGGTGACATTGTTTTGATGGGCGTGTCGATAGACACACCCGCTCTGTGGATCATTTTTCATCCAATTGAAAGGCAACCCCATGCGGCGATGCGCGTTTACGCTCATTGAGCTATTAGTGGTCGTGTCAGTGATCGCGTTGTTAGTCGGCTTGCTGCTGCCCGCTTTGGCGCAGGGGCGAAAGGCCGGGCAACGCGTGGCATGCCTGTCGAACATTCGGCAGCTCGAAACAGCCCACTGGGCCTACCTCACCGACCACAAAGGACAGATGATCGGCACCAGCCACGGCGAATCATGGATCGTGGTCTTGCGCGACCAGTATGACCCGCAACTGCTCCTCCGTTCGCCGCTGGACACCAGCCCGCACTTTGAGGGCGGGAGCTACATAGGGGGGAGTTTCAGACAGACGAGTTACAGCATCAACCTGTACCTCTCAGCCGATGGTGCCGCGGGCGGCCTGCCCGATGCGGTCGGCAAGGTCGATCTGGTGCCCCGCCCTGCCCGCACGATCCATACGGGGATCGGCGTCTACCAGGGCAGCGCCGCGGTGCAGGACCACTTCCACCCACAACTCTGGAATCACCCCAACCCCGCTCTCCCGCCGGTCTTCGCCGGTGGCGAGCTGCAAACCAACGCCCACCGGGGCGAACCCGGCAGCCCCGACGCGGTCAGCGCCTATGGCTACCTCGACGGCCACGCCGAAACCCAACCGTTCAACGCGACTTATGTGTCCGTTGATGAAAACCATTACAACCCCGCCGTCGCAAAGTAGCGACGGCAAACGAATCGAGAATACTCCATGCAGTTAAATAAAGCATTCATCGTTACCTCCATCGCCACCCTGCTCGCCGGTCACGCACTAGCCCACGACGGACGACGTTTCGACGTCCAGGTTATCGACGGCAAGCTCTTCGCTCAGGGCTACATCAGCGGGCACCACCCCACCGACGACGGCAACGGCATCGTCAGAGACTATTACAACGCCATTCACGGCCACTGGGCAACCATCGGCTCCCTCTCGTTGTCAACTCTCCCAGGTTTCGATATCGAGGATCAATCGAGCCTCTTCGGCGACGCACTCTACCTCACTGTCATCGGCGTGAAGAAATGGAGCAACGCTCCCTTCGAGGACTTTGCGACCGGCGGCGGACACGGTGGACACGGCGGCCACGCCATGACCGAGCCGGACCATCACACCGGCATCCACCCCCACTTCATGGCCATGCCCGCCGACGAGTGGATCGATGTCTACTTCGGTAGCACCCTGCTCACGCCGGGTACCGCCCAGCAGCTCGACGCCGCCGTCGGCACATCGGGTCACTACGACCTGCGATTCGACTACCTCGCCGGCAGCCCTACGCTTGCCAACGCGATTGCGCTAACCGACGCGATCTATCTCGTCGAGCTGCAACTTAGCACCTCCGACAGCTCGATTGAGGCAAGCGACACGATCCACACTATCCTCTCCCCAATACGCGACGGCTCGCACACTCTTTCACTGCTGACCGAAGAGGCGCTAGGCACGCCGATCCCTGAGCCAACTAGCGCAATCTTGCTAGGCATGGCGGGGCTGGGGTTGATGGCGCGACGACGTCGATAATCAAGGTACGCCAGACGGTCACATGATGTGATTACCCCGCTCACTAGAGCGGGGTAATTTTTTGATCGCGCCGGTATGTGCATCAACGCACCGCCTAGGAGCTCAAGACCGGGTGGAGCATGGGCTCGTTATTGCCTCGGACCCAGCGGTCGTGGACGTGGTAGGTGCGGTCTTTGGTTTCGGGGTGGTCGATGCGGTAGTGGGTGCCTCGGCTTTCTTTGCGCCAGAGGGCGGATTGGGTCTAAATTATGTGTACATCTCTTGGACACGAGCAAAACTGACCGCTTCGGCATGCTCCCGCCCATAGATTTCCGCCAATAGATTTACATCATCGGTCAATACGACGGTTGTCCCATCTGCCGTCTGCAGAATACCCACATCGGTTAGACCCAACCGAACAAACTCTGGCTTTGCCGAAAGTAGATCGCTATCAACGAAAACTTCTTCAGCCTCTATGATCATCTCTCGAAGAATCTGCTGACAGAGATCTACTTCGTTGCTTGGCAACTGGTTCAAGAAACTGTTAACTTCCGTAAGGATGTGCGGTGTTGTTTTCAATACCTCGAATCGAGACAGGTATTTAATTAGCTTCTCGAAATCTGCAAACTCAAACTGTTGAATACGTTTGAAACGCCCAATCAATTCTGGGCGGTAGCGTCCCACTACGAGTAGCAATAGAACATTCGTATCAATCAACAAATTTGGCCTGTTATTCGCCATTGTCAGTATTAAATTGCAAGGCGAGTGAATTCACGAATCTTCATCGAAACAACTTCGCCCGTTTCCCGGTTGATCCGAACCACTTTGTACGCACGCTTGGGATCAAAGCCTAATGCGCCTGCAATCGACTGCTCATCATTAAGCACACTAACTGTTACGTCCCAAAATTTCCGAAGATCACTGTCTTGAGTCGATTGCACCTCTTCGAGGTGGTGTCCCGATAGGCCGATCTTTGAGAATATTTGACACAAAGTCTTTGGCTATAGAAGTTGCTTTAACAACGTCAATCATGGAATTATTCCTTACATCGGCTTTCTCTCAACCGTCGCGTCGTACACCGCCAACAATTTTTCTTTGTCAAAGATCATCTCTTGCCGGCTGAGGCCGACGACGTCGTAGGTGTAGGTGAGTTCGATCGCGTCGACGGGGCAGGCTTCTTCGCACATGCCGCAGAAGATGCAGCGGAGTTCGTCGAGGTCGAACTTGATGGGGTATTTCTCGCGGTCGTCCCAGGGCGACTCTTTGCCTTCGATGTGGATGCAGTTGGCGGGGCAGGCGGTGGCGCACATGAAGCAGGCGACGCAGCGGACCCGGCCGTCTTCGTCGCGGTTGAGTCGGTGGACCCCCCGGAAGTTATCAACGAACAACCCGCCGTCTTCGACGCGGTGCATCTCCCGGCGGTCCTCGGGGTATTCGAGCACGCGGTTGGTGCCTTTGCCCGGGCCACGGATCGCCCCAGCGAGGTGGCGGAGCGTGGTACCCAAACCTTTGAAGACTTCGGGCAGGTAAAAAGACTCGGCCGCGGTCAGCGGCGGGAGGTCCACGTTGATGGTGTCGGCGTCGGTGACGGGCATGATTAGATTATAGGGGTGGTCGGGGCTGGCGTGCGGGTGAGTTTGGCGGGGTTATGAATTTCGGATGTGGGATGTGGGATTTGGGATGGGCGGACGCAAGCGGTGGCGTCAGCGGTAGAAAAACTCAACCGTGGTCTTTGACTTGGCCTTCGGAAATCCGAAATCCCCCTCGGAAATCGCTAGTTGCCGCGCCAAAACCGTGGCAGCAGGAGTACGGCCACGGCGTAGACTTCGAGGCGGCCGAGCATCATGAGCAGGCTCATGAAGGCGAGCGAGGGCGTGGAGAACCAGCCGTAGTTCTGCGTCGCGCCGATGCCGTTGAAGCCCGGCCCGATGTTGCCGAGGGTCGAGAGGCTGGCGGTGGCGGCGGTGAGGAAGTCGATCTCGAAGCCGCCCGCGTGCGTCTCGAACAACCCGATGACCATCGCCCCGCCCGCGACCAGCAGCAGGATGACCAGGCAGTAGGTCAGCGCTGCGAGTTTCATCTCGTCGTCCACGATGCCCCCGCCGACGCGGAGCGGCCGGACGACCTGCGGCCGAAACGCTTTTTCGAGCGACCAGATCATCACCTTGATGGCGATCCAGAAGCGGATGACTTTGATGCCCCCGGCGGTCGAACCCGCACACCCGCCGATGAACATCAGCCCGATCAGCAGCGCCCGGCTGAGAAACGGCCACTGGTCGTAGTCGGACGTCACAAAGCCCGTGCCGGTGTGCAGCGAGACGGTCTGGAATCCCGCGAAACGCAGAGCCTGGAGGGCCGAGCCGTGGACGGCTTGCCCGGCGGTGGTGATCAGGTCGGTGCCCATGATGTTGCCCGCGACGATGACGATGACCACGAGCTTGAGCGCGAGATAGATGCGCAGCTCTTCGTCTTTGTAGACCGCCTTCCATCGGCCGCGCACCAGCAGGAACATCAACCCGAAGTTCACCCCCGCCAGCAGCATGAACGCGATCGAGACCATGTCGATGGCGACCGAGTCGTAGGCCGCGATGCTGGCGTCTCGGGTGGAGAGCCCGCCGGTGGAGACAACCGAGAAGCTGTGGCAGACGCTCTCGAACCACGACAGGCCGCAGAGCTTGTAGGACAAAACGGCGGCAGCGGTGATGCCCATGTAGATCAGCCAGAGGACGCGGGCGGTTTCTTTGATGCGGGGGCGGACGCCCTGCTGCTGGGGGCCGGGGGCTTCGACGTTGAACAGGCGTTTGCCCCCGACGCCGATCATGGGCAGCACGGCCACGAACAACACCACGATGCCCAGCCCGCCGAGCCAGTGCGTCATCGCCCGCCAAAGCAGCAAACTTTTGGGCAGGCCGGGGATGTTGCCCACGACGGTCGCCCCGGTGGTGGTCAGGCCGCTCATCGCCTCGAAATAGCAGGCCACATAGGACTCAAAAATATGGGGATCGCCGGTGACGCCGCCCGCATCGCGGATCAGGGCCCAGGTCCAGTACGGCAGCGCCGCGACCGCCGCGCCGATGAACCAACTCAACGCCACCAGCAGCATGGCCTCCCGCCGATTCATCATCTCCACCCGCACCCCCCGGCCCACGGTCCACAGCGTCCCGCCTAGCGCCCCGCCCAGCAACGCCGAGACGCCCATCGCCTGAATCCCCAACAGTTCGCCCCGCCCCCGGCTGGCCCAGATCATCCATTCGATCAGCACGATGCCGCCCATGCCCGCGCTGAGCACGAACATCAGCAGGCCGATTTGTCGGATGACGTGGCGGTAGTTCATGGGGCGGGCGGAAGGGAGGTGGGGTTAAGGGACGCGGTGGATGGATGCCAAAAGAGGGGTTAATCAAGTCTCGTCAGGCGGTAGGGATTCGGCGCTTGGCGCTAGGAAAATGTACAGATTTTTCCTAGCGCCAAGCGCCGAATCCCTACCGCCGAGTCTCATCCTCCGAACATTTTCTTGAGGTCGCGTGCACACTCGGCCGGGCCGATCACCACAACCATGTCCCCGGCCTTGATCGTGTCGTCGGCCCCGGGCACAAACACCGTTTCCCCCCGACTTATCGCCGCGATGATGGTGCGGGCGGGGAATTTGACGTCTTTGAGCGGGATATCGACGACCTTCTTGGCCAAACTCGGCACGCGGATCTCGTACACGTCCGCAATGCCCTCAGCCAGCGGCGCAAGCTGCCGAACGGTCGCGCCGCTGAGCAGACGCTCGATCTCGCTGACCGCGGTGGAGCGGGGGCTGAAGGCGTGGTCGAGACCGATGTGGCCGATGAGGTGCAGGTACGTCGGCCGCTGGAGCACAGCGATCGCGGACTTGGCCCCCATGCTCTTGGCCCGAGCGGCGGCGAGGATGTTGGTCTCCTCGTCGTCGGTGCAGGCGACAAAGGCGTCGACCTGATCGACGCGTTCGTCCAGCAAGATATCGGAGTTGATCACGTCGCCGTTGATCAGCGTGGCCCACGGCAGCTTCTCGGCGAGCTCCTGCGCCCGGCCGGGCCGAAGCACAAACAGCCGCACCGCAAAGTTGCGGTTGCGCAGCTCGCGGCAAAGCCAAACGCCCTGCGTCGAGCCGCCCATGACCATGACCTTCAGCCGGCCGCCCGCTTCGGGCTTGAACAGCTTGATGGTTTTCTCAAACGCCTTGGACTCGCCGATGAGCGTGACGATGTCGCCCACCATGACTTTGGTGTCGGCCACCGGTAAGAACGCGGCGTCGCCCCGCTCGACCGCGGCGACCAGCGTGGACGCGGGCAGTTTTAGATCCTTGAGCGCGACGCCGACCGCTTTGGCGTTTTGCGAGACGGTGATGCTTTGCATCTCGATCGCGCCTTTGGCGAAGTTTTCGACCGCGTGCGAGCCCGGCGAGCGGAGGGTCGCGGCGATCGCCTGGGCGGTGGTGAACTCGGGGCAGACCAAATGGTCGATGCCTAGGTGGTCGGCGTAGTTGAGTCCCTTGGCCTCGAAGTAGGCCGAGTGATGGACCCGGGCGATCGAGCGTTCGCAGCCCACGGCCGTGGCGATCGACGCGGCGAGCAGATTGATCTCGTCGATGTTGGTCGCGCCGATGAATAGGTCGGCCTTGTTCGTGCCGGCTTCGAGGAGGACGTCGGCCTGGGTGCCGTTGCCCACCAGCGAACGGATGTCCATCGCTTCGTCGATCTGGGCCAGCCGGGCGGCGTCCTGGTCGATCAGCGTGATGTTGTGCCCGGCGGGTGAGAGCACCTCGGCCGAGTGGCGGCCGACTTCGCCAGCACCGCAGATAACAATGTTCATACTCGACGGATCCTGGAACCCAAAAAACCCCAACGTCATTTTACGCGAAGATCGGCCAACGGTCACGCGCACCAAAGCGGGGCGTGGGATCAGTCGATTAATTCAGGCTTAGGCGGGGCGTCGGCAATCGTCGGCCCCGGCACGATGCCCAGGCCACGAAGCCGGTCTTTGACCTCGTCGCTGTCCGGGGCGACGTAGTAGCCGTAGCGCAGCGCTTGGATCGCGCTGGGCGTGTCGTTCACCGTTTCGTAGAAATCGGCGATGGCCAGGTAGGGCGAAGGATCGTTCGCCGGGGCGAAGTAGGCGGCTTTTTGCAACGCCGTTTTTTGCCCATCCGCGTCGCCGAGCAGGCCCAGGTACTTGGCTTGACGCAGGAAATCCACCGGCTGCTGGTTGTAGGTCTGGATCATGCTGTCCAGAAAGCCGTAGAGCGCTTCGTACCGCTCCTGCTGGTAATACGTCTCGGCGAGGGAGTCGGCGATCCTGGGGGTCCACTCCGGATCGTCGGGCCGAAGCGCCAAGGCTTGTTCCAACGGCGTCTGGGCGGGGATCGGCTTGTCGAGCTTGAGCATCGACACGCCCAGGTAATACTGAGCGCGGTAATCGCTGGGCTTTTTGTCCACGGCCGTCTGAAACTGCTCGGCGGCGGTCAGGTAGTCTTGCTGGCGGTAGCTCTCGTAACCCAGTTCGCGGTAAACGACGTTGTTCTTGCAGCCGGTAAGCGAGAGGGTACCGATCAGGCCGATCGCCACGGCGGTGGTTTGGAGGGTATTCATGGTCAAGTCTTTCGGAGTGGCCAAGGGTTTCGAGAGCCGGGTTCAAACTGAGGTTCGAGGCTCACGCATTCCGGGAGGAATTTTGCACGCCGTTTTTTCCGGGGCGAACTAAGAGAATAGACCCCCCGCCATTCCCCAGCAAGCCAAACCGCGTCCGTTTGGGGTTATCACCCGTTGCCGCGGGTTGATACAAGTTGATGTGCGGCCCAGGTGCTACGCTGCTGGGGTATGGAGTTGCCCACCACGCTACTGCGACACGACGCCCCGCCCGACGGCACGCCGCCGCACTACGACTGGCTGGTGCTGGACCCTTTGGCTCGCCGTGACTCGGCAGCGGGTCTGTGGACCGTGCGGGTGTCGGCACACTGGCGCGACTGGGCGTCGCTCGGCCGAGTCGAACTCACCCCCCTGCCCCGCCATCGAAGACGCTATCTGTCGTGGTCAGGCCGGCTCACCGGGCAACGCGGCTGGGTTCGGCCGGCGGGAACGGGACGGGTACACGTTCAGCTCTGGACGCCCGGCCGGATCGAGTTGATCCTGCACCCCGACCCTCCACCCTACGCCCCCACAAACCCCCTGGCCCTGAGCCTCCGCCCGGTCGGCTCGGGCTGGTACGCCTTGGTCGCTGAAAAACCCTTTATATTTTGCGCTCGCTGCCCACGGCTCGGCGCGTCATAATGCATTCGGTCTACGATGCCGACCCTAGTCGGTTACGTTACTTTTGTTTTTCGCTTTGCTTTATTTCTCTTCTTTTCTTCACCTCTGGAGTGGCCCGATGCCCGACCGCAAATTCACCGACGACGACCTCCTCGCCAACGCCATCCCCATCGATCTTTCCGAGGAAGATGAGCCGGAAGAAGAAGAACACGCCAAACTCAAAGCCCCCGACGACGGGATCGAACGCAGCGACAAGGTCGATCTGAGCCCCATCGAAATCGACCGCGACGGTCTCACCGGCGACCCCAACCAACAATCCAAGATCATGATCTTCGGCGAAACCCAACGCAAAGCCCACGCCGACCACTGGAACCGCACCCCCAACTCCACCGGCACCGGCGCGATCCACGTCAAAACCTTCGTCGCCAAACTCCGACTCGACGCCATCGACAACCTCGACGAACAAGTCAACAACTGGCTCGACCTCCACCCCGAATACGAAGTCAAATTCGTCACCACCACCGTCGGCAAGCTCGTCGGCAAAATCAGCGAAGACGCCATCTTCATGAACGTCTGGGTTTAACTTTTCGCAGCCCCAAAACAATGTCGCACCAACGGGCTGATTCGTCGGCAACACCCGCCCGCCTGCTACGATAACCGGGTAATGATCCTGCGCTGGTTCTCTCCATTTCGCCCCCGCCACTTCGCCTTCGCTCTGCTGGTGTTTGGGGTCGCGTCGCTAAGCCTCGGCTGCGCCCAAGCCACCCTCACCAACGCGCAAAACGCTTACCGCAACGGCAACCTCTCCGGGGCCGACAAATGGATCGACCAGTACGTCAAAGAGCAAGGCCAAGGCGTCAACCGCGTCATCGCTCACCTCGAACAAGGCAGCATCCGTCGCGACCGGGGCGACCTGCAAGGCAGCCTCGAATCGTTTGACGTGGCCGACGAAGCGATCACCAAGATCGACCGCGATCCGGACGTCAGCCTGTCGCGTGAAACCCTCGCGGCGTTTAGCAACCTCAACGCCCTGCCCTACCGCGGCACCTACGCCGACCGCATCATGCTCTACACGCTGCGGGCGCTCAACTACCTCGAGTTGGGCGACGCCGACCGCGCCCGCGTCGAGCTCCGCCGGGCCTACGAACGCCAACGCACCGCCGTCGAACTCAACGCCGAGAAACTCGAAGCCGCCCAATTGGCCGCCCAAAGCAGCTCCCAAGGCGGCGGCTACGACGCGCAGCGCGCCCAACAAAACCCGCGCTTCCAAGCAGGCCTCAACTCTTCTTACGCCGACCTCAACCAATACCGCGGCTACGGCGAGTACGCCAACCCCTTCGCCGAGTGGCTCCAAGGCCTCTACTACCTCGGCGAGGCCGCCGACGGCTCGGACATCGAGCGCGGCCGCAAGTCCCTCTCCCGCGCCGCGGGCATGGTGCCCCAAAACCATTTCCTCGAACTCGACCGCCAGATGGCCGAACGCATCGCCGCCGGGCAGCCTACGCCCAAGACCACCTGGGTCGTCTTCGCCACCGGCACCGCCCCGCTCCGCGGCGAAGTCCGCATCGACATCCCCCTGTTCATCTTCGGCGGCGGGGTCGATTACGTCGGGGCCAACTTCCCCCGCCTCGTGCGCAACGCCAACTACCTCCCCGCTCTGGCGGTCCGCCCGGTCGGGGCCGACGAAATCACCGCGGTGCAAACCGAGTTGCTTGCCGACATGGATTCGATCGTCGCCGAGGAATTCAAGAACGACCTGCCGGTGATCATCACCAAAACGCTCATCGCCGCCGGCACCAAGGCCGCCACCGCCTACGCCCTCCGCGAAGCCTTCGACCACCACGACGACAGCCTGACCGCCATCGTCCGCATCGCTACCACCATCTATCAATACGCCGCGAATCAGGCCGACCTCCGCACCTGGGGCTCGCTGCCCAAGCAATACCAGGTCGCCCGCTTGCCCACGCCCGACTCGGGTAAAATCACCGTAGCGCCCCGAAGCGCCGCGGTCGCTCGGGCCGCCGCGCCGATCACGATCGACCTCCAGCCCGGCGAGTTCAACGTCGTGATGGTCCGTTCGATCAACACCTACTCGCCTTTGCGAATCTCTCAGTTCTCCCTTGGAAAGGATGCCCCGCGATGGATCGAAGAAACCGCCGAATGATGTCGATGTGCACGCTGACGTTCGCGCTCGCCGCGCTGGTGCTGCTGCCCGCCTGCGAAACCGTCAACACCGCCGAGCGGGCCGAGCCCGGCTACGAACGGGTTTACATCGACGACGCCCGCGTCACCACCGACAACTCGCTCCGCAACGCCGCGGGGCTGATCCGCCTCAACGAAACCACCCTCGACACCGGCTTCCTCAAAGTTCAGGCCGAGGTCTACAACAACACCAGCGAACGCAAAGAAGCCAATTACCGCTTCGAGTGGTTCGACGCCAACGGTATGCTCATCGACACCGCCCTCTCCAACTGGCGCACGATCTCCTTGGCCGGCAAAGAATCCCAGTTCATCAACGCCATCGCCCCCACCCAAGCCGCGACCGACTTCCGCCTCAAACTCATCGAACCCGAAGACTAACCCCCCGCCCCCGGAAATTTGACCCGGGTATTTAATCAGCCCTAAACAACTCCGCTTATCCGCGTAACGCAAGGAAATCTCAACATGACCAAGCTCCTCACCACCACCGCGCTCACCCTCGCCGCCGCCTGCTTCGTCGGCGCGTGCGCCAACAACCCCGCCCGCCGCATCGACCCCGCGGGCACCGAGACGATCACGACCTACGACAAGCTCGACATCCAGGACGCCACCGACGCCGCGGGCGAGATGTCCGAATCGCTGCTCGCGTCGGGCTACCTCGGGCAAGACGGCAAGCCGTCGATCATCGCCATCGACCGCTACGTCAACAACACCACCCAGCAGATCGACCGCGACGAAGTGATCAAAAAAATCCGCGTCACCCTCAACAAAGCGGGCGTCGCCCAAACCCTCACCACCATCGACTCCCGCGGCGAGACCGGCGGCGAATCCAACATCGCCTCCAAATTCGCCAAAGAAAACATCGACGCCGAGGGCAACCCCATCACCCCCGACGCCCTGGTCCCCGACTACGCCCTGACCTACAAAATCCTGGAAAACAAAGCCAAGGCCGGCAAAATCCGCCAGACCACTTTCACCTTCCAAATGTCACTCGTCGATGTCCGCAACGGCCTGGCCGTGTGGGAAGACGAAAAACAAGTCACCAAGCAAGGCGACAAATCCGCCGTGGGCTGGTAAACGTTTAGCGGGCGATCGCAGATCGCCGTTCGGCAACTCGATGCATCGAGTCTTAGCAATAAAGCTCAACCCCAAGCGTAATGCCGTGTATGACTCATACACGGCATTTCTATTGGCAGTTCGCCTTCGGCCTCCTCGGACTGATCCTTTCCACCACCGCGATCGCCGCCCCCCCGGACACCCCGGACGCCCCGGACGCCCCGGATTCCCCGCCCAACATCGTCTTCATGCTCTCGGATGACCAAGCCTGGAACGGGCTCTCCGTCCCCATGCACCCCGACCTCGAAGGCTCATTCAACCCTCAGTACCACACGCCCCACGCCCAGCGACTCGCCGACCAAGGCATGCGCTTCTCCGCCGCCTACGCCCCGGCCCCCGTCTGCGCCCCCACCCGCATCAGCCTCATGACCGGCCGCAACCCCGCCGCCCTCCACTGGACCAAGGCCGGCCCCTCCCTCCGCGCCTCGGCCAACCCCAAACTCCTCCCGCCGCAAAACGTGCGCACCATCACCGCTGACCAAACCACCCTCGGCGAACTGCTCCAACAAGCCGGCTACACCACCGCCCACTTCGGCAAGTGGCACCTCGAAGGCGGCGGCCCCGAGAACCACGGCTTCGACGTCAGCGACGGCAACCTCGGCAACGAAGCCTCGGAAAAATACAAAGACCCCAACCCCGTCGATCTCTTCGGCATGGCCGAACGCGCCGAATCGTTTATGAAACAAGCCCGCGACCACGGCCAACCGTTTTTCATCCAACTCTCATGGCTCGCCTTGCACACGCCCCAAAACGCGCTACAGCGTTCGATCGAGCAATACGAAAACGCCGGCCTCGGCAGCGATCGTGCCGTGCAAGTGGCCGCGCTCACCCACGACCTCGACACCGCCGTCGGCCGCGTGATGGACGCCGTCGATCGCCTGGGCCTGGCCGACAACACCTACCTCGTCTTCATGTCCGACAACGGCGGCATGGGCAACGCCCAAGCCAATCGCCGACGTAACGCCACCGCCGCCGCCGCCGCCCCGACCCTCACCGGCGGCAAAGGCTCGTTGTGGGAAGGCGGCATCCGTTCGCCGCTCATCATCCGCGGCCCGGGCATCGAGCCGGGCTCGTGGTCGCACGTCCGTGTCGTGGGCTTTGACTTGTTCCCCACCTTCCTCGACTGGGCCGGCCGACCCGAGTTGGCCCGAACCACCTCCGACCCGATCGAAGGCGGCAGCCTGAATCACCTCCTGGCCGGCAGCAAGAAACCCGTCGACCGCCCCCGCGACGAACTCGTCTTCCACTTCCCCCACTACCAAACCGACGACGGCCCGCACTCGGCGATCTACCTCAACCAATACAAACTCATCCGCTTCGACCTCACCGAAAAAATCGTCCTCTTTGACATCGACGCCGACCCGCTGGAACAAAACGATCTGG
>CAYPCC010000049.1:0-2776 GCA_964409095.1 uncultured Phycisphaera sp. | reverse complement strand
ATCTGGCCGAAAGCAAACGCAGCGTCGCCCGCCAACTCGAACGAAAGCTCGACGACTACCTCGACACCGCGGACGCCCAACGCGTCACCCCCAACCCCGACTACGACCCCAGCGAGCCCACCGAATCCGGGCAACGCCATCGGCGGTAATCGGTCATTAAAAATGCCGCTTACGGCCTAGCGATCCTGGCGGGGTCGACTAAGCCGTAAGCGGCGCACGGTAGATCAATCGAATCGGCTTAGCCCCCGTCGTGGACGCGCTGGCGGTAGTGTTCGTCGTCCCGGCTGCCGATGCGGGCGACCTGCTCAGGCGTCATGAACTGTGGTGTGCCGATGGCGAACGCGCCATTCAGAATATTCGCGGACTTGACCGCCATCTGGCTGATCTGCAGCACCTGCTTGGACGACTTGCCCATGGCGATGAAGCCGTGATTTTTCATGTACACCGTTTTGGGAGTTTCGCCCCAAAGCTCGACGTACGCTTTGGCCCCATGTACTACTTCGCGGGCCAGCGGCAAACCCGGATCAACGTAGGGCACGAGCACCGCCGACATTCCGCACACCACGACCTGATCCGGGAACAAGCGCTTGGTCAGCGCTTCGCCAAAGCGGTCGCTGCAGGTCAGCGCGTTGATCGCGGTGGGGTGGGTGTGGCCGACGAAGTGGATGCCGGGCAGTTCGAGCAGCGCCGCGTGCAGCACGGTTTCGACCGACGGCCGCACGCCTTCGGGCCCTTCGACCACGGCGGCCTGCAGGCCTTCCTTGATCTGATCGTCCGTCAGGTCCGGCCCGTTCATCAATTCCCGGCAGGCCGCAAAACTCACACGGACCAACTGCTCGGGACGCAGCGTGCCGAGCTCGGACCCGCTGGCCGTCACGCGATTACCGGCGGGCGGTCGCTGTTGTTAAGCGTCCCTTCCACCAAGTCGCTCGCCGGGGCGAGGTCTTTGAGGCCTTGCTGATACTGGATGCCAATCGTGTGACAGCCAAAATCATCGGCGATGCGGACCGCGGCGATGTACATCTTGCACTGGTCGAGGACCTGCTCTTTGGTGAGGTCCTTCTTGTGCTTTGCGCCGCGGGGGATGTGGAAAGTGAAGCCTTTCTTGACGTACCAGTCGTACACGGCGTTGGCCTCGCTGGCCTTGACGGTCTGCATCTCGGCAAACAGGGCCGACTGGCTGAGGCGTTCTTTAAACACGCCGGTGGCGTGGAGCAGGTGGTCGGGGATGATTGCATTGAACATGCCCATGTAGCCCTCGTCGAACACACCCATAATCGCTTTGTCTTTGACGAGCTCGGCGGCGAGTTGGCTGCCGGTCTTGCGGGCGGAGGCCGAAACCTTTGCGCGACCCAGCGGGGTAACGTGTGAAGTCGCGTGGTTACACTTGCCGGTAGTCAGCCATTTTTCAAGACGGGTCAGGCAGTAGTCATCGGTGAAGTCGTCGCTCCACAGCGTCGAGTAGTCGACGCCCGCCTTGGTCAGCGAGCCGTTGAGGTTCAGCATCCCCACGAGGCCCGGCCAGGTGCCCGACCCGTTGGCGACGGTGAGGATCGGCCCGCGGTGGGTGGTCAGGCCGTGGAGCAGGTGGTGACTGTATTGCCAGACCGCCTCGGCGATGATGATCGGCGCATCGGGGTCGATGGAAGCGAAGACCTCCAAGCCGCGTTTCTGCGAATCGATGAAGCCGTGTTGCTTGGCGGGGTCGTAGTCGTGGGCCCGATCGAGGCGGTAGCCGAAGCACGCGACGGCGTCGGCCAAGGCCTGCTCCATCGCGTGCTGGGCCTTCCAGCAGTTCTGGTTGGCGGTGAGGCGTAGGTCGCCATTGGCAAGCAGAGCGACGGTTTACTTCGAGATTGTTGCGCGGGCCATGGGAAAGCTCCAGGAGATCAAAGGGGTTGAGATAACAGAACAACACCCATCAACATTGATGTGCGGTGGAACACTGAGGCAGGATTAGCCCGAAAGCGTCGATCCTTGAAAAACAGGAACGCTGCTTGAAAACCACCCTTAACCGCGTGCGGGAGGGCTAGGCCGATTGGTGCGCGACAGCCCCGAGTGGTGCTGGATGCTTCGGCCAAAAATATGGGATGACATGCTCATGGCGGCGCGGCCAAGTTCAAAAAAGATATGAAATGAGCCCGGTAGGATTCGAACCTACGACCTCACCCTTATCAGGGGTGCGCTCTAACCAACTGAGCTACGAGCCCGGATCATCCCGGGACGGGTCGAGCATTATGACAAACTTTTCGAAGATTGCCAACGCCCCCGCAGCAACCGCCCGCTCACGGCGAGTCGCGGACTTCCACGGTGTAGTTGGGGCTTTCGCGGGTGATGCTGATGTCGTGGGGGTGGTTCTCGGCCAGGGTCGCGCCGCTGACCCGCACAAATCGGCCGTGCTCCCGCAGATCCTCGATCGTCTGCGTGCCGCAGTAGCCCATGCCCGCCTTCAGCCCGCCGACCATCTGGTAAGTGAAATCCGCCAGCGGGCCGCGGTACGGCACCCGGCCCTCGACGCCCTCGGGCACGAGCTTGTCCTTCTTGGTCACGCCCTTCTGCGAATAGCGGTCGGCCGAGCCGGCCAACATCGCGCCCTGGCTGCCCATGCCGCGGTAGGTTTTGTAGCGTCTTCCGTGGTGGATCACCAGATCGCCCGGCGATTCATCCAGACCCGCAAACAGGCTGCCGAGCATGACCACCGACGCCCCGGCGGCAATGGCTTTGGTGATGTCGCCCGAGTGGCGGATCCCGCCGTCGGCGATGACGGGGGTGTCCA
>CAYPCC010000048.1:0-16043 GCA_964409095.1 uncultured Phycisphaera sp. | reverse complement strand
TCATCATCCCCGTCGCCGTCGAGGTCGGCCGAGCGCATCCGCGCCGGGTAGCCTTCCTGCTCGATCACCCGCAAGCCTTCCCAGCCCGCGAAACCGTCTGCCTCCGCCGCCGCCGAGGCCGCCATCCATCCGGCCGCGACCAAGCCCCACACGATCAGCCCCGCGGGGCAAAGAATACTAAACACAGGCGACTCCCTAGAACAATGCTGGTGTTGAAGACGCTTTACTTTAGACGATTGCTCGACCCCCGGACGCAGACGAGCCACAAAATCCTCGGTCGACTCTTGACCTTGGCCACAAACGCGGCATACTTTCCCTCTTGCACTGCGATTCGTCCTTTTATTTTGCCCGCTTCTGGTTTGCCCGGCCCCCGGCCGTGTTGGACGTCGCGTAGCTGTTCTCAACCCTGAGAAACCACCCGACCTTCCCGCCCGGCCAACCGCCGGGTTTTTTTGTTGTTTGTCTTTGGCCCCCTTTTGTTTGATGATGAACCTCTCTTCCCCCCGAATCTGTTTGGAGCTTAGCCATGATCGTTGTGATGCGCCCCGATGCCACCTCGCTGCAGGTGGACCACGTGATTAATCTCGTCCGCGAAATGGGGCTGAAAGACCACCCGATCGTCGGCACGGACCTGACCGTCATCGCCGTCATCGGCGACGAACGCAAGGTCGATGGCGCGGTCCTCGAACGCGCCCCGGGCGTCGACAAAGTCATGAGCGTGCTGGCCCCGTACAAGATGGCCGCCCGCAAAGACCACACCCAAACTACGCGGGTTGAAGTGGGCACCGGCGGCGGCTGCGTGTTCGGCGGGACGCAGGTGCCGGTGATCGCCGGGCCGTGCAGCGTCGAAGGTGAAAAAGAAATCCTCATCGCCGCCCACGCGGTCAAGGCCGCCGGGGCCCACGCGCTGCGCGGCGGCGCGTTCAAGCCCCGCACCAATCCTTATGCCTTCCAAGGCCACGGCGAAGACGGCCTCAAGATGCTCGCCGCCGCCCGCGACGCCACCGGCCTGCCCATCGTCACCGAAGTGCTCACGCCGTCGGACGTCGAGTTGGTCAGCAAGTACGCCGACTGCTTGCAAGTCGGCACCCGCAACAGCCAAAACTTCAAACTTCTCGAAGCCTGCGGCAATCAGTCCAAGCCCGTGCTCATGAAGCGTGGTATGTCGATGACGCTGGATGAATACCTCCAGGCGGCCGAGTACATCCTCGCCGCGGGGAATCCCAACGTGGTCCTCTGCGAACGCGGCATCCGCACGTTCGAGGACCACACCCGCAACACGCTCTCGCTGTCGTGCGTGCCCGAACTTCACCTGCGCACCCACCTACCGATCATCATCGACCCGTCCCACGGCACGGGCAAGGCCCACCTCGTCCCCGCCATGGCCAAGGCCGCCATCGCCGCCGACTGCGACGGCCTCGCCATCGAGATGCACGTCGACCCCGAGCGGGCGATGACCGACGGCGCTCAGTCCATCACCCCGGCCGTCCTCACCGAACTCATGGCTCAACTCGCCCGCATCGCCGTCGCGGTAGACCGGACCTGTCAACCGCTCGGCGAGGTCGTTTCGGCGTAATTGAGAAACGGGCGATGTGAATCCGTAACGGTGTGAACGGCTTAACCGTATCACCGGTAAGCATGTCTTCACCGGGTTGCGACATCTTGATCCACACCGCCGACGTCCGGGTCGATTACGACGACATGACGGCCGTGCACGGCCTGAACCTCGACATCGCCGCGGGCGAGGTCTATGGCCTCATCGGCCCCAATGGCGCGGGCAAAACCAGCACCATCCGCGTGCTCGCCACGCTGCTCGAGCCGACTTACGGCGAGGTGTTCATTGCCGGCCACGACACCGCGACCCACCCCGAAGCCGCCCGCGCGGTCTTGGGCTACATGCCCGACCTCGCCCCGGTGTGGGACGACTTGAAAGTCGATGAACTGCTCGACGTCTTCGCCCGGGCCTACGGATTGTCGCCCCGCGAACGCAAGCAGCGGGTCAACGAAGTGCTCGACGCGGTGAGTTTGCAAACCAAACGGCACGTGATGGCCGGGACGTTGTCGCGGGGGATGACCCAGCGGCTGGTGCTGGCCAAAACGCTGCTGCACCGGCCGCGGGTGATGCTCTTGGATGAACCCGCCAGCGGGCTGGACCCGATCGCGCGGATCGAGCTGCGTGACCTCTTGCGGGACCTCTCGGCCCGGGGCCAGACGGTGTTGGTGTCGTCGCACATCCTCACGGAGCTGTCGGATTTCTGCACGTCGGTGGGGATCATGGAGAAGGGGCGGATGGTGGTGAGCGGGCCGATCGACGAGTTGGTGGCGAGGATGGCGGCGGGGCGGACGCAGGTTGTGGAGTTGGTCGATGCGTCGGAGGTGCCCGCCGAGGTGTTGGCGGAGTTGGGCGTGACGGCGACGGCGAAAATCGTCCACGGCCGCACGGTTCTGCGATTCGAGTTCGACGGCGACGACGCCGACGCCGCCCGTCTTTTGGCCTCGTTGATCCAGCGTGGCCTGCCGATCAAAGCGTTTTATGAACGCAAGCGCGGCGTGGAAGACATCATGCTCAACGTCGGTGCCCGGGAGGTCTCGTGATGTCTTCGCTCAACGTCTTGACCAAGCCGATCTGTATCCAACACGCCCGAGCGCGGATGCGGCTGCTGCCGACGCTGAGTTGGGGGCTGATCACGCTGACCTGCGTGGCGTTTATCTATGTGCTGGTCTACTACATCCTGATTCGGCGTGGCGAGGTAAACCCGGTGGAGGCGGCGAAGGCGGCGCTGGTGCCGCTGATCATCGTGCAGGGCGTGTTGCTGATGGGCATGGGGACTTCGGCGGTGGCGACCGGGATCGCGCGGGAGCGGGACCGGGAGCTGCTTGACTACCATCGGATGACGCCGATGAGCCCGGCGGCGAAGATCGTGGGGTATCTGTTTGGCTTGCCGTCGCGGGAGTATTTTTTGTTTGCGTTGACGCTGCCGTTCGTGGCGTATGCGGTGCTGCGGGGCGGGGTGCCGTTATTCAAGGTGTTGCATTTTTATGTGGCGTTTTTCAGTTCGGTGTGGCTGTACCACATGACCGGGTTGATGGCGGGGATGGTGAGCCGTAAGCCGTGGCAGTCGAGCTTTGTGTCGCTGGGTTCGGTGGGGGTGTTGTATTTGGTGCTGCCGTTGTTTGCGCGGGTGGGGCTGTCGTTTTTCGATTTTCTGACGGTGAGGCCGACGTTCTACGGCATGGTCGCCGAGGAGTTGCAGCTCGTCGGGCAGGGCGGCCGGATCCCGCGGAACATGCTGCTGATCCAGCAATACGAGTCGGTGCCGTTCTTCGGGCTGTCGCTCAACCCGACGCTGTATTCGTTGGTGGTGCAGGCGTTTGTGCTGACGACGATGTACCACGTGGTGCGGCGGAAGTGGGTCGATGCGGCGTGGCATCCGATGTCCAAGCGTTTCTCGGTCGCCTTTGTTTTTGGCGTGGTCACGCTTTTGGTCGGCACACTCTGGCCGCTCCTTTTTGACCACCGGGTCCACGACGATCTGGTGCGTCGGATGCAGGGCACCCAGGACACGGTGATCTTGTCGCTGCTTATCGGGCTGTATTTTGTGGTGGCGGGGCTGGCGGTGATGATGACGATCAGCTTCAAGACGCCGAATCGGCAGACCGCACGCAAGGGCCTGCGGCGGGCACGCAAACGCGGGATGTTGGGCATGTCGGGCCAGCCCAGGGTGCCGCTTAGTTGGGACGCGGCGACGACGTTGCCGACGATGACGGGGATGCTGCTGATTGCGGTGGCGGGGTACGGGTTGGTGTTGGCGGCGGTGCAGTCGGGGCAGGTGTACGAGATCAAGCCGGGGATGGGGCGATGGTTGGTGGCGCTGGGGGTGTTGGGGGTTTTGGTGGTGGTGTCGTTTCAGGGGATGCACGAGCGGTTTGGGCAGCGGCTGGTGATTTTGGGTTTGTTTGTGGTGTGGGTGATGCCGGTGATGGCGGGGATTGTGATGTTGGCGGCGTTCGATGCGTGGCGGCCGGCGATGTACGTCGGGGCGTTGTGCCCGGCGGTGGCGGGGGGGTTGTCGTTGGCGTTGTTGCTCGACGCCTCGGCGGGGAGCGTGTCCGACGGCAGCATGATGCTGCGCGGATCGCCGGCCGAGGACCACGCCCGGCTGGTCGTGGCGCTGACGATCGTGACGTACGCCTGCTTCGCGGTGATCGCGCAAGGTTTACGGTACCGCGCCGCTCGGCAACGCCGACATCTGGATGAACAACTCACCGCGTCAGCGCCCGGAATCAGCCCGCCGCTCGCGCCACGTCCCACAGGCCCGCCGCTCCAAGGAGCAAGCTGATGATCCCGTTGACGGTGAAGAACGCCATGTGGATGTGGTTCGTGCGGGAGCGCCAGACCAGCCCGTGTTCGAGGACGAGTAGCGCTGCGGTCAAGCCGACGGCGATGCCGAAGACAATGCCTAACTGCGGACTCACCCCCCACGCGGCGACCAAGCAACCCAACGCCCCGGCGTGAAGCCCCCTGCTGATCCACAGCGCCCGCGCCACCCCCAGCGACGCGGGCATCGAAAACAGCCCGAGCTCACGGTCGACGCCCACGTCCTGCAACGCGTAAATCACGTCAAACCCCGCCACCCAGCACATCACCATCCCCGCGATCAGCCACGGCACACCTTGCGAGGCGTCCCACGCCAAATAGCCCGGCTCGATCGCTAACGCCGCCGCCAACGGGCTCAACCCGAGCGCCAACCCCAGCAAGACGTGACACAACCATGTGAAGCGTTTGGCAAAGCTGTACCCCGCCAACACGCCCAGCACCGGCAGCGATAACGCAGCGGGCCAAACGTTGCCATGCAACAACCAAAACCCCGCGGTCGCGGCGACAAAGCCCGCGCCGGTGATCGTGATCGCAGCCCCGGCAAATCGCCGACTGACTCGGCCGTCCGCCAACGCCCGCCGTTGGGTCCGCGGGTTGAGCGCGTCGATCTTCGCATCCACCAACCGATTCACGCACATCGCAAACGTCCGGGCCAACACCATGCACAGCACGATCAGCCCGACCTCGCTGGGCCCAGGCCAACGCTGCGCCCATCCGCACCCCAAGCCCATGCCCAGTAACGCGAAAGGCAACGCGAACACCGTGTGCGATAACTTGATATCCGTTGCGAGCAACGCCAAATTGCCGACGAGCGAAGAGGGCTTTGCCGACTCGCTGACGGTTCGATGCGGTGGTGTTTGGGTTGTGGCGGTGGGGCTGGCCATCGGGTTAGCGTAACGCTCAAGCCTGAGCCGTGTCGCGCAGCCGCTTGGCCACCCGGCCCGACCAGCGGACGTTCAAATCGTGTTCGACGCCGACGAGGTCCAAACATCGGCCCACGACAAAGTCGGCGATGTCTTCGACGGTCTTAGGCAACATGTAAAACCCCGGGTTGGCCGGGGCGAGGATGCCGCCGGCTTCGGTCACGGTCTGCATATTGCGGATGTCGATCAGCGACAACGGCATCTCGCGGTGGACCAGCACGAGCTTGCGTCGCTCTTTGAGTGTGACGTGGGCGGCGCGGTGCATGAGGTTCTGGGCCGAGCCCGAGGCGATCGAGCCGAGCGTGTTGGACGAGCAGGGGCACACGATCATGCCGTCGTGCTGGAAGCTGCCCGAGGCGATGGTCGCGCCGACGTCTTTGAAGTGGTGGTAAATCAGGTGCGGCGCCGCCGCCTCGCCGGCGTCCAGGCCCGCCAACGCCGCGAGGTCCGTGCCTTCCATGCCCAGCTCGTCCTGCAGCAAGCGTTGCCCCAGCGGCGAGACGACCAGGTGCGTCTCGACCTCGGCGGCGACGAGCAGCTGCACCAGCCGGGCGGCATAAAGAGCTCCGCTCGCGCCACTGATCCCGACCACGATGCGTTGGGGGCGGTGTTGCTTCATACTCAGAGTTTAGGCTGACCACGGGTTGGCGGCTCGGCCGTACATTGGGGCGCTGGGGTTAGTGTTTGTGATACGACACGCGGATGAGCAGGTCGATCCCTTCGGGCTGGATATCGATCCCAAGAATCGTCGCTTCGCGGTGGTCGTCGACCGGGATGATGGGGAGCGTGACGAACTGTTTGGTGCCAAATTTTTTCAGCATGTCCTGGAGCGTGGCGTCTGCGGAATCGAGCTGGTCGGCGACCTCCCTGACGAGGTAGCGCAGCACCAGCGGCTGCTCGCCCGCTTGGGCCGAGACAATCCGTCCCGCAAGCGGCGCATCGTCGGCGGTGTCGAAATCGAAGTACAGGCTGGCGATGCGTGGCCCGAGTTGGCGGGATTCGTAGTCGAAGGCGAGCACGAGTTGGCCGTTGCGCTGGGTAAGCATGAACTCGCCGACCTCCGGGGGCAGCGAAAGGTCCTGGTTTTTCAGAAGCGGCTTGAGCCGAGTGGCCAGCCAGGCGTTGACCTCGTCGAAGGCGTAGCGGACGGTGCGGACGCCGTCGCCGTCGCCGATGGGGTAGGACCACTCGCGGAGGCTGCGGGATTGGATGTCTTGGGCCAGTTCTTGAAGCTGCTCGGGAGGCGTCTCTTGCAGAAACGTCTGGTGCTGGGACCAGTAGGCGGGCGTGGCGTTGAGTTTAACCGCCGCCCGGATCACGAAGAACCCCAGCACGCCGATGAGCAGCAGCAAGAGATAGCCCAACCACGGCCGTCGCTTCGGCGATGGGCGTACGGCCGCCGAATCAGACTCAGACGCCGATGAATTCACGCGGGCCGACCCGTGGGCATCGCGCGGACCGCCTCCGCCAAGCGCTGGTGCAGGATTTCGTGATCGCCCACCGCCGCGACCATGCGTTCGAGCTGCTCGACCCGTTCGAGGCTGCCCATCGCCGCGTCGACTTGCGAAAACGCGGCATCGCCCAGTGCCTCGGACGCCGCGATAAACCAGTGGCCCGCCGCCAGGAAGCCTTCGTCCCCCGGCGACAATCGCTGGTTCCCCCACGCCGCATCCGGTGCGTTCACCTCGCACACCACTTCGACCTCGCCGACCGTATACACGTTCCAACGCGAAGCGTCTTCGGCGGGTTCGCACCACAGCACTTCGACAAATCGGCCATGCTCCGCCGCGTCCGCCGCGAGCCGCCGCGCCGCGTCCCGCTCCAACGGCGGCGTCACCGCGACGCACCCGTCCCGCGGGTCGTTCCAGCACGAATTGGTCCCGAGCTGCACCGCGGTGTCCGCGGCGATCATCCGCCGTTGCCGTCGACATTCCTGAAGCGGCAACACGATGCGGGCGTAGGCCGTCCAATCTCCCGCCGCCTTGGCCATCGCCAAGGCTTCGAGGCACAGCGCTTCGCTGCCCAAATAATCCATGTCGGTCAGCTTCTGGCTGGCGCGTTCCATCAAGGTGTCGAGGGGTTCGCTCATGATCGGATTGTATCGCTTTGCGGGTCGTGGCCGATCGGAGTCATTTGACGAACGCGGCGTAGATCGCGTTGAGCGCCGTATCGAAATCATTGACGTTGACGCCGACAATGATGTTGAGTTCGCTGCTGCCCTGATCGATCATGCGGATGTTCACGCCCGCCTGGGCCAGCGCGCTGAACAGCGTCGCGGCCCGGCCGGGCCTGGTCTTCATGCCCCGGCCAACCGTAGCGATCAGCGCCAAATCCGGGTCGATCTCGATCGCGTCCGGTTCGATGTCGCGGGTCAAATCTGCCAACACCGCCTCCAGCTTGCCACCCAGTTCGTGGTCGGCGACCACGATCGAAAGCGTGTCGATCCCCGAGGGCATGTGCTCGAAGCTCACGCCGTGGCGACGCAGGACGCCCAGCACCCGTTCGCCGTAGCCGATGACTTCGTTCATCAGCGTTTTTTCGAGGTGGATGATCGTAAAATCTTTGCGACCCGCGATCCCGGTGATGGGATACTTGGTCGGCGTATCGGTGTCGCTGCCGACGATGAGCGTGCCGGGATGGTCCGGCTCGTTGGTGTTGCGGATGTTGACCGGGATGTTGGTCTGGCGAACGGGGAACACCGCCTCGGGATGCAGCACCGTCGCGCCCATGTAAGACAGCTCGCGCAATTCTCGATAGGTCAACGTCTCGATCGTTTCGGGGTTCGAGACCACCCGCGGGTCGGTCATGAGCAGCCCCGACACATCCGTCCAGTTTTCGTAGACCGACGCCCCCACGGCGCGGGCGACAATCGCGCCGGTGACGTCCGAGCCGCCTCGGCTAAAGGTTTTGACGTGGCCGCTGGGTGTTCGTCCGTAGAAGCCCGGCACCACGGCCCGGCCCACCTCGGCCAGCCGTTTGCCCAACACGTCGTAAGTCGCGGCTTCGTCCAGCCGACCCGCGTCATTGAAAAAGATCACCTCGGCCGGATCGACAAACGCAAAGCCCAGCCGCTCGGCCAAGATGCGGCCGTTGAGATACTCGCCCCGACTCGCGGCGAAATCGGGCCCGCGGCCGGCCTGCGCGTTCTCCACCATGCCCGCTTTCACTTCGCCCAACATCGCATCCATGTCGAGCGTGACGCCGAGTTGCGAAGCGATCTCGCGGAAACGCTGGTCGATGATGCCGAAGGCTTCGTCAAAGGCGATGCCCTGCTCGGCCGACTCGTGGCAGAGGTAGAGCAGGTCGGTAATTTTACGATCGCTGGCGTCGCGTTTTCCGGGGGCCGAGGGGACGACAAACCGGCGCGCCGGGTCGGCGTCGATGATGGCGTGGGCCTTGGCGATCTGCGGGGCCGAGGCCAGGGACGAGCCGCCGAACTTGACGACTTTCGGGGCCCGGGCGTCGGCGGTTTTGGTGGGGGGGTGGGCGTTCATGGGCCGCGTAACTTACCCGCCCGCTCGGCCGACTGCCATCGGAGACCGCCGCAAAACGCCATCTGCCCGCGATCCATCGGCATCGCCATCGTTCCGCTGCCGGTCGGCTCGACAAGGCGGCGGGCTTAGCTATACTGGGCGACTCGAAACCATCCTGCCCGGATGGCGGAATTGGCAGACGCGCCGCGTTGAGGTCGCGGTGGAGGTAAAACTCCTTGCAGGTTCGACTCCTGTTCCGGGCATTTAAACCTCGCTTCGGCGAGGTTTTTTTATAGCGCCGTCGTTACTATTCCCGACGGAATGTTGAGTCGGCAAGTCGGGCGTGTTCTTGGCCGATCCTCGTCGGCCCGATACGCTATGGCTCGGCTCTGATTCGCGGTCCGCGTTTCATATCGTTTGAGAGGAAACCACTATGTCCCGATCGTTGCTATCCGTCCACGTCACCAAGCCCTGGGTTTTGGGTTTCGCGGTGGTGGGGTTGCTTTGGGGTTGCCAAAGCGCGGCCCCCGTCGCGGAGTCACCTACAACCAAGGCCCCATCGGCCCAGATCGTCTTCGACGACGCGGTGGAGATCACCAACGGCATCGTCCGACTTGCGGTGTCGCCGGCGGCGGGGCGGGTGGTGTCCTTCGGGTATGCCGGGGGCGAGAATCTGCTTTGGATCAATCAGGACTCGATCTACGATCCGCCGACCGTGGCGGACGCCTACTACAACATCGGCGGCGACAAGCTCTGGGTCGCGCCTCAGCCGCTCTGGAAAAACGCCTTCGGTCACGATACGTGGCCGCCCGACGGCGTCCTCGACGGGCAGGCTTGGACCCTCGTCGAACAGGCCGCCGATTCGCTCACCATCCAAAGCCCTGAAAGCGCCGACTACGGCGTCGTCGTGAGGCGGACGTTCGAGTTACCCCCGAAAAAATCGCAGGCCGTGATCACCAACGCCATTTTGCGTCTGCGCGCCAACCCCCACCCGTTGCAAATCTGGACCGTCACCCAGATCAATGAACCCCTCGCCGCGGTGCTCGACGTCGCGGCGGATGCCCCGGAGATGCCGACCGCGTTCATTAAAATGACCGACGAAACCCCGGCCAAGGTCGAGGGCTACGTCCAAACCCTGGGCGAAGGCGGCGCGATCGAATGGACCCAGCAAGGCAACGCCCACGCCAAGCTCGGCAGCCTCGGCCGATGGGTCGCCGGGGTCTACGACGGGATGATCTTCCGCCAGTCCACCGACTTCGACCCCAACGGGGCGTATCCCGAAGCCTCGTCGGTGCAGGTCTACCGGGCCGGCGACTACACCGAACTCGAACTGCTCAGCCCGCTCATCCAACTCGCCCCCGGCGAAACGCTGACCAACACCGTGACCTGGGCGCTGGTCGAGATGAACAAAGAGTTCGACGCGAACGCGTTTCTGCTCGCGGCGGATCCTCAATGAATGTCTGCGGTTCCATCACAACACGAAGTTGGACAAGTCCACGTCTTCGACGATCGCCGCGACCTGCTCGCGGACGAAGTCGGCGGTGATGGTCAGGGATTTTTCGCCGTTGGCGACGCGCTCGGACGCGTCGAAGTTGATCTGATCGAACACCTTTTCGATGATCGTGGTGAGCCGCCGAGCGCCGATGTTTTCGAGCGTCGTGTTCGCCTGCGCCGCCAACTCGGCCATCGCCTCGATCGCGCTGGTCTCGAACTCGATGGCTAAGCCTTCGACCGCCAGCAACGCCTGCTGCTGCTTGGTGAGCGCGTTCTTGGGTTCGGTGAGGATGCGGACGAAGTCGTCTTTGCCCAGCGCCTGCAGTTCGACGCGGATCGGGAAACGTCCCTGCAGTTCGGGCATCAGGTCGCTGACGGCCGCGACGTGGAACGCGCCCGCCGCGATGAAGAGGATGTGGTCGGTGTGGACGACGCCGTACTTGGTCGTCACGGCTGAGCCTTCGACGATGGGCAAGAGGTCGCGCTGCACGCCCTGCCGGCTGACGTCCGGGTTCCCCCCGGAACCGCCCCCGCCCTTGCCGTTGGAGCTTCCGGGGGTGGCGATTTTGTCGATTTCGTCGAGGAAGATGATGCCGTCGTTCTGGGCGCGTTCGACGGCCTCGGCTTGGATCTTTTCTTTGTTGAGCAGCTTCTCGGTTTCTTGATCGAGCAGCACCACGCGGGCGTCCTTGACGCTGAGCTTGCGGCGGGCGGTTTGCTCGGGGATGAGCTTCTCGAACATGTTGGACATGTCCGGGTCCATCTGGTCGAGGCCCATGTTGGCGAACATGACGCTGGTCTGCGGTCGTTTGGTGATGGAGAGTTCGACCTCGCGGTCGTCGAGCTTGCCGGCGTCGAGTTGTTGGCGCAGGGCGTCGCGGAGTTTGTGCCGGGCTTCGCCGGAGTCTTCCGTGGTGACGAATCCTCCGGACGAAACGGCCTGGTCGCCTTCGGAAACCCTCGGCGGGGCGGACCGGGGGGAGTGATCGGGCAGCAACAGGTCCAATAACCGTTCGGCCGCGGCGGCCTGGGCTTTTTCTTCGACGATCTTGGCTTGTTCGACGCGGACGAGGCTGAAGGACTGATCGACGAGGTCGCGGACCATGGATTCGACGTCTCGGCCGTGGTAGCCGACTTCGGTGAACTTGCTGGCCTCGACTTTGATGAACGGAGCGGAGGCGAGCTTGGCGAGGCGGCGGGCGATTTCGGTCTTCCCGACGCCGGTGGGGCCGGCCATGATGATGTTCTTGGGGTAGACCTCGCGGGACATGTCCGCGTCCAGCTGGCGGCGACGCCAGCGGTTACGGATGGCCACGGCGACGGCGCGCTTGGCGTCGGCTTGGCCGATAACGTGGCGGTCCAGGGCGTCAACAATCTGGCTAGGGGTCAGGTCGTGCATACCGCAACGATCATAGCGATTGAAAGGGGCAAGGCTTTGGGACAACCGGCCTAAACCGGCGGGTGGGGTGTGTCGATGGAGGATGCAGGGAGTGGATAGCCACACCGTGACTGCTCCTCCTTCGGACCGCCCCTGTCATGCATACGGGAACCGCGGCGGCCGGCTCAATGTTGTTCCAGGCACCTTACCCATGGCTTTTGGTAAACCCAAATCTCGACTCTCGCCCATCGGTATCGATTTTGGTGCCGACAGCCTCAAGCTCCTGCAGATCATTCCGGGTGATCCGCCCGAGCTGGTCGCGCTGGGTTCCACCACCGTGCCCGAAGAAGCCCGCACCGACCTCAAAGCCCGGCACGCCTTTTTGCTGGAAGCGTTGCCGTCCCTGTTGCGTCGCCATGCGTTTAAACAGAAGCGGGTCATGCTCTCGATCCCGGCGTTCCAAACGCTGGTCAACAACTTTGTCATCAACCGTGTGGACGCCAAAGAAATCGACGGCCAAGTCGACCTGGCCCTGCGGACGCGGCTGGGCGTTGAGCCCACCAGCATGGTCATCCGCAACTACCCCGGGGCCGAGGTCTTCCACAACGGGAGCCCCAAGCAGGAAGTCATCACCTTTGCCGCGCACCGCGACATCGTGATGCGTTATATCGACATGGCCAACCGGCTCAAGCTCGAAGTGGCCGGGATGCACTGCGAAGCGCCCTGCGTGCTGCGTGCGTTTGCCCACGTCGGCCAAGCCAGCCCCACCGACCGCCAACGCACCGTGGCCTACATCGACCTGGGCGCGGCGACCACCAAGATCATCATCGCCCGTGGCGCGAAGATGCTGCTGGCCAAGACGGTCCACGCCGGCGGCGACCAGTGGACGCGCAAGCTCGCCACCGAACACAACATGGAATTTGCCGAGGCCCGCTTGGCCCGCGTGGCGGAAGCCTCGGGCGATGGTTCCGCCGTCGCCACCGCCACCGCCGAGACCACCGCCGAGCCGATGAACTGTGAAACCACCGAGTGTCTGATCGACGAACTCGGTCTGACCTTCCGCCATTACGAATCGCGTTACCCCGAGCAGCCGATCGAAAAGATCGTCTTCCTCGGCGGCGAAGCCAACCGCATCCAAACCTGCCAACAACTCGCCCGCAGCGTCCAAGTCGCGGCCCAGCTCGGCGACCCGTTTGCCCGCCTGTCGCGGATGAATGCGGGCGCTTCGCCCATCGGCATCGACCTCGCCCAGCCGCAGCCGGGTTGGGCGGTGGCGCTGGGCCTCTGCCTCAGCGAGGCCAACCTGTAATCCCGCTCCCGGAATGATTCACACCATGGCGGGAAGCGTTTCCCGGCCAGACCTTGACACGAACGAACACCACGACACGCCGAAACCAACCCCGGCACAACACCCCTGGAGCCAGCCATGGCCGAGAACATGAGTTTCCTTCCCGAAGACTACCTCGAAAAGAAGATCGCGCGTCGCACGAACGTGATCTTCGTGGGCCTGTTTGCCGTGGTGCTCACGGCCGTGGTCGCCGCCGACTTTGTCGGCCGACGCCAGTCCGACGTCCAACTCAAAGAACTCGCCGACCGCCACGCCGAGTTTGAAGAGATGCGGCGCACCTTCGAGCAGATCGAAGAGCTCAACGCCAAGAAGGACGAGATGAAAAGCAAGGCCAACGTCACCGCGACGCTCAAGGACAACGTCCTGAAGTCGATGGTGTTTGCCGAACTCATCAACAACATGCCCGCCACCCTGCGGCTGACCGACCTCGAATTGCAGACCAAGGTCGCCGAGGACGGCACGCCACCCGCCCGCACCGCGATCCAACGCGAAAAGATGCGCCAGCAAGGGACCGGCCAAAGCGAAGTCCAAGTCGTGCCCACCGTCGTTGAAATCACCCTCGTCGGCATGGCGCCGACCGACGTCGAAATCTCCGAATACATCGGCAACCTCAACGCCCACGAGCTCTTCCGCGGCGTCAGCCTGTCCTTTGTCGAAGAAGCCAAGAAAGAAGACAACGTGATGCGTAAGTTCCGCATCGAGTTGGCCCTGAATCGTAACTTCGACACCAGCGAGTTCGAGCCTACCCTCGCCGACCGCGAGCTCAACCTCGACCCCACCGGCGACACGCTGCAGATCAGCCCCGATGGCGAATTCGTCCGCCCAACCGAACCCCTCAGCGCCGTCGAAACCGAGTAATCCTTCCCACAGAATCCACGGAATCCCCGGGATATTTTTCACTCCGCGTGCGAAGCGTGGATCAGACCGACCCCACCCTGAATTTCCTTTAACCGCCCCCCACGGCGAACCCGCCGGAGACACACCATGCGATTTGGCATCCGAGAAATACTGTTTGTTTTGATCCTGCTCGCCATCCCCGCCGGCTGGTACATGGCCGTGGCTCAGCCGCGTCTGGATATGAAGATCCAGCGCGGCAACGACATCGCCCAGGTCGAGTCGAAGATCAAGTCGGTCGAGAAAGCGACCGCCGGGATCGACGACCTCCAGGCCGAGATCACCAAGCTGCAAAACGCCATCGACCACTTCCAATCTATGCTGCCCAGCGACCGCGAAGTCGAGACGCTGCTGCGTGAGGTCTGGGAGTTGGCCGGCGAGCACAACCTCAACGCCAAGAGCGTTCGGCCCGACAAGATCGTGCCCGCCGCCCAGTACGCCGAGCTGCCGATCATGATGGAAATCGTCGGCGACTTCGACGGCCTCTACGACTTCATCCGCGACATCGAAAAGCTCCCGCGGATCACCCGGATGCCCCGCATCAACATCAACCGCGAGACGCAGGAAGACGGCGGCGTGGTCAAGGCGAACCTGACGCTGAGCATCTTCTTCGAGGGCGAAGACGCGGCCGACGTCCGCTCGTAACCCAAGCGATTCAAGCGAGCGGTTGCAACCGCCGATCCGATTTAACCCGACTCCTCCCCGCGGCCCGGCCGCCGATCCCCCGAACTAGGGAATATGTAATGCGAGATTTTGAAGATTTTGACAACGCCCATGATGATGGTGACGGCGACGAGCCGCAGAGCATGTCGCTGATGGGCGGCATCGCCGGCGGTGGAGCCCTGCCCGGCGGCGAGTTCGCCATGAGTGCGGGACATGAGAGTAAAAAGCTCACGCAGCAATCGGTGCTGATCGGCCTGACCGTGACCGTCGTCGCCTTCGGCGCCTTGATGCTCATGCGGGTGACGCAAAAAGACGCCAGCGCCGCGGGCGTTTCGGCCGAGACGGTGCAGTTCATGACCGAACTCGACAGCCGCATCGCCAACATGGACAAGATGGCCGAGACCGATCCCCTCAACCCGGTCAACATCAAACGCCTGTTCCAAGACACCGACGACATCGTCGCGGCGATCCAAGACGACCCGACCAAGAAACAGGTCCCGCTGGACCAGGTCCAGATGAACCCGTTCACCGTGGTCAACGCCAGGCCGAACACCAGGGTTGTCGTTGACGACGCCGCGGTCCTCGAAGCCCAGCGTGCGACCAAGCTGCAAACGCTGTACAGCGAATTGGCCCGGATCGAAATCCAGAGCCTCGTCGGCGGCAGCCGACCCGCGGCCTTTATCGGCGGTGATCTGTACAAAGTCGGCGACAAGCTCGGCAGCTTCGTCATCCGCGACATCGACAACCGCCGCATCGTGTTTGATGTGCCGGGGTTTGCGCTGCGAGACGGCGAATCGGCGTTTGCTTTGGGGATGAAACAAGACCGCTGAATCTGATTACGCCGATCGGTCTTCACCGTTTGGTCTCGAACGCAAGCGCAGGGGAGAAGCGCCATGGATGATTTTGAACACAACGGCAGCAGCCATCTGCCCGTCATAAAAAGCCAAGTCGGCCTCAGAGACCTTTGGGCCCCGGCGAGCACGGCTCTCGTGGCGACGCGGGACCTGGGCAAATCGCTTCAGGCCAAAGGCGTCATCACCGCGGCGCAGCTCGTTACCGCACGCGGGCTGGCCGAGAAATCGCCCGGCAAGCCGTTGGCGGACATTTTCTTTGAGATGGGCGTCGAGGAAGTCGCGCTCCAGCAGACCCTCGCGGCCATCTCGCACATGGCTTTCGAGCGCGTCGAGCCCGACGATATCGAAGCGGCCAAGTTCATCAACCGCTTGGGCCTGCCCTATTGCCAAGAACACGGCGTGATGCCGCTGCGCTACGCCGGCTCGCGGCTGGTGGTCGGCGTGGTCCACGTCGACGACCTCGTGCTGCTGGACGAACTACGCCACAAGGTCGGCCAATCCATCAAGCCCGTGGTGATCACCCGCGGGGATATCCAGCGGATCGCCGAGTCGCGCAAAGAGGGGGCGTCCGAAGAAAACGCGGTGTCCATGGACGACGTGCTCGACGGGATCGACGAAGACGACGTCGAAGTGGTCGA
>CAYPCC010000047.1:0-16142 GCA_964409095.1 uncultured Phycisphaera sp. | reverse complement strand
GGAGTAGTCGACCTCGCAGCCCTGGCCGATGACGATCGGGCCCGAGCCGATGATGAGGATGGTTTTGAGGTCTGTGCGTTTAGGCATGGGGTTGGGCGGGGAGGGTGAGTCGCGGGGGGGGGCGTGGCGAGCTGGACGCATTTGAAAAAACACGCCGAGGGGTCCCGGGGGTCGGGGGTCGGGGGTCGGGGGTCGGGGGTCGGGGGTCCGGGGCTCGGTTAAGATTCCCGGTCCGGACCGCTGCTAAATTCGCGGCAGTGTAGCGGTTTCCGGGGCGGGATGTTGGGGTGATCGACAACCGACCGCCTCTGCGGGCGGGGGCGGCGGGGATGCGGGTTGAAATGAAAACCCGCCTTGTGCCGGGTCCCACCCTGTGCACGGAGGCGGGCTACAAACGAAGGCGGTCTGGCGCGTGATCCGGTGGGTTTAGGCGCTGCGTGGCCGAGACACCGACGAAGGCTTGACCAAGGCCGCTTTCTGGGTGGCGATGCTGCGGTATTTTTTGCCGGTGCGGATAAAGGCGCGCAGGTCGCGGACGGTCTGGGGCGAGAGGTATTGCCACAGGGGCTGCTCGACTTGGACGGCCAAGGGCAGGGCGGCGCGGATGCGCTGGTCCCAGCTTTCGACGTGGCGGTCGAAGTCGCCGGGGACGAGCATGCCCCGGCATTCGCCGTTGTCACAGATCAGCGGGATAGGGATGCCGCAGTTGAAGATGCCGTAGTCGTCGGTGATTTCTTGGCCGGGCCAGATGTCTTGCAGCGCCAGCTCGAAGCCGTAGCCGGTGGTGAGGGTTGAGGGGTGGCAGCAGTGGTTGACGTATTTGCCGATGTCCCAGCAGAGCACGCGGGTGCCGGTGGGTTCGGTGTAGGTGTATTTTTCGAGGTGATCGAGGTATCGGGGGTCGTCGAGGATCGGGTCGCCGGGCTCGAAGGTTTGGTCCATCTGGCAGCGGGCGTAGACGATGGTGCCCTTGGGGATGAAGTGGGTGGCGAACACGCCGTAGCCCATCTGTTCGTTGATGAGGCGCAGCTCGGTATAGGGGTGAATCATGGCACACTCCGGGCGCGTGATTCGGGCACATCGGCCCAAAACCGCGGGGCATCGGCAGGCTGGCCGACAGGCCCCGGCGTGTGTCGATCACCCAATGCTTCGGGCACCCGACGGAGGCGCGCAGAATATATCGCCCGGCCGAGCATTCACCAATAGATAAAACACCCCGATCGCAAGTTTTTTTACTCCCCGCTCACCCGGCGCTCGCCAACCGGTGGCCGTGGACAGGTAGGGCCTCACCGGCTTCAGCCTTGAACGTCGATCAACTTAACCGTGGGCGTTGGTCCGGACAGGTCCATCAGCGCGACGGTGCAGCGCTCGTTGACCCAGCCGCAGCATTCGCCGGGGTTGATGAACAGCACCTCGCGGTCGCCGACGGTCTTGGTGGTGATGCCGGGGGTGTGGTCGTGGCCGGAGATGACCACGTCCGCCCCGGCGAGGTCGGCGGGCTTGAACCAGTCGATGAAGTGGGCCATGGCGATCGTCGTTTGGCCGTGGAGACCGCCGGGCGTGTCGAGCGTGACGCGGAGCGGGCCGTCGACGATCTGGGGCAGGATTTTTTTCAGCCCGTCGCGTTCGCCGTCGTTGTTGCCGTAGATCACGTGGACCGACCCCGCCCCCGGAAGATCGAACAGCGACGGCGGGAGGATGCCCGCTTCCGGGGTCAGCAGCTTCGCCGCAAACGGCGCGACCAGGTCGCCGGCGTGAAACACCTTGTCCACCTCCAGCCGGGCAAACAACTGCAGCGCCCGGCGGAACGTGGGCAGGCGGTCGTGCGTGTCGCTGAGGATGCCGATCTTCATCCACGCATTACACCCGCCACGGCAGAGCCGGGCAAGCTCTGATCCAGCATCCGCCGCACTTACGGGTCCAGCCGTTTCATCGTGACGGTGCTGTCGATGACCATCTCGATCTCCAGCGAGTTGCCGTTGTCCATGTTCATGGTCATCCCCCCGTTCATGTCCTGGGTGACTTCGGACGAGATCAGAAAACCCATCGCGCGGTCGAACACGACGCTGCCGGCCTGTTCGCCGGTGAACGCGGCGTCCATCTCCATGCCGCCCATCAGCACCGGCTGAGCGCCCGGGTGCGGGGTGATCTTGCCGGTGACGCCGACCGTGGCGGTGTCGGCGTCGAAGTCGTTGAGCGTGTAATCCATGTCGATCTGCATGGGCATCATCCCGCCGAGGGTCACCGCCTCGTCCCAGGTGTCGCCGCGGCTCACCGGCCGACCCGGATACATCCCGGCGGTGGCGGCGACCATCTGCTCGATCATTTCTTCGTTGAACTGCATCTCCATGGTGGTCTTCATGTTTTCCTTGGCCGGGCCTTCGGGCAGGTCGAAGGCGTCGATCATCTTGTCCATCATGACCGCAACGCCTTCGATCTCGCCGACTTCACCGCTCGGCAGAAACTCGATCTGCAGCGACTGGCCGACTAGCGCCGCCATCCCTTTGGCCATCATCGGCACCTCGGCGGGCGGGTTGGCCGAGTCGTAATCCGTCAGGCCCATCGGCCCGTCCATCTTGTACTTGATCCCCTCATAAGTCATGGCCACCCACGTCCCGCCGGCGTCCGACGCGCGGTCGGTCACGTCGTAGCGCATGGTCATGCCGATGAGTTACTGCATCGTCATCTGCTGGCTAATCGCCGGGATGTCCTGGTCAATGGTCTGCTCAATCAGCAGTTCCAAGACGTAGCTTTGGCCGGGCTCAAGATTCAGCGACAGGTCGATGGCTTCATCGGCCTGAAGAAACCAAGTCGGCCACGCCGCGGCCAATACCAGCAAAGTAAGCAAGATCGGACGGCCAGAACGAGAAGTGAAGATCGACATAGAAGTTCTCCGGGGTGATGTGAGCATGGCCTCAGTCTAACCCCGAACCTCGTCGCACCCGAGAGAAAGCCCTCAGCCGATGTCGCAGAACCGGTACAATCATCTTCTATGAGTGACCGCCTCGACCAACTCACCAAGCTCTTGACCATCGACCCCGAGGACGCGGACGTGCCGTACATGATCGCACTCGAGTACGCCAAGGCCGACGACCCCGAGACGGCCATCACCTGGCTGGACCGGGCCCTCGCCCTCGACCCCCGATACCACTACGCGTATTTCCAGAAAGCCAAGATGCTCAGCGAGATCGGCGAAGAAGACGACGCCCTGGCCGTGATCGATGCGGGCATCGCCCAAGCCACCGCCGACGGCCACGCCAAGGCCGTCGGCGAACTCCAAGAGCTGCGGCTGGCCCTGCAATAACCCCACCCCAGCCGAAAAATCTGCCCCCCCCGCCGCGCATTCGACTGGCAAACCCCAACACCCGCGTTAATCTTTACGGCTATGAGCAAAATCAGCTCCTACGACCTCGCTCAAGAAATCAACCGCGAAACCCAGAAGCCCAAGGGCCAAGGCGACGGCTGGACGCTGGACCAACACCTCATCGAACACCAGCGCATGGCCACCTGGGTGACCATCCACGAAACCCCCAAAGTCTTGGTCGTCTCCCACACCACCCCCGGCCGACGCAAGTTCTGGTTCGCCCTCGCCGGCCTGATCGTCGGGCTCATCGTGGTCTGGTCCATGGGACTCGTTCCGCCGATCTCCGAGTTCGGCATCGTCCAAATCGCCTTGGCCATCGGCACCTTCGCGCTCCTGGTCGCCTCGGTCTACGCCTCGTTTGCCCACACCCGCATGGGCATCAACAAAATCGGCCTCATCGCCCGGCCCTGGCCGCCCGTCCCCGGCGTCGGCATCGCGGTGCCGCTGAGCAACATCCGCCGATTCAAAGTCAATACCCCCAAGGAAAGCTCGACCCCCAACTACGAACTCACCGTCCTTACCAACGACGGCAAGTCGCAAGTCATCGTCCCCAACATCCCGCTCAAACGCGACGCCTACCTCATGGCCATGCTCCTCATCGACCGCGTCAAAAAACACCGCGGCGGCGTGGGGAATCGTTAAACCTTCGCTTCGTTCCGCCTGACCTAGCCCCGATACCCCGCGACGATCGCGTCCCATTTGCCCTGCGCTTTAAGGATGTGCTCCACCGCTTCACGCGCCGCGCCCCGGCCCCCCGGAAGCGTGGTCACAAACGCCGCCATCTCCCGCAGCTCCGCCGCGGCGTCGGCGACGGCCATGGGATATCCCACTTTCTGCATCGCCGGCAGATCGACCAGGTCGTCGCCGAGGTACGCCGTGTGTTCGAGCGCCACGCCCAACGCATCGGCGAGGCGGGCGACTTCTTTCGCTTTGTCTTTGCAGCCCTGCACCACGTCTTGGATCCCGAGTTCGCTCATCCGCCGGGCGACGAGGTCGCTGGACCGGGCGGTGACGATCGCCACTTTGACCCCCGCCTGCATCGCAGCCCGCAGGCCCAGCCCGTCTTTGGTGTGAAAGTTTTTGGATTCGCCGCCTCCCCCGGAAGGGCCACCGTGGTACGTGATCGCGCCGTCGGTGAGGACGCCATCGACGTCGAAAACCATGAGGCGGATAGAGGTGGGGTTGGTCATT
The DNA here is from genome assembly GCA_964409095.1 of uncultured Phycisphaera sp. Taxonomy (GTDB): domain Bacteria; phylum Planctomycetota; class Phycisphaerae; order Phycisphaerales; family Phycisphaeraceae; genus Algisphaera. The sequence goes on along the minus strand of CAYPCC010000047.1, from coordinate 11,587 downwards.
TTTTAAGCCACAAAAAGTCACATAATCCACAAAAAATAATATAGCTTCACCTTGTCGCCAAAGACTTTGTTGTGTCTTTTGTGACTCTTTGTGGCTACCCCTCGATTACTTTCAGCGCCGCTAAATCCTGCACATCGATCAACCCGACGGGCTTGCCGTCGGGCGCGACGACCGGGATTTCGTCGAAGCGTTTTTCGCGGACGATGTGGACCGCGTCGCGGACCAGCGCGGTGTCGGGCAGGGTCGTCGGATTGGCGGTCATGATCTGGTCGATGGGGTTGGACCAGACCTCGGGGCCGGTGCGGATGAGGGCGGTGCGGAGGTCGCCGTCGGTCACGATGCCCGCGAGGGTGCCATCGGGGTGGACGATGAGCAGTGCGCCGGGGCGACGCAGGCCGCTGTCTTTGGCGTGTTGCTCGGCGGCGGCGTAGGCGTCTTGCACCACCGTGCCGAGCGCGATCAATGAAAGGTTGCCTTGGCTTCCGGGGCCGGGGGCGTTAAACCGCATCGCTTCGACCACCGGCGTGAGCTGTCGGCCGAGGCCGCCGCCGGGGTGGAACTTCTGGAAATCATCGGGGGTGAACTGCCGTGCCCGACTCACCGCCAGCGCCAACGCGTCGCCCAGCGCGAGCATCGCCGTGGTGCTGCTGGTGGGGGCGAGCTCGTGCGGGCAGGCCTCGGTGATGTCGCCCAGGGGCAGCGTGACCGTGGCGTGGCGGGACAGGCCGTTGCCCGGGCCGTCGTTTTTCGTGAGCGCGATCATCGGGACGTTGTCTTGATTGAGCAGTTCGGCGAGGGTGACGAGCTCTTCGGTGTTGCCGCCAAAGGACAAGAGCAGCACCGCATCACCCCGCCGGATCCGGCCGAGGTCGCCGTGCATCGCTTCGACGGGGTGCAGGAAATGCGACGGCGTGCCGGTGCTGGCGAACGTGGCCGAGAGCTTTTGCCCAATGAGCCCGGACTTACCCAGACCCGAGACGACCAGACTCCCCCGGCTTTGCGTGGTGGCATCGAGCACCAGTTGCACCGCAGCGGTAAAGCTCGGCCCGACCTCGACCCGGCGGATCGCGTCGGCCTCGGCGTCGAGCACGGTGCGGGCAAAGGCGGCGTAGTCTAGGGATGTCGGATTTCGGATGTCGGATTTCAGATTCATCGCCCTTTCAGGTTAGCATGAGAGCTGCCTCCGCGAACAATCGAGCCCGCCATGACTGATACCCCCCCCACCGCTGCCGCCGGCCCGAAATCCGAACCCCCCCCGCCCCAATCCGCCGGCAACTACCGCGTCCAGCTCGACGCCTACGCCGGGCCGTTGGACCTCTTGCTGTACCTGGTCAAACGCCACGAGATCGACCTGCAAGACATCCCAATGGCCAAGCTGACCGAGCAGTACCTCGACCACCTCAAGGTGATCCAGAATCTCCCGTCGGGCGTGGCCGGCAGCGTCACGATGGACGTGGACCGGGCTGGCGAGTTTCTGGTCATGGCCGCGACGCTCGTGGAAATCAAAAGCGCCCTGCTCATGCCCCGCCTCGAAGCCGAGTCGGACGAAGACATCGCCCCCCCCACCGACGACGCCAACGTCGATCCGCGGTTTGAATTGGTCCAACAACTCTTGGCGTACAAGCGATACAAAGACGCTTCGATGGCCCTCGACGATCGGCGCAGCGAATGGGATGTACGCTTCCCCGCGGTAGCCAAAGCGGCCAAGCCCCCCGCCGCCCCGGGAAATGAAACCGGCAACCCCGATGGCGATGATGATTCAGGGGGAGCGATGGACCTGGACCTCGAAGATGTCAACGTGATGGACCTGTGCGCCGCGTTCGGCCGGATGCTTGATTCCATCGGCTTCCTGGGCGACCACGAAGTCACCTACGACGACACGCCCATCAGCCTCCACGCCGACGACATCGCCGACCGACTCGAACGCGACGGCGGCACCGACGGCATGACCCTCCGCCAACTCTTCGTCGGCCGCAAATCACGCAGCGAGATGATCGGCCTGTTCCTCGCTACCCTCGAACTCGTCCGCCAACGACGGGTCCAATTCATCCAAGACGCCACCGGCGGCGACATCCGCCTTCAACTCCGCCCCGAGGCCGATCGTAACGATCTTGACGATCAAGCGGATCAGGAAGACCGCGACTGGCGCAACCCCGACACCGGCGAGATCGATTACGACTGGCCAGACGAAGCCACCCGACTCCGCGCCGAGAAACGCGCAAGAATTCGTGCAACCTACGCCGCCAAGGGAGAGTCGGCCCCCGAAGATGACGATGACAACGGGGATGTCGTCGAAGACACCCCCGAATCTGCCCCCGGAACCAACCCCGGAAAAGAAGCCGAGTGAACTACACGCCGACGCCCCCGCGTCGCTGACGTTCTGGGACGCCACGCCCACCCACAAGCCGACCGCCAGACGCGAGGCGGCGGATGCGCCCCACACCGACCTCGATGCCGGGCCCGGCCTCTCGCTGACCTTCAGCGAAGCCGACGCCCAAACCCCCGCCGCCACCGAGCAGCCCACCAAGCCCCGCCGCCAACCCGCGGGGCTAGGCCTCTACGACGCGCACACCCACACCATGCTCTGCAAACACGCCAAAGGCGGCATCGAGCAATACGCCCACGTCGCCGAGCAACGCGGCCTCGCCGGCATCGTCGTCACCTGCCACAACCCCCTGCCCGACGGCTACGCCGCCGCCATGCGCATGGACGAATCCCAACTCGACGAATACGTCATGTACATCGACCGCGCCCGCCACGTCATGGAGGGCCGGGTCGATGTCCGTCTGGGCCTCGAAGCCGACTACGTGCCGGGCTACGAAAAATATGTCGAACATCAACTCTCGCGTTTCGATTTCGACTTCGTGCTCGGCTCGGTCCACCCGCAGATCCCCGAATACCAAGACAAGTATTTCGAGAAGGACACGTTCAAATATCAACAGCTTTATTTCAAACATTTGGCCGACTCGGCCGAGACCGGGCTGTTCGATTCACTGGCCCACCCCGATCTGATCAAGATGCTGATGCCCCGGCGGTGGAGTGTCAGCAAGATCCTCGACGACGTGTGCAAGAGCCTCGACCGCATCGCCGCGACGGGCGTCGCCATGGAGTTCAATACGTCGGGTTGGCACAAGCCGATGGCCGAGCCCTGCCCCGGGCCGCGCATCCTTTACGAGATGGCCCGACGGCGTATCCCGATCACGCTGGGCTCGGATGCACACTCGCCCCAGCGCGTCGGCGAAAACTTCCGCAAAGCCTTGCGCCAGATTCAGGCCGCGGGCTATCGCAAAGTCAGCGTGTTCCAGAAACGGCAGCGCTACGACCTCGACATCGCCGCGGTTTATCGGAAGCTCGTCCCCGAGACGCCCGCCGCGCCGGCAGAAATCTGAACAAGTTTAGCGGGCGATCGCAGATCGCCGTGTATTTTTCCCGCAGCCGAATGGCGATCGGTGATCGCCCGCTAAACGCACTCCACCCGATAACCTCAAACCCGTCTCAACCCCCTGCGGTTGACGTGTCGATAGTCATAGCATGACCGGAATTACCGCCGCCGACGCCAGCGCCCTGACCCAATCGACCCTCGCCGCCGACATCGGCATGGCCGTGGCCAAGAAGTCGCTGGACCACCAAAAGCAGCAAGGCGCGGCCGTGCTGAGCCTCCTCGACACCGCCGCCCAAACCGCGACCCAGCCGATCCAACCCGGCAAGGGCATCAATTTGGACGTCACCGCGTAACATGAGTCGCATTTTTGCCGCGAATAAACGCATATCAACGCGAATCAAACCCAATCAAGAATCTCCCTCAAGCCGGACGCTTCTTACATGGAAGGCCCGTTGTGTGAGCAACTGGATTTAATAGTTGCGTTCATCCGCGTTCATTCGCGGCTGTAAATCAGTCCACCACGGTGATCGCACCCGACACGACTTCGACGACGCGCTCGTGGAACTTGCCGTTGGTCGCAATGATGCCGCGATTGTTTTCCAGTTGTCGGCCGAGCGAAAAGTCCAACGGGTTCCCCAACACATCCGTCACCGTGCCGCCGGCCTCTTCGACGACGATCACGCCCGCGGCGTGGTCCCAAATTTTTTCGCGGTAGCCCGGCCTAGTCGGCAGACGCAGGTAAATCACCGCGTCGCCCCGCGCCACCGCCGCGTATTTGCACTGGCTGTCGATCCGGTACGGCTCGGCCGTGATGCCCAACTCCGCGGCGATCTTCACCGACGCGTCCTGATCGCTGTGGCCCGACTCGACGGATTCACAAAAATTGGCTTGAGTCACGTCAACGATGTCGCTGACCGAGACCGTTTCCCCAGCCGTTCCCTCGCCATCAATGGACAGCTTCTTGGCCCCCTGCCCGCGGACCGCGGTCATGAGCAGGCCGCCGTCGAGGTTCGGGCAGCCCAGGACGCCCAGGACGACCTTGCCGTTTTCGATCAGGCCCAGCGCGACCGCGTATTGCTCGCCGCGGAGAAAGCCCTTGGTCCCGTCGATCGGGTCGAGGGTCCAGTAGGTCCCCCCGGAATGAAGGGGCTGGTTTCCAGTGGTACTTCCCGGGGTACTTCTGGGGGTACTTCCGGGGGTACTTCCGGGGGTGGCGGGGTCGAAGCCGCCGTGGTCGATCGCGGCGAGCGCGTCGGCTTCGCTCATGCCCGCGTGCAGGGCGACTTTCGCCCGCAGCTCAGCCGCGGCGTCTTCTCGCAATTCCCGCGAGTCTTCTTCTCCCACCACCGGCACGCCGGGGAACGCTGCTTTCAGCGCCCCGCACACCACCGCCTGCGACGCGAAGTCGGCCACCGTCACCGGCGACTTGTCCTTTTTCTCCAGCGTCGCCGCCGTCACCAGATTGGCTTGCACCGCTTGGCAAACCTTCGACGCCGCCCGCACCGCGGCGACCGCGACCTGTAATTCAGATTCATAGTTTGGCATGCCACCACTATCGGATATTTAAGGGGTGCAGGCCATTCGCCGACCAACCTCAATAACCCGCCGCGCCCATTTGGCTGCCGGTGGCGGGGTTGTGGAAACGGGTCGTGGGGCCGTGGAACATGAGCTTCACCGAACCCGTGGGGCCGTTACGCTGTTTGTTGATGATGACCTCGGCCATGTTGTCGTCCACGTACTCTTCTTCGCCACGGTGGAAATAATCCTCGCGGTGCAGCATCATGATTACGTCCGCGTCCTGCTCGATCGACCCCGATTCCCGCAGGTCGCTCATCCGCGGACGGTGGCCTTCGCGCTGCTCGGCCGCGCGGTTGAGCTGACTCAGACACACCACCGGCACGTTCAACTCACGCGCCAATGCTTTGACGCCCCGGCTGATCGCTGAGACTTCGTTTTGCCGACCGTCGCGGCCCGCGCTCGGGGCGGACATGAGTTGGAGGTAGTCGATGAAGATGGCTTGGATGTCGTGGCGTTGTTTGAGTCGGCGGGCTTTAGCGCGAAGGCCCATGAGCGTGAGGCCCGCAGTGTCGTCGATGTAAAGCGGGGCTTCGGAGAGTTCGCCGACGGTCCGCGTCAGCTTGCCGAAGTCGTCCCGGCTGAGCATGTTGCGACGCACCTTGTTCGAGTCCACCCCCGAACGCGAACACAGCATCCGCTGGGCGAGCTGCATCTTCGACATTTCGAGGCTGAAGATCGCCACGGGGATTTTGTTGATCGCCGCCATGTGCTCGGCGATGTTCACGGCAAAGGCGGTCTTGCCCATAGAAGGACGAGCCGCGATGATCACCATCTCGCTGGGCTGCAGGCCGTTGGTCATTTCGTCGAGCTCAAAGAAGCCGGTCTCGTAACCCGTGACCGCCCGGCCGTCGTCGCGTTCGAGCCGTTCAAAGGTTTCTTTGAGCAGGACGCCGATGTCGGACGGGGCGTCGTCGCCCTTCTTCTCGGCGATCTCGAAAATCTGCGTCTCGGCGCGGTCGAGCAGGTCGTACACCGGCTCGTCGCTGTGGTAGCACTCGTGCAGCACTTGGCCGGTGGTTTCGATCAGGCGTCGCAGGATCGCTTTGTCGCGGACGATCTGGGCGTAGCGGGCCGCACCCGACGAGTCCGGCACCGCGTCAACGAGTGACAAGAGCGCCTCCAGCCCGCCGACCTCTTCGAGCATCTTTTTGTCGGCCAGCTTCTGGTTGAGCTGGACCATGTCCACCGATTGCGACTGGTCGTAAAGCTCGACCACCGACTCGAAGATCGCGGCGTGCTGCGGCTTGTAAAAATCGTCGGCCCCCTTGAGCACCTGCAGCACGTCGCCGACGACCTGCCAGTCGAGAATCATCGCCCCGAGCAGGGCCATCTCCGCTTCGATCGCGTGCGGCGGCTGCTTGTCGAACAGCGGGCCGATCTCGATCACGGCCGTACGCTTGCGATCCCGGCCTCCAAATTCAAAGCTGCTGGCGGTGCTCATGGGCAGATTCTAACCGCGGAAAAGTTTGGCTCGTTACAGATTAAGAAGTTGTCGGCAATCCGGTGGAAAAGGCATCGCCTCCGCGGCGAGCGGCAAGGGCTCTGCCCCTGCACCCCGTCAAACACTCACGCCGTGGTGAATATGGCATGTTTCAAGATTACGACGCCAGCCGTAGGCTGCGGAGCGGAATTACTCCGACGGCGGGGGCAAGTGGTCGCAGAACTCGGCGAGCTCGGCGAGGCTGGGGCTGTGGGCGTTGCGGACGTAGTAGCCGCTGGTGCCCACGCCGGTGCAGAGGCATTCTTCGATCGGCAGGCCCGCGAGCAAGCCGGTGCAGAACCCAGCGTTGAAGTTGTCGCCCGCCCCGGTGGAAAGTTTGGGTTTGGCGACGAACGGCCCGAGGAACGTCGCGGTCTGACCGCTGCCGTCGTCGGCGAGCATCGCGGCGGCGGCTCCCTTCCGGGGGTGGACCACGCAGCAGAAGATGCCCATCTTCTCGCGGATCGCGGCGGCGGTGGCTTCGATGGCGGACTCGGCGTCGGCGGGGACGTCGAGGCCCAACACTTCGAGGGCCTGCGTCGCTTCGCTGAGGTTCAGGCCCAGCACGACGTCGGCCGCGCCCTGCATCTTCGACAACAACGTCAACGCCCCGCGGATGTCATCGGGCGTCCGCTTCGCGGGGTCGGCCAGATCAACGAAAATCTTTTTCCGCGCCGCGGACTTCTCGGCAGAAAGCAGGGAATCGATATGCGACCAAACGGTTTCGATCTTGTTGAGCATCGTCCAGTTGGCCAGGCCGATGAGCTTGCTGCGGTGGACCAGCTGCGCGAACATGTCGTCGCCGACCGCGGCTTTGACCGTCGGCCAATCGAGCTTGCTGACGGTTTCGTACTTGCCCATCATGAGCTTGCCGTCGTCGAACTCGAGGGCATCCGTATAGCCCGGCTCGGCGACGCTGAACGTCTGGGCGGTCTCGGAAAACTCTTTGAACACCGGGTGGATCGCGGGGTAGCCCAGGCAGCCGACGTAGCTGATGGCGACGCCGGCGGCGGCCATGGCGTTGGCCATGATCGGGCCGTTGCCGCCGAGCTTTTCGAGGTTGACCACCATCTCGTAGTTGCTGGATTGGCCGGCCTTGGCCGAGACGCGGGCGCCGAAGTCGGCGATGGTTGGGATAGGGTCGAAGCTCTCGACGCTGTGGCGTTTATCGACGACCGAGATGATCGAATCGACGAAGCCGTCGAACCCGATCAGGGCGGGCGAGGGTTGGGGTTGGCGGCCGAAAGCCCGGAGGCCCACGGCGGCGGATTTGGCGATGGTGGCGCGATCTTTCATAGACCCGCAAGCGTAGCAAATTCGGCTGCGGTCCGCCCCAGCATGGTCGGATCGGCGGGCTAGGATTTTTTTGTCCCTTGTGCTTCCAAAAACGATAGGAATCCCGTGATGCTGACCCGACGACTTGCCGCTGTTTTAGCTCTGCCCGTCATCGCTTGGCTCCCCACGACAAGCCACGCCACCCCTGGGGCCGAGATCCTTTGCGCCGCGACGTGGACCGGTGCATTCCCCGGCGTGGTCGCCACCGTGCCGAACGAACCCACGCAAGCGATGCCGCTTTCGCTGCCTCCTGACGACGGCGTCGCCCCGCCGCCCCCGATGCTCGACGCCGAACCCGTCCGCTGGCGGCCCGAGGCGTTCATCGCGTTCGCCTACGGCGACGAGGGGGAGGTGCTCGCGGCCCACGTCGGCGCGGCTTACGAATTCGACCCGGTCAACCGCGTCGAGGTCGTGCCACAACTCGGCTTCGGCGTGGCGCAGAACACCGACGACGATCGGCCGATGATTTCTTCCTTCGATCTGCAGATGCGGTGGACCGCGTGGGAACGCGACGGGTGGGAAGGTTTTCTCGAATGGGGAGGCGGGCTGCAATACGTCGGCCCGGAAAGCTTCCCGCGCTCGGGTACGCACGCCAACGGCCGACTCCGGGCCGGGGCGGGCGTGCGCTATTTCCTCGAAGACCGGGCCGACCTCATCGCCGGCGTCGGTTGGCTGCACATGTCCAACGCCAACGTGCTGGACGTCAACGTCGGCCACGACGGACCGATGTTTTATCTGGGGCTAACCTGGCGGTATTGAGATTTTGCTTATAGCAAAGTGGCGGTCTTTGATCGCCCGCTCAACACCCAAAGCACCGCTCAGATCTCTGCGCCGTCAAGACCCAACACCAGGCCCGGCTGGGCGGCGACAGCGCGGTCTTCAAGAAATTTCTTCGCCGGGACCGGGAACAGCAGCAGCAGCAGCACGTCCCGGTTGGACTGGATCAGGTCGCCGCAGTCGCGGTAGAGCTTGGCGATGTCGGCATCGGGGACGCGATCGGCGGGTCGGCCGTGGAACGGTTGCTGGCCATTCGACACCGCCGCCAAGACCTGCGGATCGACCGGGCCCGGCAGCTTGCCGTAGTGGCCCATCATCACGTCGCGGAACTGCTGGCTGACGATGCGGTACGGCTTGCCCTGGATCACGTTGAACGCGGCCTGCGTGCCGACGATCTGACTCGTCGGCGTGACCAACGGCAGATACCCCGCGGCCTTGCGCACCCGCACCACTTCTTCGAGAATCGCGGGCAGATGATCCAGCTTGCCCTGTTCTTTGAGTTGGTTGTGCAGGTTGGAAATCATCCCCCCCGGGATCTGGCCTTCCAATTGTGATTGATCGATGGGCGGGTAGCCGTGGGGCACCATGATGCCGTCTTCGATCAGGTCGATCGCCCGGTCGCAGGAGTCTTTGTCACGCTGCTTGAGCAGCGCGATGGCCTGCTTGATCTTGCCCAGCATGTCGGCGGTCGGCTTGGCGGGCCAAGGTTGCCCGGCGTGGGTCGGGTCTTTGTCGACGTCCTTGAGTTCAGTGCGGATTTCGCGGAGCTTGGCGTCGATCTCGGGGGCCGATTCAAAATTGACGTTGGTTTGGATGCCGAGTTCGTCGGCGAAATACTTGATGAGTTCGGCGGGCGGCTGGGCGGTGCCGTGGGCCATCGGGCCGTAGCAGGTGTCGAGGTGATCGACGCCGGCCATCATGGCGACGATATAGCTCGCGGTGGCCAGGCCGTTGGTGCAGTGGCTGTGCATCGTGAGTTCGACCCCCGGGAATGCTTCGCGGATCGCTTCGATGAGCGTCCAGGCGTCGGCGGGGTGCAACAGGCCGGCCATGTCCTTGATCGCCAGCGAGTCGGCGCCGGCTTCGATCACCTTGCGGGCGAAGCTCAGGAAGTGCTGATGGTCGTGGACGGGGCTGACGGTGTAGGACATCGCCGCCTCGGCGTGGCCGTTGAACGTCTTGGTCGCCATGATCGCGGTGATGAGGTTGCGGTGGTCGTTGAGCGCATCGAAGATGCGCATCCGGTGCGTGTGGGCCGCGAGGTCGGCGGGCGCGATGCGCTGGGTCGCCGTGGCGGGGTTGAACTTCCGCGGGGTGCCGGTGCGGATCGCTTCTTTGAGAAACTCACACACCACGTTGTCCGGGTACGGCGTATACCCAAACAAGTTCTGCCCCCGGCACAACGACCGGATCTGCACCGGCCTTTCGGCTTCATCCAAACACGCCCGCAGCCGTTCGAGCCGAACGAACGGGTCGTCCCCCGTGAACCGGATCGACGAGTCCAGCACCGCACCGCCCCACAACTCCAAAATCGAATACCCGCTATCTCGAATGAGCGGCAACACCCGCAGCGACTGGTCGGCCGTCATCCGCGTCGCCAAGAGCGACTGGTGGCCGTCGCGGAGGGAGCAGTCGATCAGAGAGATGGAATCAACCATACAGCCATCATATCGACTCCCGCCGGCCGCCATACGCCCCCCCACCGAGCCGATAAACTATTGGGTTCCATGAAATACGACTTCACCACCATCGAATCCAAATGGCAGGCCCGCTGGGCCCAGGCCAAAACCTTCCACGTCGGCAACCCCGGCGACGAGAACTTCAACGGCAACAAGCCCAAGTTCTTCGCCATGGACATGTTCCCCTACCCCTCGGGCGTCGGGCTCCACGTCGGCCACCCGCTCGGGTTCATCGCCACCGACATCGTCGCCCGCTACAAACGCGCCCACGGCTACAACGTCCTGCATCCCATGGGCTTTGACGCCTTCGGCCTCCCCGCCGAGCAATACGCCATCGAAACCAACGTCCACCCCCGCATCACCACCGAAAAAAATATCGAGAACATGGTCACCCAGCTCAAACGCCTGGGCATGGCCTACGACTGGGACCGCAGCTTCGCCACCACCGACCCCGGCTACATGAAATGGACCCAGTGGATCTTCCTCCAACTCTTCAGCAGCTACTACGACCCACTCGAAAACAAAGCCCTGCCCATCGAGCAACTCGTCGCCAAGCTCGAAGGCGAAGACTACTACATCGATCTCAACGGCGGGCTGGTGTGGTCCGGCGACGACGAGAACCTTGAAGCGATCGCCGGACTGTCTGCGGCCGCTTCCGGGGGCGGCGTCCACAAATGGCACGAACTGGCCCCCGACCAACAACGCCGACTGCTCGATGAGTACCGCCTGGCGTACCTTGCGGATGTCGAAGTCAATTGGTGCCCGCAGCTCGGCACCGTCCTCGCCAACGAAGAAGTCACCAACGAAGGCAAGTCCGAACGCGGCAACTTCCCGGTCTTCAAACGCCCGCTCAAACAGTGGATGCTGCGCATTACCGCGTACGCCGACCGGCTGATCCAGGACCTCGACCACGTCGCCTGGCCCGAGCCGATCAAGCTGCTGCAACGCAACTGGATCGGCAAATCCATCGGGGCCGAAGTCGATTTCACCGTAAAGCCCGGGGATGATTCCCCGGGTTCCTCCTCAAGCGAAACCATCACTGTCTTCACCACCCGCCCCGACACGCTCTTCGGCGCGACCTACATGGTCCTCGCCCCCGAACACGAACTAGTCAAGCACATCACCACGCCCGAGCAAGCCGACGCCGTGAAGACCTACCAAGCCGAGGCCGCCGCGAAGAGCAGCATTGACCGTCAGGCTTCCGGGGGAAACAAAGAAAAGACCGGCGTCTTCACCGGCGCTTACGCCACCAACCCCGTCAACGGCGAGCAAATCCCCATCTGGATCGCCGACTACGTCATGATGGGTTACGGCACCGGCGCGATCATGGCCGTGCCCGCCCACGACGAACGTGAC
>CAYPCC010000046.1:13476-16633 GCA_964409095.1 uncultured Phycisphaera sp. | reverse complement strand
GCGATGCGGATGAGCTGATTGTACTTGGCGTTGCGGTCGCTGCGGCAGGGGGCGCCGGTCTTGATCTGGCCACAGTTGGTGGCGACGGCGAGGTCGGCGATGGTCGCGTCTTCGGTTTCGCCCGAGCGGTGGCTGAGCACGGCCGAATACTTGTTCCGCATGGCCAGGCCCACGGCGTCGAAGGTTTCCGACAAGGTGCCGATCTGGTTGACCTTGACGAGGATGGAGTTGCCGCAACCCTCGTCGATGCCGCGTTGGAGGAAGTCTTTGTTGGTGACGAACAGGTCGTCGCCGACGAGTTGGACGGTGTCGCCGAGCTTGTCGGTGAGCGTTTTCCAGCCGGCCCAGTCGTTCTCGGCCAAGCCGTCTTCGATCGACCGGATGGGGTACTTGGTGCACCACTCGGCCCACATGGCGGCCATGTCGTCGCTGCTGATGATGTCCTGGCTGCTCGAGAAGAACTTGTAGCCTTCTTTGCCGTCTTTCTCGGCTTCGTTCCACAGCTCGGAGGTCGCGGGGTCGAGGGCGACGAAGATTTCTTCACCCCACTTGTAGCCGGCTTTGTCGACGGCTTCTTCGATGACCTTGAGCGCTTCTTCGTTGGACTTGAGGTTGGGGGCGAAGCCGCCTTCGTCGCCGACGGCGGTGGAGAGGCCTTGCTTTTTGAGGACGCCCTTGAGCGTGTGGTAGACCTTGACCCCGGCGTGCATGGCGTCGGCGAAGTTGTCGAAGCCCCACGGCTGGATCATGAATTCCTGGAAGTCCACGGTGTTGTCGGCGTGCTTGCCGCCGTTGAGGATGTTGAGCATGGGCACGGGCAGGACCTTGGCCCCGCTGCCGCCGAGGTAGCGGTAGAGCGGCAGGCCCGAGGCCTCGGCCGCGGCGTGGGCGACGGCCATGGAGACGCCGAGGATGGCGTTCGCGCCGAGCTTGCCCTTGTTGTTCGTGCCGTCGAGTTCGATCATCAGGCGGTCGATGTATTCCTGGTCGCGGGCGTCGAGGCCCATGAGCTCGGGAGCGATTTCGAGATTGACGTTGTCCACGGCCTTGACCACGGACTTGCCGAGGTAGTAATTGTCGTCGCCGTCGCGGAGTTCGACGGCCTCGTTCTCGCCGGTGGACGCGCCCGAGGGGACCATGGCCCGACCGGTGGTGCCGTCGGCGAGGTGGACTTCGACCTCGACGGTGGGGTTGCCGCGGGAGTCGATGACTTGACGGCCGTGGACGATATCGATCTCGAAACTCATGGAATGCCTCTCGGGTTGGGAGCGGATGGGGAAGTCGGGCGGGGCAAGCGGGAATAGGTTCGCTTGGCGGGCGAGTGTACCGGGGCGGCCCAGGCGGCTCAAATGGCAGCGACACGGTGCGGGTTGGCGGGGCGACCGAAATGGCGAAGCGTCGTGAGGACGCGGCGCATCAAAAAGCCGACGGCCGCCGAAGCGACCGCCAGCCAAGGGCTCGAAGAGCCCCTGTGGTGGGGGGCGAAAAAAACGGGCTCGCCCCCAAACCGGTGGGTATTCAAAGCGAGGTAGGCCGGACTATTCGGGGGCGTCGCGGGCGGCCAGCAAGTCGGGGGAAGCGGTGGAGCCGGTGGAGCCGGGGGAGCCGGGGGAGCCGGGGACCGAGGGCCACAGGGCGACCTCGGCCATGGCGTCGGGGTCTTGCAGGTAGGAATACGTCGGGGCGTGGCTGATGCGGATGCTTTGCGACTCGCTGCAGCCCACGGACGCCAAGCCACAAAGGACCACGGCGAGCATCAGGCTGGAAGGCAGCAAACCGGCGGGCATCATGCGGGGTTCCGACGGGGTGGGGGCGAGGTCCTGCGGATGAACGGCCCGGGGCGTGTCATCAGGACAAACGTGCATTACGATGATCCGCTCCGCCAGCCCACTTGCCCGATAAACCGCGCATGTCCCCGATGCCGTCCGTACAACTTGAGCTGTTTGCCCCGGCGACACAGGCGGCACAAGCCGCAGAACCCGCACGGGTTCGCCGCATGACGCGGCGGATTCGTGTCGTCTCCGCCGCGCGGGCCGTCGGGGCGGTGCCACGGGTCTGCGTGTTGGGTTCGGGGTCGGGCGGCAACGCGACGGTCTTGCAGCACGCCGGGCGCGCATTGCTGATTGACGCGGGCCTGGGCCCCCGGGCCACGGCTCAGCGTTTGGCTCAAGCCGGCCTCACACTCAGCGACCTCAGCGCGATCTGTCTGACCCACTTCGACACCGATCATTTCCGCAAAACGTGGGTCCGCGTCATCGTCGATCTGGGCCTCACGCTGCACTGCCACCATTGGCATCTGCCGGACTTACGGAAGGTGCAGAACAACCAACTGCTGTTTGAGGCCGGGTTGGTCGAGCCGTTTGACGAATCGCCGTTTGAGGTCTGGGAAGGCTTGCGGGTCTCGACCGTGCGCCTCCAGCACGACCGCCAAGGCACGATCGGCTACCGCTTCGACACCCGCGACTTCGCCGTCGGCCTCGCCACCGATCTCGGTCACGCCCCCGAGTCGCTTTGCGCCCATATGGCCGGGGTAGACGTGCTGTGCATCGAATCGAACTACGACGAACGGATGACGACCACCTCGTCCCGGCCATCCTGGGTCAACCGCCGCAACCTCTCGGACTCAGGCCACCTCTCCAACGACCAAGCGCTCGCCGCGGTCCAACGCATCGCCGAGCTCAGCCCCCACGGCAACCCCCGGAAAGTCGTCCTCCTGCATCGTTCGAGCCAATGCAACCATCCGACCAAGGTCCGCCGGTGTTTCGAGCGGGTCCCCGCCATCGCCCGCCGGGTGACGCAGACGGATCAGCGCCGAAGGACGCGCTGGATCACCGTGCCGCCGCTGCGCGCGGTGCGGCGGCATCAGTGGCCTTTGGCGATGCTTTCGCTTGAGCGACTAAAGAGCAGGTCCAGCACGATGTCGTGAACGTCGGTGCAGGGCCGGGGCGTGTCTTGGCCGCCGTGTCCGATGAGCAGCGGTTGCAGTTCCGGGGGCATGTCGGTTCGGCCGTGGGTGCCGCGGACCAGGTCGGTGTCCAGCGGGATGACGTCCATGAGTTGGCGGAAGCCGAGTTTCTTGCGCAAGAGTTTCCACGCGATCGCCGGCTTGCTGGCGCTGCTGAACAACTCACGCGGGTCGTAGCCGGGTTTGCGGTGG
>CAYPCC010000046.1:0-13466 GCA_964409095.1 uncultured Phycisphaera sp. | reverse complement strand
GCGGTGGATGTCGACGGTGCGGGCGAAGTCGGGGGCGAGGTCGGGCCGGTCGGCGGGCCAGAAGTCGTAGGTGAACCATCGGCCGGGGTCGGCGACCAACACCGTCTCACCCGCCCGGGGGTGATTCATAGTCACCCGTTGGCTGCCGGGGATAGCGGGCAGCGTCACGGCCGGGTCGTGGTACACGTGGGCCGCTTGGTGATCGACCACGGCAAACGCGCGGCAAGCGCCGGGGTCCAGCAATTCGTGGCCGTCCTCTTCCCGCACCGCGAGCAGCCCGGCGTCACGAAAGAGGCGGTTGATTGGGATGGCGGCGTCGGTGGGCAACGTCGGTTCGATGCCGTATTCGCTGAGGATCAGCACCCGCACGGATTGTTGGGCGTACTCATCGAGCAAGTCGCCGACCACACGGTCGATCTCGGCGACATGCTGGGGGATGTTGTGATGGTTCGGCCCGAGTTTTTGCAGGCCGTAATCCAAGTGCGGCAGATAAACCAGACTCAATGTGGGTTGGTGCGCGGTTTCGACACGTCCCGTCGCGTCGGCGATCCATTGCGAAGAGGTGATGTCCGCCATCGGCCCCCAAAACCGAAACAGCGGAAACGGGCCGAGCCCCCCGGAACCGTTCGAAGCCTGAAACGCATCACGAAGCTCCGCGGGATGCGTGTAGCAATCGGGAATCTTACGGCCGTCGGCTTTGTAGATCGGCCGGGCCTGCACGACGAAGTCACAGGCCGAATAGGTGTTGTGCCACCAAAACAGGTTGGCACAGGTGAAATTCGGGTCGCGCTCTTTGGCGGTCTCCCAGATTTTTTCGCCATGGACCAACCGATCGCTGCGTTGCCAAAAACGGACCTCGGCGGTGTCGCGGTTGTACCAACCGTTGGCGATGATCCCGTGGCCGGGGCCGCTCGCCGAATCTTCCGGGGTCAGGCCCGTGGTCATCGACGCCTGCACGCTGCACGTCACCGCGGGGAACACCGGCCGCAGCGGCGTGACCCCGCCGGTCGACTCGGCATACGCTCGGATGCGCGGAGCGTGCGGCAATAGCGACGGCGTCAACCCGACAACATTTAGCACCGCGACACGTTGGAGCGAATCGCTCATCTAAGTCCCCTTAATCCAGCGTTGCCCGATCATTGCCGCGACCCCGCAGCCGACGCAGAACACCGCCATCGGCATCATCCCCATCAGCCACGCAAACCCCGCGTCCACCAGCGTCATCCCCGCGATCATGACGCCCACCCATTTCGCGTATCGCCCCATACGCGGCAACGCCTCGCCCCACGCGATCAGCGTCACGATCAACGTATAGCACCCGATCGCCAACACACTCCCCAGCACCCGCGGCCAGTCGCTTTCGATGCCAAGCCCGGCGTTGATCGCCAGCGCCGCGATCAACACCACCAGCCCCCGGCAAATCGGCATCAGCAGCAAGCCCAGAATCCGCACGCGGTGCAAGACGTTGTAACCCACGATCGCCGCGACCAGCCCGCCCGCCCCCACGCTGACCTCGGGCCGATACACCAACGCACAAACCCAGCCCAGCCCCAGCAGCAAAGCCGCGCCGATCCACGCGCCGCGTTGGGAAACTCGACCACTGGGGATGGGCCGAGCGGGGCGCTCGGCCGTGTCCAAGTCCACATCACACGCATCGTTCAGCACCATCCCACCGGTGTAAAGCAAGCTCATCGCCACCAGCAACACAAACCCGTGGTTGAGCAGATTCCCAAGGCTTTCCCAATCAATCGGCGGAGCGTCCGCAGGATACGCCTCCTGAATCGGCGCGACGACCGATACAAAAAAACCGACCGACAACCCGTGCACCACGTTTGACCACACCGTCGGCAGGTTGCTGATTCGGCCGAGCTCCAGCCAGGCCCGCAGGTCGATCATCGGGCGTCCTTCGTCATGACCGATTCGAGTTCCAGCGCGATCCCCGCCGCGAGGTCGTCGGTGCGCATCGACTCGGGCAGCACGTCCCACGCATAGGTCTCGACCTCAAAATGATGGGTCTCGTCGCCGGGTTGGATGGCGCTGAGGTAGTGGCCGATGTCGGCGCGGGTGGTTTGGAGCGGGCCGAGGGTATCGAGGTAAATCGGCACATGGAAATGCACCCGCCACTCGCCGCGGGGCTGCGCAGCGTGGGCGGGGTCCGCCATCGCCAGCGGGAGATCGACATAGCTATTCACCCGGCCGTCGTCGGTGCGGATCGACGTCTGGTGCAGATAGCGGTCTTCGCAAAACCCCTGGAGTTGCTTCCACGCCGCGCCGCGGGTCGCGTCGTCCATGTCGTCGAAAGGGATGCGCAGGGCCGAGGACAGCTGCGCTTTGCCGACCTTGATCCCCGCCTGCCGGTAGTTCGCCAATGCCTCGGCCTGATCTTCGAACATCACCGATGCGTGGCACACATCGTGACACACCCGCAGATACGCCAAGACGCTCACGTCGTCCGGCCCGCCGAGCAGGTACTGCTCAAAAAACTGCACCAGCCCTTCGGAGGTTTCCAGCAAACACCCCGGCTCGGGTTCGAGATCCACGTGGAGGTGTTTGCCGGTGTCCAGCTCGATGCGGGCCAGCGTGTGGACGAGTCGCAGCAACTGGTCCGCCGCGCGGCGGGCTTGCGCGGGATACGCCTCGGGCGAGCCGCAAAACGACGCGGGCCAACCCAACGGCAACGTCGAGATCGAGCCTTCGACCGCGTCGCCATCGGGCGATTCATCGGGGAGCAGGTCCGCCAAGATCGCGGCGAGGCCGAGCGTATATTGGTAACGATCTTCATCCGCCCAGTGCGGCAGATACACCTGCTCCTTCACGATCGGCTGATGGAAATCGTCGAACGGGAAACCATTGAAGGTGTAGGGCAAAAGCCCGTGGCCGGATAGCCAATCTCGAAAGTCCGCAGCGAGGTTTTGCGAGATCACTTCCTGCATCGCGTCGGCCGAGAACCACAGCCCCACGCCCATCGGCCGATCCGGGCTGACGCGCCGCTTGATCGGCAGGGCGTAGTGTTCGAGGTTGGCTTTCATCTGCGCAAACGACGCCCCCGCGTGGACGTTGGTGCAGTAACCCAGGATACTTCCGGGGATCGGCGTGCTGGCGGATTGGCCGAGGGCGTCGTGCATGACCGTATGTTAAACGACGAACTTGCCGGACTGAGCGAGGAAGGTTTGGGGGTTGCTAAAGGTTAGCCGTTCGATGAGCTCGGGCGTGTGCCCGCGCCGCCGCATCTCGGCGATACATTTCGGCACGCTCAGCGGATCGCTGTGGCCCCAGTCGCCCGCGGAGTTGATCCACAGGTGTTCGCTGCCGTAGCACTCGACGATGTCCACCGCCCGGGCGGGCGTGCATTTGCTGTCGGGGTACAGCGTCATGCCCGCCCAGTAACCCCGGTCCAGGACGAGGCCGACGGTGTGTTCTTCGACATGGTCGATCAGCACCCGCTCGGGGTTCACGTTGCCGTTACGGCGCAGCGCGTCGAGGATCAGGCGGGTGCCCTTGAGTTTGTCTTCGAGGTGTGGCGTGTGCACGAGGATCAGCCGATCGTATTCGACCGCCAAGGCGATCTGGGCTTCGAGGATCGCCATCTCGTTCTTTGAGTTTTTGTTCAGCCCGATCTCGCCGACGCCCAGGACGTTGGGCTTGTCGAGGAATTCGGGCAGCAGCTCGATGACCTCGCGGGCAAAGCCGGGGTCCTCGGCCTCCTTGGGGTTGATGCAGACCCAGGCGTGGTGCGCGATGCCAAACGTCGCCGCCCGCTTGGGCTCGATGTCGGTGAGCTGCACAAAGTAGTCATAAAAACCCCGCGGCGAAGAACGATCAAACCCCGCCCAAAACGCGGGCTCGGTCACGGCCACGCAGCCCGCCATCGCCATGCGCTGGTAGTCGTCGGTCGTTCGGCTGACCATGTGGATATGCGGGTCGATATACGCCACGTTGATTCACGCTTGTGGTGGGGGAGCGCCGGTGGCACCCTTGCCGGGCGCGACGTCGAGCAGGTCGTCTGAGTCGTCGCTGAGCCATTCGAGGACGCGCTTGGCCCGCTGCGGCTGATCATCGAGCAGCAGCTTCATCGCGCCTCGCATCGCTTCAACGCGGAAATCTTCCGAGCCGTCCGAGTCGCAGCGTTCGCAACGATCGAGAAAGGCCGCGAGGTCCAAGAGCTTAGCCCGGTGTTCCAGAAAAGTACGGTCCAGCAGCTCATCGCGGGATTGCGGGCAGCTGATGCCGGGTGACACAGAGGTTGGAGACTTAGCCATAAGCGTTAGTTTAGCCTCACCCCTTCGGCAAAGCCGCGGGAGCAGACGCCGCGATCATTTCATCCACGCAGGACTGCATCACCTCGCGGTCGATCTCGTGAACCTCGACGGGTTGTCCGACGTCGCGGAGCAGCGTGATGGTGAGTTTGCCGCCGAGGTGTTCGCGGAAGGCGTCGAGGCCGTGGAGAAGATCGGGGTGGGACATCGCGGGGTGGGACAAGGTGAAACCTAGATCGCGCAGGGTCTGTTGGATGTCGTTCGCCACGCTCGCGGGCAGGAGGCCGACCTTGGCCGCGTAACGCATGTCGAGCGCGAGGCCGATCGCCACGGCCTCGCCGTGGCGGAGCTGGTAATCGCTGAGGGTTTCGAGTTGGTGGGCCGCCCAGTGACCCAGATCGAGCGGCCGGGCGGTGTGGGACTCGAACGGGTCGCCGCCGCCCTCGGGTGGGTCAGCGCAGATGTGCTGGAGGTGGAGCTCGGCTGAGCGTTGCCAAATGCCGTCGGCTGCGTCGGATTCGCGCCGCTTGAGCCGGGGCGTGAGTTCACGGATGGTTTGGTAAAAAGCGGCGTCTTTCAACAACGCCACTTTGACCGCCTCGGCCAAGCCGCAACGCCAGTCGCGGTCGCTGAGCGTATCCAGCAGGGACAAGTCATTGATCACGGCGTACGGCACGGCGAACGTGCCGATGAAATTTTTCTTGCCGAACATGTTCACGCCGTTCTTCACGCCCACGCCCGAGTCGCCCTGCGCGAGTGTCGTCGTGGGCATCCGCACCAGCTGCACGCCGCGGTGGGTGATCGCCGCGGCGAAGCCGACGGTATCCAAAAAAGCGCCGCCGCCAATCGCCAAAACGTAAGATTGCCGATCGATGCCCAAGCGGTTGAGGTCGCCGAGTAAGTCTTCGAGCAGCGACAGATCGTTCTTGATCACTTCGCCGCCGGGCAAAGTACGGAACGCCACGAGCTCCGGGAGAGTGTAGTCGTGATGTGTGAAATAGGCTTCGATCTTCTGCTGCAACTCGGGCGAGGCGTGAACCAATCCTTGGTCCGCGACCACCAACAACTTGGGCCTCGGCCGGTCCGCAGGGACCCGAAGCCGATCACGAAGCGTCGGCTGATTCAACGCAAAAGCGTCGCGGGTGAACGTCACGCGGTGGGCGAAATCGAGATGGACGGTTTCGTTGAATTGCATCGGTGCCTTGCGGAAGCATCACGAGTTGAGGGACCGATCACCGCAGCTTGTCGAGAAACGTGAAGAAATCGGGAAAGGTTTTTTCGACGCAGCGCGGGTCGTTGATGACCAGTTGTGACTCCGCGTCGCCCGAGGCGCCAAGGCCCGCAACGGCAAACGCCATGGCCATGCGATGGTCGTCGTAGGTGTCGATCCGAGCACCACCCGAAGCTCTCAATGCGGCGGCCACGCCGTCGGCGGGCGGGTTGATCGTGAGGTCATCCCCGATCGTTGTCACCGACGCGCCGAGTTTGACCAGTTCGTTTTCGAGGGCGGCGATGCGGTCGGTTTCTTTGACCCGCAGGTTGCCGACATTGCGGATCGTCGTGGGCCCGTGGGCAAACAGGGCGACGACCGCGAGGGTCTGGGCCATGTCGGGCATGTCGTTGAGGTCGACGTCGATGCCGCGGAGCGTCGCGCCGTGGGCCGGGGCGCTGACGGTCGTCTGGAACTGTCGCTGATCGACGCCGCAGCCCATTCGGCCCAGCACATCGCAAAACTCTGCGTCGCCCTGCAAGCTGCGCGAGCCCAAGCCTTCGACGGTGCACCGGCTGCCGGGTACCACGGCCGCGGCGGCGAGGAAATAACTCGCATTGCTCGCGTCCGGTTCGATCGGGTAGTCGTAGCCCTGATAACCGCCCGCCGGGATGTGGACCGCCCGGTAGCCGGTGTCGGCTTCGAAATTCGCGCCGAACTGCTTCATCAGGTTCAGCGTCATCTTGACGTAGGGCAGGCTGGTGACGGGGCCGTCGAACTCGATCTCCAGGCCGTTGTGCAGGTACGGCCCGATCATCAGGAGCGCCGAGATAAATTGGCTCGAGAGCGTCGGCGTCAGTTCGATCAGGCCGCCGTTCATGCCCGGCGGCTCGGCGATGATTTTCAACGGCGGGAAGCCGGGTTCGCCGAGGTATTCGATGTCGGCCCCGAGTTCGATCAGCGGATCGACCAGTTCGCCGATGGGTCGCTCGCGCATGCGTGGGATGCCGTCGAGGGTGTATTCGCCCAAGCCCAGGCACAACGCCGCGGTCAGAAAACGCATCGCCGTACCCGCGTTGCCCAGTTGCAGTTCGGCGGTTGATGCGGGGATGCTGCCGTGCTTGCCCTTGATCGTGACGGTGTGTTTGGCCTCGTCGATAGCGAGTTTGAAACCCAGGGTGTCGAGGGCTTCGAGCATGCGACGGGTGTCGTCGGCAAACAGGACGCCGGTGAGCCGGGACGTGCCTTTGGCCAGCGCCGCGAGCAGAAGCGCCCGATTCGTCAGGCTCTTGGAGCCCGGCGGGCGGAGCGAGACGTCGAAGGGTTGCAGGGCGGCGACGGGGAGTGAGTCGAGTGTATTCACCGCTAGAGTTTACCCGGTTCTGCGGCGACGGGGCGAGGGTCGCGGGGGCGATTGGCCTAGCGTCAGTCGGCCTTGCGGAAGACGGCGACGATGTTTTCGACCGGCACGACGAACAGCCGATTGTCGCCCTCGAAGTCCACGGGGATCGCTTCCTTGGGGTTGAACAAGACGCGGTCGTAGTCCTTGATCGGGTACTTCTCGTCGATGGCGACCTCGGCGGACACGGCGACGACGCGGCCGGTGAGCGTGGGGATTTCGATTTTGTCGGGCAGGTGGATGCCCGACTTGGTCTGCTTTTTATCCTGGTCTTTGCGGATGAGCACCCGCGCGCCGATGGGCTCAACGGTTTCGAGCGGCGGGAGTTTAGAAATCGGGGTGGTGGATTCGGTCATGTCGATATCGTAGGGATTTCGTCGCCGGGGTTCTACCGCGACGGTGGGCGTGGGGGTGCGGGGTTGCGGGGCGTCTGGCGTCGGCCCGCCGAGGGCGGACGTACAATCCGATCATGAGCGAGACACGGGAAGCGATTCCATGAGCGTGACCTGGGCCACGGGTTTTACGGCCTTCGGGGTGTTGCACGCGGTGACGCTGGCCAGCTGCGCCGTTGGCATCGCGGGGTTAGTGTGGCTTGCCAGACGTGAGCGGCGGCGAGGTCGCGGGCGGCGGATGGACGCGATCATCGCCGCGGCCGGGCTGACGTTTTGGTCGTTGGCCCAAGGCTACTACGTTGGGGTCGAGCGGGATTGGAGCGACAGCCTGCCGCTGCATCTGTGCGATCTGGCGGGGCTGCTGGGGCCGTTGGCGTTATTCACCCGGTGGCGGGTGTTGCGGACGACGCTCTATTTTTGGGCGCTGGGGCTGACGGTGTGGGGCCTGCTGACCCCGACGCTGGCCCACGGCCCGGACCACCTGCGGTTTTGGTTGTTTTGGGTGGCGCATAGCGCGGTGGTGTTTTACGCGGTGCATGATTGCGTGGTGAACGGGTATCGCCCGTTCGCGTCGGACTGGGGGACGGCCTGTTTGGTGTCCATGGGGTATGTAGCGGTGGTGCTGCCGTTGAACTTGGCGAACGCGGGGTGGAACTATGCGTACGTTGGGGATGCGGCGGTCGGGGCGGCGACGCCGCTGGATATGTTGCCGGCTTGGCCGTGGCGCATCTTGTGGGTGCAAGGCTTGGGGGCGGTGGCGCTGGCGGCGGTGTGGCTGCCGTGGGAAATCGTGCGTTGGCGAGAAAGACGAAAGGCCGTCGGCGATTAAGGGGGGCCGCTTCTCCGCGTCGTCTGCGGTGCCGATCAGTCGGGCATCTGCTCGATCATCCGTTGGATATAGCGCATGGCGTTGAGTTCGAGACGGACGGCCTTGCCGTTTAGCTCATCGTGAGCAAAAAGCTTTGCGAGTTGATCAACGTGGCGGGCGTGTTGCTGATGCGCCCAGTCGCGCAAACGCTCAAGCGTCGCGTGGTCTTGGTCGGCGACGGCTTGATGGAGTTCTTCGCGGACCTCCATCATTTCCATCAGCAGCGTCGGCGGGAGCGATTTGTCATCCGCCGCGGCCGGGCCGCCGCGCAGGGCCAGCAACGCGTTGGCCCGCGCTTCGGGATCGGTCAGGGTTTGGTAGGCGGCGTTCAGCTCGGCGCTACGCTCGGCCGCGTCGGCCTGGTCCAGCGGATCGGTGAAGCGGTCGGGGTGGTGCGCCGCACTGGCGGTCAGGAAACGCTGGCGGAGTTCATCAAGGTCGAGGTCGAATCGCGGCGAGACGCCCAGCGTGGCAAACGGATCATTCATGACCGAAGTTTAGGTCGTCGATCCCGATGATGCGAAGGCCCTTGAAATCGGTCGGCGGCCGAGCCATCGTGTAAGCTGTGGGTCGATTCCCCCGCGGGCGTGGCGGAATTGGCAGACGCGCCAGATTTAGGTTCTGGTTCCTTAACCGGAGTGCAGGTTCGATTCCTGTCGCCCGCATCAAAAAACGCCGCCCGGCCAAATGGGGCCGGGCGGCGTTTTACTTTTTATGACACGG
The DNA here is from genome assembly GCA_964409095.1 of uncultured Phycisphaera sp. GTDB lineage: Bacteria > Planctomycetota > Phycisphaerae > Phycisphaerales > Phycisphaeraceae > Algisphaera. The sequence continues at coordinate 4,618 of CAYPCC010000046.1, read as the reverse complement.
TCATCGCAGTACGCGGATCACTCGGGGGCGGGCATCGACGCGGCGGCTTCGTAGACCAAGCCGGACTCGGTCATGATGACTTGGCCCACGCTCACGCCCACCGACGCGGCGATGTCTTCGTCGCTGGGGATCAGCGCCTTGATCTGCTCGATGAGCGTCGGCTCCATGGTGCTGTCTTCGTCGAGGGCCTGCATAAGCTGCTGCTTAGCGTTGGTCAGGTCTTTGCCGCCGTCTTGGATCGAAAACGCGATGCCTTCGCGGTAGTTGAGCAGCGCATCGCCTTCGCGGTAGAGCGTCGAGCCCAGGAGGCTGGCGTCGGCGGCGGGGGGGTTGTTGATCGACGACAGGGCACGGGCGGTCACGTCCGGGCCCAGGCCGTAGACGAGCTTGCCTTGGCCGAGCATAAAGCCCATCGGCATCCCGTCGGCGTCGGCCCGCAGGCCGGTGAAGCCCTGCTCATCGACGAGCTGCACTTCACCGCCCGCCATCGGGGCGAAGCCTTTGAGCGAGGTCATGACGCGGGTCCACACCTCAGCGTCGGCCAAGTCCCACACGAAAGCCGCCGGCTGCATGGTGCTGGTTCTTTCGATGGTCTTGAAGGTTTCGGTTTCAAAGTCGTACTCTTCGACCTCTTGGGTGACCTGCTGGGATTCGGTGGCGATGATCGCGTGGCGGGTGCCCAGCGAACGCAGGATCGTGGGGATGTCCGCTTGGACCTGAGCCTGAACCATCATGTTGCCCATCTGGACTTGCTGCATCACTTCGGGGCCGGCGAGTTGCTGGGCGGTATCGAGGATGACGTCGTAGAGCTTGCCCAGGTCGTAGGCGAGGTGGAAATACGACGCCCCGGCGGGAACCCACGCGCCCGGCGCGGCGGGCAGGGTCTGGCCGTCGAGTGTGCCGAGCAGGCCCGCCCGGGGCGAGGCCATCTGCGAGAACAGGTCGAAGCGGAGTGCGCCGTCGCTGAGGTGGGCCGAGCTGGCGATCACGCCCAGGCCGTTGAAGCCCAGAGCGTCCATCACGGTACGGAATTGCTGAGCGTCTTCGTCGCCCTGCTCGCTGGCGATGCCCACGCCGATCAGGTCCAGCAGGCCCGGGCCATCCGCGTACAACTCAAACAACGATTCTTCGCTGGCGACCGCGGCGGCGGCGTCGGGCACGGCCACGATCTTGGCGGCAAACGAGTCGTCGGCCCCGCCTTCCAACGCCCCGAGGTAGCGAGCCAAGGCGTCCTGCACCCCGGCCACATCGGTCGCGGTGTCCCAGTCGATCTCGCCCCCCGCCGCGATCAATTCGCGGACCGTGTCTTTGGATTGCGGGAAGCCGATCGCCACGACCATCCGGCCGGGCATCCGGGTAAGCAGCACATGCGTCTCGTCGGTTTTCACAAACTCGGCCTCGGCGTTCATCTTCTCGACTTTGGCCCAGTGGGCTTCCATCTGCTCTTCGGTCATGGTCACGAAGCCTTCGGGCAGGTCCCAACTGACTTCGCGGTCCATGCCCATCTCAGAAGACGAGTATTGACGCACCGCAAAGCCGGCCAGTTCGTAATCCAAACGGCGGCCATCTTCGCTCTCCACGCGTTCGGCGTCGGCCTGATCGATCGCGGCGTAAATGCGGTCGATGTCGGCCTCGTCCATCTCGGCCCAGCCGAGCATCAACATCCGCGGCAACGCTTCGCCGTCGCGGGGCTGGGCGACGATGCCCATGCCCCAGTTGTTCTGGGCCATGGTCAGCAAGTCATCGATCGTGAAGCCGTACTCGGCCAAACCGGCGACCATCTCGTCCCAGTCTTCCTGATTGTTTTGCTCGATCAGCAGCTTCACCTGCTCGAACTTCTCGGGCGTAAAGATACGCTGGCCCGCGACGGTGTTGGTCCGCAGGTTTTCGAGGAAGGCTTGGGTGTTGGGCATGCGAAAGGCGAAGACGGTTTCGGCGGGCAGGGCTTCCCACCCCGCGGCAGACGCGGGCTCGGCCGTGGCCGAGGGCGAAACCGCGCCGGCGAGGGTCAAGGCCGTTGCGAGGGTCCAGGCCGAGACGCTGCGGAGTCGATGAGTCGTATCGAGCGAAATGAGCGAAAAGCGTTTCATGGTGGGTTTTCCCAATGGGTTCAAGGGGCTGATCGAGTGCGTTAGTCCGAGTCGGGTGCGGCCGAGCCTTCGGGTTGGAAGGGTGGCTGGTGATACTTTACGCCGTTTTGCGGTTGGCTGGGGTCGTAGAGGTAGGCGTCGTGGTGGACGAGGAAGTCGCGGAGGTCTTGGGCGGGGATGCCGAAGGCCAGACCGTTGAACGAAGTGAACCCCGCGCAGGCGACGCCGACGACTTCGCCGCGGGCGTTGAAGAGCGGCCCGCCGGAGTTGCCGGGGTTGATGCTGGCGTCGGTCTGGACGAAGCGGAGTTGGCCGAGCGTGCGGGTGGTGGAGCTGACGATACCCTGGGTGACGGTTCGTTCGAGGCCCAGCGGGTTGCCCACGGCAAACACCAGGTCGCCCACGTCCAGATCGTCCGCGTCATTAATCACAACGTGCGGCAACGCGGGCCCGAGTTGCTCCTCATCCCAATCCAGTTGCAACAACGCCAAGTCGCGCAGCGGCTGGATCGCCACGATCCGCACGTCCTTGACCTCGGCCTTCTCCCGGCCGCGGTCGGTGGTCGTCGATACCGTGACCGAGATGCGGGTCGCTCGTTCGACGACGTGGTAGTTGGTGATGACGTGGCCTTGATCGCTGATGACAAAGCCCGTGCCGAGGCCCGACGCGGTACGGACCATCACGACCGCGTCGCCGTAGCGCTCCACGAGCGTGGGGATCGGGGCGGCCTCGAGTCGGCCGGTGGTGAAAAGTTGACCCGCGGTTGAGGGGGCCACGCGGGCGTCGGCGTCTTGCGCCACGACATCGAGGACCTTGTCGGCCGGGAGGTTGAGCACCTCAAACTGAAGATCGACCGCGACGCCCGCGTCGGTTTGGCGCAGGAGGGTGCCGGTGATCTGGCCGCCGCCGACGAGAGTGACGGTGACGATCTGGCCGAGTATCGCGTCGTCTGCATTTTGGGCTGTGGCGAGCGGCGGCGACACCAGCGTCATGCACACCAGCGTGAAAACGAACGTGCGGAGCGAACGCCAAAGGGGGAGCGGAAATCTGGTCACGGCTTGGCCTCCGTCGGGTTCGCGGCCTGGGGTTCTTGGCCGAGGTACAGCAGCAGCCGGTCGTGGCTGAGCAGGGCGAGGTCTCGCCGGCCGTCGCCGTCGAGGTCGAGGCTCACGACGCTGCGGGGTTCGCGGACCTGGTCTTCGCCCCCGCCGCCGTAGGGGTAGGCGAGGTCTTCAAACACCGGCCAAGACATGAGCGGTACGAGTTGGTCCTCCTCATCAAACACCATCGCGGTGAGTTGGTGACGCACGTCGTCGGCCAGCAGCGCATCGTCCCGCCCGTCGCCGTCGAGGTCGAGACTGATGACGCGGTGGACCGTCGCATCGCTCACGCCCTCGGGTCGGCCGGCCCGGGCGTCGAGGCTTTGAATCACTTCGAGTTCACGCGGTTTGCCCTCGGCCAATCGGGTGACGCCGTTTCCCGTTCGCATGAGCAGGCCCAGCGCCGCGTCGTGGTGGAGTGATCGGCCGATGCCGTCGAGGCGGATCGTCGAATCTACGCGGAGCACGCCCGCCTCATCGGGGGTCAGCCGGTGGATTGCGCCGCCGCCTTGTTGCAATGCCCAGGCCGAGCCGTCGTCGTGGAGCACGAGGTCGGCGATGCGTCGGCCGTCGGGCAGCATGACTTGGTCGACGGCGTTGAGGTCGGCGTCGAGCCATTGAACCACGCCGTCGGTGAGCCAGCCGAGGGTGGCACCTTCGCCGTCCGGGTCATTCCACGTTCGGAAGATACGGAAGTCATCGAGGCTCGCTTTAGATAAGCGCCGCGGGGTTTCACTGACCGCTTCGCCCGAGTCGCTCATTGGATCTACCAACGTGACCAGTCGCAGCCCCTTGGCGAATTTGTCCGCGACCAGCAGGCGCTGGTCATCCAGTTTGATCGCCCGCTCGGCTTTGCCCGCGGCGTCGGCAAAGCGGAGGGTGTACTTTCCGCCAGAGTACGGACCGCCATCGCTCCCGCCCCCAGAAGGCCCGCCTTTGATGTGGTGCAGAAGCAAGTCGTCGTCGGATTTCTGAACGCACCAGACGTTGTGCGTCCCGCGTTCGAGACCGAGGATTTGCGTGTCGTCGGCGTCAGGAGAAAGGTTCCAGGGTTGGGGGAACGTGAGTCGCCCCCCATCCCAAATCGACCCATGCAAATCCCCGCCGCCTTCGGGCCAAATCACAAGGTGGCCCGGATGAACGGGTAGCTCAACCATCGCTTGGATCTTGCCGCTGACCGGATAGCTTTCGCCGGGCGTCCACCCGGCGGGGCCGTGGGCGTAGAGCGTGACGCGCGGCTGGCTGGGGTCCGCGACGACGAGGTGGGTTTGTCCTTCGATCGTCAGCGTGGTCCACACCGCGTTTTCGCCACCGGGGAGGGTGAGCGGTTCTTGCTTGCCCAGCGGCGAAGCCTCGCCCTCGCCCAGCCGATGGCGACGCACCACGCCTTGGGGTGAGGATTCGAGGACGAGCAACTCATCCGCCGCG
>CAYPCC010000045.1:0-16654 GCA_964409095.1 uncultured Phycisphaera sp. | reverse complement strand
CTCAACATCAGCTCCTTCTCCCGCGGCGAGCTGCCCCACTACGCCGGCATCAACACGGTGATGAAAACCAAATACCTCGAAGACGTCCGCGAGGTCGGCAATTACGACGTCGCCTTCATGGGCATCCCCTTCGACATCGGCACGACGTACCGCAGCGGCACCCGCTTCGGCCCCCAAGCCATGCGACGCATCTCGGCGCTCTACACCAGCTACTTCTACGAGCTCGGCGTGGACCTCGTCGAATCCGTAAAAATCTGCGACCTCGGCGACGTGTTCACCATCGGAAACATCGAAAAGTCTTTCGACCAGGTCAGCCGGGCCGTCAGCCACGTCTACGCCAACGGCTGCTTCCCCTTCCTCATGGGCGGCGACCACTCGCTGGGCTACCCCAACGTCCGCGGCATCGCCCCCCACGTCGACGGCGACATCGGTATCATCCACATCGACCGCCACATCGACACCCAAGAAAAAGACATGGACGAACGGATGCACACCTGCCCGTGGTTCCACGCCACCAATATCCCCAACGCCCCCCCGGAAAATCTGGTGCAGATCGGGATCGGCGGTTGGCAGGTGCCCCGGCCCGGCGTGAAAGTCGCGCGCGAACGCGGCAGCACCATCATCTCCATGGACGACGTGGACGACCACGGCATCGACAAGGTCGCCGAGATGGCTCTCGAAGCCGCGTGGAAAGGCAACGTCAAACAGGTCTACCTCTCCTTCGACATCGACAGCGTCGACTGCGGCTTCGTCCCGGGCACCGGCTGGCCCGAGCCCGGCGGCTTCCTGCCCCGCGAAGTCCTCAAGCTCCTCAAACTCGTCGCCAAGGAAGGCATCTGCGCCATGGAATGTGTCGAGGTCGCCCCCGCTTACGACACCTCCGACATCACCGCCCTCCTGGGCATCCGCGCGATGCTGGACGTCCTCGCCACCCTCGTCGACGAAGGCCACCTGCCCCGCCAAAAGAAACACATCTCCGACGCGGGCATCGACGCTTGGAAAGGCACCTGAGCCAATAGCCACTAGCCACTAGCCGTTAGGCGCTAGCCAGAACTACATGACGCAGCCCGCGTTTTTCAAACCACGCCTTACGCTTGCGTGTTGCTGACGGCCAACGGCTAACGGCTAACGACTACCCCATGCACGAACTCTCCGTCGCCATCTCGATCGTCCAAAGCGTCACCGACGCCCGCGGCCACCACGGCGACGCCGACCCCGTCGCCACGGTCAACGTCCGCGTCGGCGCGATGTCCGGCGTGATCCCCGAAGCCCTCCGCTTCGCCTGGACCCCCGCGACCCAAGGCACCGCGTTGGCCGACACCGCGCTGCGCATCGAGTTCGTCCCCGCCGCCGTGGAATGCCCGACCTGCGCTGCGGTCGTCGAACTACCCGGCCAACGCCTGGTCTGCCCCCGCTGCCAAACCCGCACGCCCCGCCTCGTCCGCGGCCGAGAACTCGACATCCTCTCCATCGAATTCCAACCCCAACCCGAGTCTCAACATGCCCCCTGAATCACCGCCCGCCCCCACAAACACCGCCGCCCCCGGCCAACCCCGCATCCTCGAAGTCCGCACCCAGATCCTCAAGAAAAACGACGAGTTGGCCCGCGACCTCCGCGGCCGGTTTCGCGCTGCGGGCTGCTTCGTGGTCAGCCTCGTCTCCAGCCCCGGCACCGGCAAAACCGAATTCCTCAAGCAAACCCTCATCCGTTTGCAACAGCGCGGCGGCCTCAACATCGCCGCCCTCGTCGGCGACCTGCGCACCGACCATGATGCCGCCCGCCTCGCCGAGTCGGGCGTGCCGACCCGCCAGATCGAGACCGGCACGATGTGCCACCTCGAAGCCGACATGGTCGAACGCGCCCTCGACGACGCCCAATGGAACCTCGACGACCTGGACCTGCTCTTCGTCGAAAACGTCGGCAACCTTGTCTGCCCCTCGGGCTTCGACCTGGGCGAGGACCTCCGCCTGGTCCTCGTCTCGACCACCGAAGGCGAGGACAAGCCGCTCAAATACCCCACGATTTTCAACACCGCCGACGTCGCCATCGTTACCAAGATGGACCTCGCCGAGGTCCTCGACTACGACCAGACCCAGATGGAATCCAGCATCCAAGACGTCCGCCCCGGCATGACCGTCCACCACGTCTCGGCCCGCTCAGGGCAAGGCATGGATGAGTGGATCGACTGGCTGATCACGCAGTTGACCGCCAAATCCTAAATCCTCACCTAACCGTTTAGCGGGCGATCAAAGATCGCTCCTGTCCCGCCGCGCCTTCACCGCGGCCCGCACATCCTCATCCAAGTCGAATGGCAACCACGCGATCGCCGCCGCGGGCGTGCGGGGATGATCGACCGCGGCCAAGCGGATCGCGGGGATCGGATCGCGCAGCAACACCGATAACGCTTGGGCCGAGGCGTCCCGCCGATTCACCAGCGCCCACCGCACGTCGTGCGACACATCGCACGCCATCGCGTCCACGGTCGCCGCCGAGGTCGCGCAGTTTTTTGCGACGGCCACGCGGACGGCCGGATCGCCGTCGTGCGCGAGCCGGGCTAAATCCTCGTCCGCCGTCGCCGTGTGCCGCGCCACCAGCCGCCGCGCCCACGGCCCGAGTTCCACCAATGTTGCGATCGACTCCCGCGATAAATCTTCATCGGCGGGTTGGACGCCCTGAAGGTCGGGCGTGCTGCCCGCGGCGACGAGCAGGTCGGTCAGCCACGCCGGGCAAGCGGGGTGTCGCCGGGCCAGGTCGCGGAGCATCGGGTCGCCCGCGGTCATCAATTTTGCCAGCACCGCAGCGGGTGTCGCGGGGTGTCGCGCCGCCAAGCGCTGGCCCCACCCGCCGAACTGGGCCAACTCCGCGAGTACGTCGCCGGGCAAAGCGGGGTCGGGATCGACCAAGCCTTGCAGGTCGGCCGACGAACCCGCCGTCACGAGTTGCGCGCGGTCGGCCGCGGCAAATTCGGCGTGGGTCGCCACCACTTCCCGCACCGCCGACGCGCCGTCGAGGGCGAGACGGCGCAGCAGGGCTGACCCCGCGTTCGGATTAGCCGCGACCGCGACCCGCAAGCGAACGTCCGGTTCGGCGGTCAATTTTGCCAACACCGCCGACGGCGTGTGGGGGTGGCCCGCGATCCGCCAGCGCGTCTCGAAGGTATCGAGGTCCGCGAGCTGGGCCAACAGCGCGCCGTCCGCCGCGGGGTTCTGCGCGACCGCCGCGCGGACCCGCCAGTCGTCGTCTTGCGCTAACGTAGCCAAATGCTTGGCATCGGTTCGCGGGTGCTGCGCGGCGAGTTGTCGGCCGTACCCCCCCGCCGCGAGCAACGCCGCCACATCCACCTGGGCTTCTCGATCCCGATGGGTTGTCGCCTCATCGACCCCCGACAAGTCGGCCAAGCTGCCCGCAAGGCGTAGCCGTTGCACGCGGTCACACGGCGTCAACGGGTGCTGCGCCGCGGCGACCCGCACCTCGGGGTCGGCGTCGCCGCACAACTCGGCCAACACCTCGGGCGGGGTCGCGGGGTGTTGCGCCACCAAACGCTTGAGCACGCTCGATGCAGACAGCGCGAGTGTCGTGAGCGTGGCCGCGTCGGTGTCGGGGTGCTGGGCCGTCAAACGCTGGCCCCATTCGCCCAGCGCGACCAAGCTCGCCAGGTCTTCCGTGGATAACCGCGAGTCGCTCGGCCTATGGCCCATCAGATCGGCCGTGGCCCCGGCGCGCACGAGCAGGTCCAGCGTCGCGCTGGGCAGTGCGGGGTGCTTTGCCGCGGCGCGACGTACGTGCAGATTCCCATCGGCCGCTAAGTGTGACAACAGCTCGGGCGGCGTGCCGGGGGCACACGCCAACGCTTGTCGCTGGGGGGCCAAGCCGAGAGAGTGCTCTGGGGTGATCTGCGACAAGGGGCGTTTCTCGATCGCGGGGGGGGCGGAGGTCGGGGCGGGGCTCGGCGGGTGCGGGTGTTGAAGACCCAACAAACATCCTACCCCGGCGGCGTACCACGACCCGGGGCCGTCAATCTTCCGCGGCGATCGGGGTGAACGACCAGCCCGCGGGGAGTTCGACTTGCCTTGTGCGTTGGCCGTCGTGAATCTCGGCAGTGACGGCTTGGCGATTCCATGCGACGAGTTGCTTGGTGCCGTCTTGAGCGACGAAGACGCGGGACAGGGGCGCATCGGACCAGGCCGTGTCCACCTCGCGCCCCAGCCACTGCCGAGCCAGCGCGTCGGCCTCGACCAGTTTGACGCCGTTGTTCTCGGCCATTGCGTGGCCGTCGCGGCGCAGCTTGTCGATCTGTTTCAGGACCGACGCCGGATCGACGAGGGCTTCGTAACCCAGGACCAGTTTGGCGAGGTCGGCCCCCATGGCTTGGAGTTCGGCGGAGCCTTCTTTGGCTTCGCGGTCGCGTCGCATGGAGCGGAGTTGGTGCTGGACAAAATCGGGGTCGGTGCTGAGGTACGACATGCCGGGCATCGCGGGGATCCACTGGATGGCGTGGACCCAGGCGGGGTCGCCGGTGAAGTAGGTGCCGTAGAGTTGGCCGCCGCTCCACAAGATCCCCACGACGGGGTGTTGGTAGTTGGGGGACCAGTTTGTGCCGTATTGATCGAACCAATATTCGTTGGTCGCGCGGGTTTCCATGGCGTAGCCCAGTGCGCCGGTCGCGGCGAGCGTGTCGTCGTCGAGCGCGATGCCCAAGAGGTAGAGGCCGATCCAACTCATGACGGCTTCGGAGGTGGACTCTTGGTTGTTGCCGCCGGGGCTGCTGGTTCCGCCGGCCCAGGAGTGGCCGGCCCACGGGTCGAGCGTGCGGAGTTTGGGCAGTTCGCCGTTGTCGTTAGGGTTGGCGTATTCGTGGGCGACGAGCTTGGCCATCGGGCCGTAGTCGTCGAGGAAGTCGGGGTCGAGCAGGCCGAGCACAGCCGAGGCGTAGGCGAAGTAGCCGTAGTGGAAGTGGTGGTCGTTGAACTTGGCCGAGCCGTAGCTGGGCTTGATGCCGACGACTGCGCCCATGCCCGGGTAGCGGGCGAAGTAGTGCTGGTTTTCGCCGGGTTCGAAAGTAAACCAGTCGATGAGTTCTTGCTTGAGCCGTTCGCGTAGCGCCTCGGCATCGGGATGGTCGATGGTCTGGGCCAGCCAGGCGAAGCGGGTGAGGTCGAGCAGCGCCTTGCCGCCCCAGTAGGTGTCGGGCGGCATAGTCCCGGTGGGCATCGCGGTGATCAGCAGGCGATTGGCCGTGTCGGGATCGACGTCGCCGGGCATGGGGTAGGCCGGGAGCAAACCACGGAACGGCCACTCGATATGGAAGGTGTGGCCCGACGCGACTTGCATCGTGCCGCGCGGCGTGAGGTAGCTCGGCGAGGCGAGCTCAAAATCCACCGCGGTGTCGCGGAGGTGGTGCGGCAACCAACCCTGTAAAACCGGCCCGCCCTCCGCCTCCGCCCCGCCGTCGAGGCCGCGGGTCGTGACCGACCAGGTGCTCTTCACCACGCCCGCTGCGCGATCCAGCGACCACGTTAACTCACTACCCGTGGGCACCGACCGGGCGTGATCGACGACCAAGTCAAAATCACGCAACCCGCTCACCGCACCGAGCACCAGATACTGCGCATCCCCCGCAAACTCGACCGCCAGGTCGCGGTTATTCCCCGTCGGTGAAAACCGTGTGCCCGGCGGGGCGACGACCGCGATCATCCGGTCGCCTTCCTTGAGCATGAACGAGTCGGCGGCAAAATCACCCCCGGAAGTATTCCCGGAACCGCTTTTAACCCGGACGTCGTAGTTCCGGCTGATCTTCAGCACCGGCGAAACGTCCTCAAACTCCATCCACACATGCGGCAGCCCCCGGCCGATCGTCGTGCGGATCAGCCCGCCGGTCGTTCCCGCCTGCACCATGGTGAGCGTCCAGTCGCCCCACGATTCGACCCGCGTGTCCACCGCCGTGAACCCCTCGCCCTCAACGCCGACGGGGTACTCGCTGATTGGGTCTCGGCCGTTGTCGGCCCAGCGCGTGGGCAAAAACACCGACACGCCCGCTTCCCCGGTGTTGATCTTGAACGGAAACGCCCACAGCGACTCGCCAAACCGCGAGAACAAGGCGTGGCTCCACCAGTCGTTGCTCGGCACCGGCGTGCCGGGGGGCATGTTCCAATAAAGCGGATCATTCTGGAACGCCGTTCCATCCGCCGACGCCCCCTCCGGCAACGACGACGCCACCGACCCCGCCCCGATCGGCTCGGGCGTCTGGGCGGACGTTTCTACACAAAAACCAGAAAAACACGTCAATAACGCAGAAGTAAAGGCCGCAAGTCGCATCAAAAAATCCTCGGTAAATCCATAAGACAAAAATCATTGACAAAAGTTGGAATCGCTGGCATTATAGTGGAACAAGTCTGGAACAACGAATCATTTTCTTTCTTGAGTTCTCGTCATGCCCAGTGTCCGCGACATCGCTAAATCCGCCGGGGTGTCCGTCGGCACCGTCTCGCGCGTGCTCAACAACAAGCCCCACGTCAGCGCGTCGGCCCGCGCCAAAGTCATGCAGGCCGCCAACCGCACCCGGCCCACCAAGCCCGTCGGCAGCCACGCCGGTACGACCTCCATTGCGCTGGTCTACGGCGGGCGCTCGTCGCTCAACTCCAGCTTCGACGCCGCGGTCCTCCACGGCATCGCCGAGGGACTCAGCGCCACCGACCACGACCTCATGATCGTCAACGCCACCCGCGGCCACGGGCCCGGCGAATCCTTGGGCCAAATGCTCATGCGCCGCGGCGTGGTCGGGGCCTTGCTCCGCACCACTGCCGAGAGCCACGGCATCTGCCGCGAGCTCGCCGACGAAGGCTTCCCCGCCGTCGCCCTCGCCGACCACCTCGAACACCCGGGCATCGGCAGCGTCACCGTCGATACCACCCCCGCCATGCAACGCGCCTTCGAGCACCTGGTTCACGTGGGCCACCGCAAGATCGCCATCGCCCTCAACGTCGTCGACGACCACGACCACGCCCACCGCCTCTCGGTCTACCGCCGGTTCATCGCCGACCACCGCCTGGACTTCGACGACCGCTGGATCATCCGCAGCCCCGCCCACCACGACGGCGGCGGCGCGGCCCTCCGCCAAATCATGGCCCAGCCCGACCGCCCCACCGCCGTGTTCGCCACCGACCCCGCCTTGGGTTCGGGCATCTGCGTCGAAGCCCTCCGCATGGGCATCAAGCTGCCGAATGAGCTTTCGCTCATCGGCTTCGACGACACCGGCGAACGCTTCGGCACGTTCCCCCGGATGTCCAGCGTCTGCCAAGACGCCGTGGTCCTGGGACTGGAAGGCACCCAGCAACTCTTGGCCCGCGTCGATCGCCGCGACGCCCCCGCCCGGCTCGCGTTGCCCAGCTGGTTCGAGCCGCTCGACTCGACCGCCCCGCCGCCCGCACCTTGATGCCTTGAAACCTTGCCGCCTCCCTTTGCGTTCGCTATTCATTTTTCACTCACTTTGCTTTGGTTTCGCGGAGTTCAACCATGGCCCTTCCCAACACGTCCACCGCGTCCAACCCCCGTCGCGCCGCCGCCGGCTTCACCCTCATCGAACTGCTGGTCGTGATCTCGATCATCGCCCTGCTTATCGGTATTTTGCTCCCCGCCTTGGCCTCCGCCCGTGAATCGGCGCGGACCACGGCCTGCCTCAGCAACGTCAAACAGATCGGCCTCGCTACCGCCGCCTACACCGCAGACCACAAGGGCTACCTGTTCTCCGCCACCGAAGGCACGCCCACCACGTTCTATCAGCGGTGGATCCAAGACATCCTCGATGCATACATCGCGGTGAATACCACCTCGACCGATGCGGTCAGTGTCTATACCTGTCCGTCCAAAATCGAGTCGCCGGCCCAGTTCCCCAACACCTACGGCGCCAACCAATCCGTTCACCAAAACCGCTACCCCTTCGGTGCCGCCACCTTCATCACCCGTATCGATTTCGTCAATCGCGCGTCCGAAGTTCTGTCGATCGCTGACAACGCCCAGGCCGCGGCCGGCATCTCCGAACCCTACCTCGACGGCTCGGGTAACACCGGGGTGTTTGGCAATAAAGCCAACTCCGAAAGACCGATCATCGAGTACGCCAACTGGGGGCAAAACGTCGACACCGGCTTCGGCTACATCCCACGCCACCGACACGCCAGCAACACCGCCATCAACACCAACTTCCTCGACGGCCATACCGCGACCTCGCAATACGGCGAACTCAAATACCGAAATATCACCATCGCCTACTAACCCACCGTTTCGTTTCTCAAAATCCGCCGCCCTCACTTTTGAACCCTTCCCCCGCAGGAGTCTCTGACCCATGAAAAATCTAACCGTTCTACTCACCCTGACCGCGCTGTTGGCGTTCACCGCCGCGATGCAGGCCGCGACCGTCACCGTCGAAAAACAAGGCGAGGGCTATCAGTTGCTCGTCGATGGCCAGCCCTACTACATCAAGGGCGGCGGCGGCGACTCGTCCAAGCCCGAACTCGTCAAAGCCGGCGGCAACACCACCCGCACCTGGGGTGCCGGCGAAGGCACGCAGGAAAAACTCGACGAAGCCGAGGCGCTGGGCCTCAAGGTCCTCGTGGGCATCTGGCTGGGCCACGAACGCCACGGCTTCGACTACAACGACCCCGCTCAGGTCCAACAGCAATTCGACGACGCCAAAGCCGCCGTCATGCAGTTCAAAGACCACCCCGCCCTGCTCGCCTGGGGCGTGGGCAACGAGATGGAAGGCTACGACAACGGCGACAACCCCAAGATTTGGAAGGCCGTCGACGACATCGGCAAGATGATCAAGGAACTCGACCCCAACCACCCCACGTTCACCGTTACCGCCGAACTCGGCGGCGAACGCGTCAAATCGATGCACGAACTGACCCCGCACATCGACATGATCGGCATCAACACCTACGGCGGCGTACACTCGATCCCCCAGCGCTACCGCGAACTCGGCGGCACCAAGCCCTACCTCGTCACCGAGTTCGGCCCGCCCGGCACCTGGGAACAAGGCAACAACGACTGGGGCGCGCCGCTCGAAAAAACCAGCACCGAAAAAGCCGGCATCTATAGATCCGCTTACGAAGCCCTCGAAGCCGACCCGCTCTGCGTCGGCTCGGTGGCCTTCACCTGGGGCTTCAAACAAGAGGCCACCGCCACCTGGTTCGGCATGTTCCTGCCCGACGGCAGCAAGCTCGGCGCGGTCGACGCCATGACCGAAGTCTGGACCGGCAAGCCCCCCGCCGACATGGCCCCGGTCGTCACCAGCCTCAAAGTCACCAGCGATAACATCGTGATCCCCGAGGGCAAAGTCACCGCCACCCTCGTCGCCCACGACCCCGAGAACGCGCCCATCGACGTCGAATGGGTTCTTAAGAAAGAAGACACCGACTACTTCACCGGCGGCGACTTCCGCCCCGATATGCCCACCTACCCCGAGTCGATCGTCAGCTCGAGCAGCGAAGGCGTCGAACTCAAGATGCCCAAAAAGCCCGGCAACTACCGCCTCTTCGCCTTCGTCCGCGACGGCAGCGGCGGCGCGGCCACGGCCAACGTGCCGCTCCAGGTCGGCGGCGAACAAAAGTCCGGCTACGTCGGCATGGATGTCACCCTGCCCTTCGCGGTTTACACCGACGGCATGAACGGCTCGCCGTGGACCCCCTCGGGCTACATGGGCGAAACCACCGCGATCTCCATGGACGAAAAATCCACCGACAACCCCCACGCCGGCCCAACCTGCCTCAAAGTCTCCTACAACAACCCCGGCGGCTGGGGCGGCGTCACCTGGCAAAGCCCCGTCAACGACTGGGGCGACAAGCCCGGCGGCTTTGAACTCACCGGCGCGACCCAACTCAGCTTCTGGGCCCGCGGGGCCAGGGGCGGCGAAAAAGTCAAAATCGGCTACGGCATCCTCGGCCGAGAGATGAAGTTCTACGACACCGCCAAGGATGAAGAAGAATTCACCCTCACCACCGAGTGGAAGCAGTTCAGCTTCGACGTGGCCAACAAAAACCTGTCCTGCATCAAGACCGGGTTCTACTGGGTCGTCGCCGGGCAAGGCGCGCCGATGACGTTCTACTTCGACGACATCGTCTGGGAATCCGGCCAAGAGCCCGGCTAAACCGCGAGGCCCACGCCCCTTGGTCCATCTCTCCCCAGCGGGCCGGCTTCACCGCCGGCCCGCTGTTTTTTCGAACCGCATGCCGCTCCTGCTATACTGGCGCGTTGAGCCGCAGCCCCGTGCTGATCGGCACGCCTTGCTGCCCCCCCGCCCCGCCCGACCCGCTGAGGATGAATCCACGATGGCGACCAGCTTCGGTGCCCTCTGCACCGATTTTTACATCAATCACAAGCTCGCGCTCAAGATGGACCTGCCCGCCGAGCGCGAGACGATCCTGCACTTTTTCGACCGCATGCGTAAAAGCCTGCCGTCGATGAACCGCTTCAAACGCTACGACGGCGAACTCGCGCTCGAGTCGGCCCGCAAGGACGCCCGCTACACCTGGTTGGCCCTGCGCCGCAACTCCATCCGCACCGGCACGGTCAACCCCGAGTCCATGGAAGACGCGATCGCCTACCACAAGCTCGTCCTCGAACTCGCCCCCTTCCATCTGACCATCAGCCCGCTCGACGTGGATTACGTCGAACTGATGTACGGCTTCGACCTCGAGTGCAAACAGAACCACGACGCGGTCGTCTACGAAGCGCTCTACGCCAACACCCCACTGGGCGGCCTGCTCAACGCCTCGATCAAGAACGGTCGCGGCGAAACGCAGCCCGGCGGCGGAAGCGTGCTCGACGTCCAACCCGTCTTCGGCCAGTCGCTCAACGACGCCGGCGACCTGCAAGCCTACTACGAAGTGAAGACCCGGCCCAAGTCCCGCCGGGGCTCGTCCAAACGCTACTCCGGCGAACCCATCAGCCTGTTCTTGACCATCCGCAAGTATGGCCCGGTCGACGATCTGGCCGACATGCCCAAAACCGTCGAACTCCTCAACGCCTATGCCGAGGAACTCGCCACCCTCAAACTCATCCCCGACCTGCTCACCCCGATCACCCAACACATCGGCAGCAGCGCGTGAAGCGATTTTTGATTTTGGATTGAGGATTTTTGATTGCGCCAATTAGCGCGATCAACACTTTACCGCGAGGGCATGGGTGGATGGTTGAATCAAAAATCATCAATCAAAGATCAAACATACTCAAAGTCATGGTGCTCGCCGGCGGACCCGACCGGGAACGCGACGTGTCGCTCAAGTCCGGCAAGCAAGTTGCCGCGGCTTTGCGAGAAGCGGGTCACGAGGTGATCGAACGCGACCTGTTGCCCGACGATACCGCGGCGCTCGACGAGTTTGCGTTGTGGTGCACCGAGTCGCCGGGCGTGGGGGTTGTGTTCCCGATCTTTCACGGCAAGTGGGGCGAAGGCGGCGGAGCACAGCGGCTATTGGATCAGCGCGGCGTGGCCTACGTCGGCTGCCGCGAAGCCGCCGCGCGATTATGCACCGACAAAACCGAAACCAAAAAAACTCTGCAAAACGCGGGGATTCCGACGCCGGCGTTTGAATTGGTGGATGCAAGTGGTCGGCCGACCTTGTCGCCCCCGGTGGTGGTCAAACCCAACGACGACGGCTCAAGCATCGACCTAGCGATCTGCCACGACCAAGCGGCGCTCGACGCGGCGTGGGCCGAGTTGTCGTCGCGGAACGATGCGCTTCTCGTCGAGCGTTTCGTGCGTGGCCGGGAGATGACCGTCGGCGTGATCTGCGATGTAGACGGCCAACCCCAAGCGCTGCCATCGATCCACATCATCCCCGCCACCGAATTTTACGACTACGACGCCAAGTACCTCCGCGACGACACGCAATACCACTTCGACGCCGTGTCCCCGGAAGTTGAATCACACTTGGCGGCGCTGGCGATCCAGACGTTTACGACGCTGGGGTGTCGGCACTTGGCGCGGGTGGATGTGTTTGTGGATGAGGACGATCGGCCGTGGGTGATCGAGGTCAACACCCTGCCGGGGTTCACGACGCACTCGCTGCTGCCGATGGCGGCGCGGCGGGCGGGGTTGGCGATGCCTGCGTTTGTCGATCGGCTGGTGCGGCTGGCCGTAAATCTGCCTTGATCTGAGCACGACGCTCAGCGTCAGGCCTGCCGCGCTTCGGCGCGACGCCGCCGGGCGATCAGACCAAAGAGCAGGAGTGCTCCCCCGGCCGCGGCGGTGGGCGTGGGGATGGCCGAGGGTTCGCGGTCTTCGCCGGAGACTTCGAGGACGATGCCGTCGCCGATCGACACCGCCGCGAGGCTGGCGCTGACCACGTTGATGTTGACGCTGCGCGATTCGTCGAACGCTTCGCCGTCTTGGAACGCCAGGTCGGCGGGGATGTCCATCAATTGATCGGTGAAGACCGCATCGACCAACTCGGGCTCGTAGAACTCGGCCCGCAAGAGCGAAGGCTCGAGGCGTTGCCCGTCGCCCGCGGCGACCGCCTCGGCGACGCCGACTTCCAGCAGGGTTTCGCCGCTGTCGAAGCCGGTGATATTGCCGGTGAGGTTGACATAGCCGTAGCGGTTGGCGAGCGCCGGGCCCGCGTCGCCGGGGCCTTCGCCGTCGTACTCGGCGATCAATCCGTCGTCATCCAGAAACGCCAGCGACCAGGTTTCCGCGACATAAACAAACGTCTGCGCTCCGAACGACGACAATTCCGGATCAAACCGCGTCGGCTCGTCGTAGGTCAGCCGCAACTCGAACCTGCTGTTATCCAGCCCGCCGAACGCATCGTCGTCGCCGCTGGGCGCAGCGCCGAGTTGCCCGGTGACCAGGTAATTGGTCGTGCCCGCTGTCGCCGCCGAGGCGGTCAGCCCCGTCGTGATCGCCAGCAGGCCCATCGCCACACCACGCATCGAAGAATCTACGGTCATGTCAGGCCTCGCAATTCAAGGTGAGTCGGTGATCCCTATGCCCGGCGTAAGCCAGCCATCCCTTAATCATCGACCAAGCCACGCTCCCGTAAACAAAAGGGCTACAACGTCCCGCGGGGTTATGACCGCCCCGCCGTGTAACCCCCGGCCCGTCCAGCGGTTCCAACCACCGCCCCACGCCACACCCCGCACGCCAAATCACGGGTTATCGCCCCTGAATCGGATTCATTCACCCGAATCTCCCCGCCCGGTCGATGGTTAACGGACACGAAGGAGGCTCAGATTCATGGGTTGGTTTTTAAGTCGAGACAACGCGGGAAAGAAAAAGAAAACCAAGGCCGCACGCGGGGCCAAGGCCAAGGGCTGGGACCCCCAGCGGACGCTGATGGGTTTGAAACTCCTGGGCATCGCCGCCCTGGGCGTCGCCACCGTGGTCGCTTGGACCACCACCGAAAACATCCTCGGCCGCTATGCCGCCCAAGCCCGCGCCGCGGCGGTCACGCCCGACACGGTCGAGTTGACCAACGCCCCCTCCTGGATGAACGACGCGCTGCACGAACAACTCCGGGCCAAGGTCGCCTACAGCGTCAACGAAAACCCGCTCGACGCCCGCGGCCTGCGCGACGCCGCGGCGATGCTCAACGACGACAACGACTGCCCGTGGGTGGCCCGCGTGGATCAGGTCCGCCGGGCCCCGCGGGGCGTGGTGAAAGTCACCGCGACGTATCGCCGACCCGCCGCCCTCGTCGAAGACAAAGACCGCACCAAAGCCCACGTGGTCGATGCCGACGGAGTCTGGCTCGAAGGCCCGATCGATCGGGCCGCCTCGCGCTGGAGCGGCCTGCCGCTGATCACCGGCGTCAACGCCAACCCGCCCCAAGACGGCTACGGAAAGAAATGGCCGGGCTCGGACATCACCGCGGCCCTCGCGCTCGAAGACGTCTTGCACAACGAAATCTTTGCCGACCAGATCACCGCTTACGACGTCAGCCACCGCGACCTGCGCGGCCGACTGTGGCTGGTGCTCTACACCGACGGCCCGGCGATCGTCTGGGGCTTGCCCCCCGGCGAAGAACGCAGCGTCGAACCCGAGTCGCCGATCAAGTTGGCCGCGCTGCGGGACTGGGCGTATAAGCATCGCGGCCGGATCAATGTGCAAGGCGAGGCCGACACCGTCTGGGTCTACACCGGCACCGCACAAATCGACGCCCGCCCCACCACCCCCGGTTCCCCCGGCGACACCGTCAGCGCCTCGCGGCGGTAAACGCTTCGCCATGCACGCTTGCCCCCAAAGCCGAGGGATCGCCATCCCTCGGCTTTTTCTTGCGCGCATCCAACTTGTCAAAGAGCGAGCCGATGATTCCCACTCACCTTTCCGCCGTGGCAGACGTGGGGTGGGCGGTGGAAAGGCATGTTTTGAACCGCGGAGGACGCGGAGGGCCGCGGAGTTCAAGGCAGGAGAAGAAGCGTATTTTTGAAAATCAAAACGGCTTTGGCCTTGATCTTCATCCCAAACGCTTGCCTTGGCCTCCGTGCACCTCCGCGTCCTCCGCGGTTCAAAAAAATGCCTTTCCCGAATCACCAGCCCTCGACCAACGATGACGGGTTCCGACCCTAGAGGTTCCTGGCAAGGTAGTGCTCTAGGCATCGCCAACGTCCCGTCATGTGCATCAGCCCGGAATCACGGTCTGTAGGCAGTGGCTTGCTCCTTGCCTGGCAGCTTCCACACCGCACCCCGTGGTCCGACACCCTTGGGCGAAGCGAACGGTTTGTGCGCACCGAGCGTTCGTTGCCGCGGCAAAGTGAGTGGTCGCAACGGTTTGGGATTTGGAAAAAAAGTTCAGGAATCGATCGTTTTTGTGCGCGCTTTGCGGGGTGTTACCCCAAGCCGATCCAGCCGGCGACGAGGGGGGAGAGTTTGACGACGACGCCGGCGAAGACGACCGAGACGATGGAAACGAGTTTGATGAGGATGTTGAGGGAGGGGCCGGAGGTGTCTTTGAACGGGTCGCCGACGGTGTCGCCGACGACGGTGGCTTTGTGGTTGTCGGATCCTTTGCCGCCGTGTTCGCCGGTCTCGACGAATTTTTTGGCGTTGTCCCACGCGCCGCCAGCGTTGGCCATGAAGATGGCGACGGCGAAGCCGCAGACGAGCGTGCCGGCGAGCAAGCCCATCACCCCCGGCACGCCGAGGAGAAGCCCGACGATGAGCGGGACGACCACGGCCATGACCGAGGGCACGACCATTTCCCGCAGCGCCCCGGCCGTGGAGATGGCGACACAGTTGGCGTAGTCGGGGTACTTGTGGCCGTCGACGGTGGTTTCAAACGGCCAGTTCAGCGGGTTCTTGAGTTCTTCTTCGGTTTTGCCGTCGGCGATGAAGCCTTGCTTCATGATGACGAACTGGCGGCGGCATTCGTTCATCATGGCGTAGGCGGCGCGGCCGACGGCGTTCATGGTCATGGCACAGAAGACAAAGACGAGCATGACGCCCAGGAACAGCCCGCAGAGGACTTTGGGGTTTATGAGGGTGACGTCGTAGTAGGCCATGAGTTTGGGGAGCGTGACCACTGAGGCGGGGACGACTTTGACCTCGAACTCACCGTCGAGGTCGGTCATGGTGGCGATGGCGAAGGCGCGGTCGGGGGCCCAGGCTTTACGGACCAGTCGATCGGCGGCGGGTTTGTCGGCAAAGAACGCGGCGGTGCGGGCGAGGAGGTCTTCGTCGGCGATGATGACGCCGGCCCCGAATGTTTCGCTGGACTCGTTGATCGTGAACAGGCCGTTGCCGTTGTACCAAACGCTGGGCTCGGTCTCGTTGGTGAATTGAACGGTGGCGAACGTGTTGCCTTCGCCGAAGGGGTTGGTGACTTGCTTGTCGAGGGCGGCTTGGACAGTGATGACGTAGGCGGCGAGGAGGGCGAGGGCGGTGAGCGCGGCGGAGCCGATGGCAAAGCCCTTGCCGGTGGCGGCGGTGGTGTTGCCCAGTGAATCCAACATGTCGGTACGTTGGCGGACTTCGGGGAGTTGGTGGGTCATCTCGGCGTTTCCGCCGGCGTTATCGGCGATGGGGCCGTAGGCGTCGGTGGCGAGGGTGATGCCGAGCGTGCTGAGCATGCCGACGGCGGCGATGCCGACGCCGGTGACGCCCATGAGGAAGGTCTCGTTGCCGCCGGCGAGGGTGAAGCTGGCGATGATGGTGACGACGACGGTGAGCAGGGGGACCCAGGTGGAGATCATGCCCTCGGCGATGCCGGCGATGATGACGGTGGCGGCGCCGGTTTCGGATTGCTGGGCGATGCGTTGGGTGGGTTTGTGTTCGTAGGAGGTGTAGCGTTCGGTGCCATAGGCGATGACGAGGCCGGACACGAGGCCGACGACGATCGCGCCCCAGAGACCCAGCCAAGAGACGGCCGCGATGTCGCCCAGCAGCCAGTAGAGCAGGCCCGCCGAGCTGGCGATGATGAGGGCCGAGCTGAGCCAGACGCCGGCGTGCAGGGATTTGAGTAGCTGGGCGAAGCTGGCGTTTTCTTTCGCCTTCACCGAGAAGATCGAGAGGATCGAGCAGAGGATGCCCAGGCCCGCGAGGGCGGGAGGTGTGCAGACCAGGGCGATGGATTCGGTGGCGTCTAAACCCAACCGCAGCGATGACGCTGCGGCTAAGGCCATGGCCGCGAGGATCGAGCCGTAGTACGACTCGTAGAGGTCGGC
>CAYPCC010000044.1:0-16847 GCA_964409095.1 uncultured Phycisphaera sp. | reverse complement strand
AGGCGGCGTTGAAAAAGGCCGAGGATGTGGCGGTGAAGTTGGAGGCGATGAAGCTCCCCAAAGCGGCGGAATTCATCCGTGGGTCGGTGCAGGAGACGTTATCGTTACATGAGCTTTCCGCGCGAACATTGGCTGCGTCTGCGAACGAACAACCCGTTAGAGCGGGTGATGAAAGAGAACAAACGGCGGACCAAGGTGGTGGGTTCATTCCCCGATGGTCGATCGACGTTGATGCTGTCGGCGGCTCGGCTTCGTCATGTGGCCGGAACCAAGTAGGGCACGCGGAAGTATCTGGCTATGCAAAGGCTGTATGAACTGGAACGAGAACGCGAGGCGCAGAAAGAGTTGAGCGTGGCGGTGTAGCCGCGTTCAGGATGATGGCCCCTGCGTTCGCTACGCTCACTCCGGGCCCATCATCCTGTCATCCCGCGGAGGCTGCTTGATCGAATGTGGGCAACTTGACGGACGGTACCCCTCGCGGCTTACCGAATCGACCAAGGCGGATATCCCCCGCTGCTCCAATCCTTGATCCCCGTCTACCTCGACGCGATGCCCGCCGATCCGCTCGGCAGCAAATCCCCGCGCTACCGCCGTCAAGCCGGCGGCTACCTGCTCTACAGTAATGGGACCAATCTCATCGACGATGGCGGCGTCCACGACTTCCGCGAAGGCGATATCGTCCTCGCGGTGCCGTACTCGTCGTCAAAGTAATCGTCGGCTTTAAGGGGGCGACGCGCAGTGCCCCGCGTGCGTAGTCGTTGGACTCGGATCGATCAGCCCGTCTTACGCTCACGACCAAACTAAAACCATTCGCCTACGTAAGAATTAAATTTACGAAGCGGCTTGCTGCGCCTTGGCCCGGCGTTTGAGTTCGGCGTCGATGAAGCCTTGAAGGTTGCCGTCGAGCACCGTCTGGGGGTTGCCGACTTCGAAGTGGGTGCGGTGGTCTTTGACGCGGTTGTCGTAAAACACGTAGCTGCGGATCTGGCTGCCCCAGCCGCGATCGACGCCGCCGCCGGTGGCGGCGTCCACCTCGGCCTGGCGCTTTTGCTCTTCAAGCAGTTCGACTTTGCCCTTCATCAGGTTCATCGCAATCTTGCGGTTTTGCTCAGCTTTCCGCTCAACGCTACACACCACGCTCAGCGTCACGCCGGGGGCGTAGTGATACACCAAACGGATCGCCGAGGCGACCTTGTTGACGTTTTGCCCGCCGGGGCCCGAGGAGCGGGCGAATTGGGTCGCTTCGAGTTTATTTTCATCGAGCTCGACCTTGCCGGTGTCGGGGAACTCGGGGACGACTTCAACCGTGACGAAGCTGGTCTGGCGTTTGCCCTCGGCGTTGAACGGCGAGACGCGGGCCAAACGGTGCGTGCCGGCCTCGCAGTTGAGATACCCGTAAGCCATCGGGCCTTTGACATACAGCGTGACTTCTTTGAACCCCGCCTCGGTGCCGTGGGTTTTGCTGACTTCGCTGGCGTCGAAACCATTCTTTTCGAAGTAGTACAGGTACATCCGCGTGAGCATCTCGCACCAGTCGTCAGCCTCGGTCCCGCCCGCGCCGGATTGCAGCGTGATGTAGCAGTTGCGCGAGTCGTACTTACCGCCCAACAGCGAGGCGGTTTCGAGGCGGTCGAGCCGTTCGCCGATCTCGTCGAGTTGGCCGTCCACCTCGGCTTTGCTTTCCTTGTCGTTCGCCTCGACGGCCATGTCCCAAAGCAGTTGCGCTTCTTCGATGGTTTCCGCGGCGTCTTGCAATGGCTCGATCTGGGATTTGATGACTTTGAGTTTGTCGATGACTTCGTTGGCAGCATCCTGGTTGCTCCAGAAGTCCGCCGCGTTCATCTTCTCTTCGAGTTCTTTGAGCCGTTCCGCTTTTTCATCGACACGCATCGAGTCCTTCATCTGGTTGATGCGGGTGAGATAGTCGTTGAGGATGCCGGGGATGTTGTCACGCATTTTTTTGACGGTAGTAACAGGATTAATGAAATTATAAGTTCATCCAAACCAAGCAAACACGCAACGGGCCTGGCCCATCCCGTTTATCCGATTAATCCCGTCAAAACACGGCCGCGATCGCGTCGCACAACACCGGCAGGTTCGTCGGGGTCATGCCCGCGACATTGATTCGGCCTGAGCCGACGATGTAAATCGCGTGCCGTTCACGCAACGCCGCGACGTGGTCTTTGCTAAGCCCCGACATGGTGAACATGCCGTTCTGCTGGGTCACGAAGCCGTTGCCTTGGGTTGTGAGTTGGATGCCCCGCTCATCAAGCCCCGCTTTGAACGCGCCCCGCATCTCGTGGATCCGCTCCCGCATCGCGGCGAGCTCGGCTTCCCACTGGGTGCGGAGCTTGTCGTCGGTAAGGATGGTCGAGACGACTTCCGAGCCGTGGGCGGGGGGGTTGGAATAGTTGCGGCGGATCACGGCTTTGACTTGGCTGAACACCGCGTCCGCGGTCGCCGCGTCGGACGCGACCACCGTGAACGCGCCGACGCGTTCACGATAGAGCCCAAAGTTTTTCGAGAAGCTCGAACACACCAACAACTCGTCGCACACCGCGGCCACAGCCCGCAGCCCCGCGGCGTCGGGCTCAAGGCCTTCGCCAAATCCCTGATAGGCGAAATCGACAAGCGGGAGGAGGCCGCGCTTGGCGACCGTTTGGGCGATGGTCTGCCACTGCGCCCCGCTGGGGTCGATGCCGGTGGGGTTGTGGCAGCAGCCGTGCAGCAGCACGACGTCGCCCGCGGGGAGGCGTTGGATGGCAGCGATGACGCCGTCGAAGTCCAAGGCGTTGGTCTGCGGGTCGAGGTAGGCGTAGGTCTGGGTCTTGATGCCCGCGGCGTTGAAGATGCCGTGGTGGTTGGCCCAGGTCGGGTCGCTCAGCCAGACGGTGGCGCCCGGGTGGTTCTGTTTGAGGTAGTCGGCGGCAACGCGGAGGCCGCCGGTGCCGCCAGGTGTGGCGGCGGTGCGGGCGCGGTTTTGGGCGAGGAACTCGTGTTTTTCACCGAACAGCATGGCCTGCACGAGCCGGCCGTAGGCGGGCGATCCTTCGATGGGCATGTAGCTTTTGGTGGCTTCGGCATCGACGAGGCGCTGCTCGGCGGCCTTGACCGAGGCGAGCACGGGCGTGTTGCCCTGGGCGTCTTTGAACACGCCGACCGCGAGGTTGATCTTGGCGGGGTTGGGGTCGGCGCGGTAGGCGTCGGTGAGCCCGAGGATCGGGTCGGGGGGCGCGGGTTGAATACTCTGAAACATGACGGGCGATTCCCAGAGGCGGGCGGTGAGTCGTCGGAGCCCGGCGGTGCCTGGGCGTAACCCCACAGCCTAGCATCGGCCGCGCGGCCCGGCAAAAAACGGGTTACTTTATCCCGCGGCTCCAATCCCATAGGTTTGTCGGGCGTGGTGGACGTTGGTATGGTACTGAGCGATTTTGTCAAATTCAGTGAAAGTGAAGCAGTATGAAGAAAGTGCGTTTGGGTCTGATCGGTGCCGGGGGCAGCATGGCGGGCAATCACCACAAATACTTCAAAGACATCGACGGTCTTGAATACGTCGCGGCCTCGGATGTCGCGGCGGAAGGTTTGGCGAAGGTGGTGGAGGAGTTTGGCGTCAAGCCGTTTGCCGACGCCTCGGCAATGATCGCGTCGGGTGAGATCGATGCGGTGTTTATCGCCTGCCCGCACTACGACCACCCGCGGTTTGCGATCGAAGCGTTCGACGCGGGGGTCCACGTGATGTGCGAGAAGCCGATCGCAGTGACCGCCGAGGCGGCCGCCCAAGTCAACGACGCCTACGTCGCGGCGCAAAAGAAACACCCCGGCCTGATCTTCGCGGGCATGTTCAACCAGCGGACCAACCCCGCGTGGAAAGAAATCAAGCGCCTATGCAGCGACGGCTCGCTCGGCGACCTCGTCCGCGTGTCGTGGACCATCACCACCTGGTTCCGCACGCAGATCTACTACGACTCGGGCGGATGGCGGGCGACCTGGGCGGGCGAAGGCGGCGGCGTGCTGATCAATCAGTGCCCGCACAACCTGGACCTGTTCCAGTGGTTCGTCGGCATGCCGTCGAAAGTCACGGCCAACGTGAGCCTAGGCAAATACCACCACATCGAAGTCGAAGACGATGTCAGCGCCTTGCTGGAATTCGACAACGGCGCGACCGGCACCTTCGTCACCTCCACCGGCCAATCCCCGGGGATCAACCGTCTGGAAATCGTCGGCGACAAGGGCACGATTATTTCCGATGGCCACCGCGGCGAAAGCGTCACTTTCATGCGGGCCGACCCCTCGGTCTCGGAGTACACCCAGACCTCCAAAGAGCGGTTCGGCAGCGTCGCGGCGACCGAAATCACGATCAAGCCCGCCAAAGCCCCTTACGGCGAACACGAAACCATCACCCGCAACTTCATCGCCACCGTCGCGGCGGGCGGCAGCCAGGCCGACCTCATCGCCCCGGGCACCGAGATGATCCACGGCCTTGAACTCGGCAACGCCATGCTCATGTCGGGCCTGAAAAACCACCCGGTCCACCTCCCCACCGACCGCCCGGCGTTCAGCGCGATGATCGAAGACCTCAAAGCGAAATCGACGTTCAAGAAAAACGAAGTCGTGGAGAGCGTCGCGGAAATGGGCGGGAGTTTCTGAGTAGGTTTTCGGTGGGGAGGTTAGGCCGATGATCTGAGCCGTGGTGATTCGACCGGGGTATCGCGTACTCTGCCCCAGCCACCCGCCGGATAAATCCGGCCCTACTTGTTTTTTAGACCGAAAAATCGATCTTACCGATAATCAGTAACGCACCCCGCCCGCGACCACACCGCTACCTTCTTTAATCGTCACCACACCGGTCTGGGCGTCGAGTTGGAAGGGGCAGGTGTTGCATTGGATGCGGCGGTCGGTGGCGGGGGTGTCGGCCAAGCGGGGGTCGGGTTCGCCGCTGGCGAGGGTGGGTTGGTCGTTGGCGTCGAGGCGTTTTTTTAAGAGGTCGAGGATGTGGTCGTCGATGCCGAGGGGCTCGGCGACTTGGTAGGTCGTGCCGGGGAAGGCGACGGCGGCCTGGGCGGTGAGGCTGGGGATGTCGCGAGTCCAGTGCTTGCCGCGGGCGAGGAAGAACGGCAGGATCACGATGTGGGTCGCGCCTTGCTCAACGCAAGCCCCGTAGGCCGCGGCGATGTCGGGCATGGCGAGTTCCATGTGGGCCGGCTCGACGATGCCGACCCCCGGAAATTTCGCGGCGAACAGGCGGGCGACTTCTTTGAGGCTGTCGTTGGATTCAGCGCGACGGCTGCCGTGGTCGCAGATGATGACGCCGGTGGTTTGGTTGGGGGTAGTGGTCATAAATGCAGTCTAGGCTTTACCGAGGCGGAAGGCTAAACGGCGGTGTTCGTGGCGGCCGAGCCATGCCATGGCTCGGCTTTGGGGTGGGTTGGTTGGTTGGAAGTGAACATGGGTCGCGGATTGGGGTGATTATTTAGTTCGTGGGCGGGGTTAAACTCAAAGGTTTCGGGGCTTTGGGCCGATAAAACCAAGACCAAGGCCGTGCCGGATTTGCGCGGTGGTTGCACCATGCCCGACCTGACGCCTCCGCCCTCGACGAAAACGACCAGCTGGACTTCGGTCTGGCAGTTGCCGGTGTTGATGGTGGGGATGGTGTTGCTCGGGGTCGGGCTGTATCTGGCGGCACCGCGGTACGTCCCGCCGGACTTCCACGGCATGCTCGACACGGTGGATCAATACCTCGAAGCGGACAACCCCGAAGAAGCCCGCGTGCGGATGGACACCCTGCGGGAAGACCAGATCGAGGAGCAGGACGACGAAATCCGCGGCCGGTACTACCAATATCTGGGCGACCACGACTGGCTGGTCTACCGCGATCTGTATCCCGTGCCGGTGGATACGCCCGAGTCGGCCAAGCAGCTCAAGAAAGTCATCGAGGCCTACGAGACCGCGGACGATCTGGGGCGCACGCTCGACGGCCACTCGATGCGGCGCTGGGCCGAGGCCTTGGTGTTGCAGCAACGTGAAGATGATGCGTTGGACATCGTCGATCGCATGGACGCCAAAGACGCGAGTATGCGCTACGGCATCATCCGCGAGCTTATCGAAAAACACCGGTCGGACGGCGACCCCAAAGCCTTCGCCCGGATGCTCGACCGCTTCGAACGCACGCTCCGCGACGAGCGCAACAAAAACGAATTGCTCAAGCAGCGTCAGTGGGTCGCCAAGCTGCGGGCGCAGCATTATCTGGATGTTCAGGACCCCCAGCGGGCGATCGACTACATCAACCGCGAGATGCAGCGGCTGCGGGCGGCGGGGGCGAAAGATGCTCCGGAGCTGCTCGTGTTGCTGGGCCGGGCATATCAGGACATCGCGGATTTTGAAAACGCTCGTCGGCTGTACGCCGTGTCGCAGCAGATGATCGACGACAGCGACCCGCTGAATGGTCAAATCCTCGTGGGCATGGCTCAGATCGAGTTGGCCGTGGGCGGCGAGGGTTTTGAAGACCGAGCGCACACGCTGTTTACCCGGGCGGCTAAAGAGCATCCGATGGGCGAGGGTTATCTCGATGCGCTCGTCGGCCGGTCCCACGTCGAGGCGATGATGGGGCGCGTCACCGACGCGGTGGACCACTTCCGCATCGCCATCGCGCAGATGCTGGAGGTCACGCCCGCCTGGGACCCGCGTCGCCGTGAGGTGACGGAAAAGATCGCGTCGCACGTCGATCGTTCGCTGGATTTGGAACAGCACGACGATGCGCTGGACTACCTGACGCTGTTGTTGCCGATGTACGACAACGGCAAGGCGTTGCCGCCCGACACGCTGCGGCAGTTCGCCGAGAACCACGAAAAGTTGGGCGAAACGCGGATGGCCAGCGCCGACGCGATGGACCCCTTGACCTGGGCCGGGCCGGGCGAGCCGCCGGTGATGGCTCGGCGCAATGCGTATCAGGAAGCCGCCCAACACTACGGCCGGTCCGCCGAGTACTACAAACGCCACGCCGACACGGTCACGCTGATCGACGACGCGTCCCACGGCCAATCGCTTTGGAAAGCCGGGGAAAACTTCGACCTCGCCCAGCGGTGGCCCGACGCGATCGACATCTACGCCGAGTACGTCACCACCCGCCCCGGCGACGGCGAACAACTCAAAGCCCGCCACCACCTCGCCGAGGCGTACATGGCCGACCGGCAGTACGAATCCGCCATCGGCATCTTCAAAGACTTGATCGACGAAAACCCGCAGAGCAACTGGGCCTACGAATCGCTGGTGCCCATGGCCCGCAGCTACACCGCCACCAACCAGACCGACGCCGCGGTCCGCGTGCTCCTGTCCATCGTCGACGGCCACCCCGGCATCCGTCCCGACTCGGAAACCTACCGCGAAGCCCTCGTCGACCTCGCGCGGACCTACTACCTCCAAGGCCAGGAAGACCCGGTCTATTTCGTGAGCGCCATCGAACGCCTCGACACCGCCGTCGAGCGCTACGGCAACACGCCGGACGGCCCGGTGCTGCGGTACATGCTTGCCGACAGCTTGCGTCGTTCGTCGCGGGCCCTGGCGGATCAGGCGAACAACGCGCGCGGCGAACGCCAACGCCTCGCGTTTCAGGCCGAGCGGACCGAGCGGCTGCGCAACGCCGAGATGTACTACGACCAGGTCATCACCGAACTCGAAGCCCGCTTCGCCGCCGCCCGGTCGGACCTCGAAAACCTGTACCTGCGCAACGCCTATTTTTACAAGGCCGACTGCTCCTACGATCGCCGCGACTTCGTGGTCGCCATCGACCGCTACCGCGAAGCGGCTCAGCGCTGGAGCGAACACCCCGCGTCGCTGGTCGCGCAGGTCCAGATCGTCAACGCCTACTGCGAGCTGCAAGAGTTTCAGCAGGCTTACGTCGCCAACCAAAACGCGCTTTGGCAACTCAGCCAGATGAACGACGAGGTCTTCGACAGCCCCGACATGCCCATGACCCGGCAACACTGGGAAGACTGGCTGCGGTGGTCCAGCGAACTCAAACTGCTCGACAAGCAAAGCGCTTTGGCCGAGTGAATCCCGGTCAGGCGGATTTCCCTGGCTCAAGGTTTAGCGGACGATCGCAGATCGCCGGTGGTGTTACGCAACATCTAGTGATCCCGATGACGAAGCTTTACCACGGACGGGGCTGGACGCCTTCAACGTGACTCCGGGGGGGGCGCAACTAATGCGTGGTGCGTGCTTTCGACTGCGCAAAAAACTAACGGTCCGCCGCCGCTCACGCCGATAGCCCCGATAACCACACGCCCGGCAGGATGCCGCGCGTTCAAGAAAGAAGGTCAGGATGACCCAGCCCGGAAACTTCAATCCGAATCAGGTGTCGGCCGTTTCTCCCGGCACTTCGAGCGGCGTTAGTGCCTGCGAGGCCGACCAACTCATTGACATGCTCACCCGCCAGCGTGACCTCTATCGGTCGCTCGACGGGCTCAGCGGCAAACAGCAAGAGATCATCGCCACCGGGCAGGCCGAGCAGTTGCTGAGCGTGTTGTCCGAGCGTCAGGTGATCGTGGACCAGCTCACCAAGATCAATCAGGACCTCGCCCCGCTGCGTGGCCGAATGACCGAGATCGCCGACGCGACGACCGACGCTAAGCGGCAGTCGCTGCGATCGCTCGTCGATGACGTGCAAACCCTGCTCGAGTCGATCATCCACCGCGATGAAGAAGACCGTCAAACCCTCGAAGCGTCTAAAGCCGCCGTCGGCCAAGAGCTCGCCAAAGTCAAAACCGCGCCCGCCGCGATCAGCGCCTACAAAGCCAACGCCAACGCCTACGCCAAGACCTCGTCGTTCATGCCGTCCGCCGCCCGCTTTACCGATTCCCGGGGTTGAGTTTCTGAGCCGTCATGACCAACGCCGCTGAACATCCCGTCGAGTTTGAAACCACCGATGCCGCGGCGAACGCCGCATCGTCGGGCGTGCTCGCGCCCGAAGACTTGGCGGAGGTGATCCAAGCGTATTCGGCGGTGGCCGAACGATTGCAAGCCTCGCACGAAGCATTGTCCGACGAAGTGATCCGCCTGCAAAAAGAACTCGCCGCAAAAAACGCCCAGCTCGAACGCAGCAAACGTCTCTCGGCCCTCGGCGAGATGGCGGCGGGCATCGCCCACGAAATCCGTAACCCCCTCGCCGCGATCCAGCTCTACGCCGAGATGGTGACGGATGACCTCACCCCCGCCAACATCACCGACGAAAGCATCGGCTTCGCCGCCGCCAACACCCACAAGATCGCCGACGCCGTCCGCGGCCTCTCGGCCATCGTCAACGACGTGCTCAGCTTCGCCCGCCAGATCGAACCGAACGTGCAAGCCCTCGACGCCGAGTCGGCGCTGCAGCGTGTCGTCGATGCCCATCGGCCCGCGATCGCGTCGCACCGCATCGCCGTGGCGGTGCAGCTCAAGGCCGACGTGATCCACGCCGACGCGGATTTGCTGCATCAAGCCATGTTGAATCTCGTCCGCAACGCCGTCGACGCCATGGCCGAGCAGGGCGGTGGACAACTGCAACTGATCGTCGAGTCGCAGCGCATCACCCTGACCGACACCGGCCCGGGCCTGCCCGAAGAAGTTGCCGACCGCATCTTCAACCCGTTCTTCACCACCCGCAGCACCGGCACGGGGCTGGGCCTCGCCATCGTCCACCGCATCATCGACGCCCACGGCGGGACCATCGCCGTCCACAACCACGCCGACCACGGCGGGGCGGTCTTCACCCTCGAATTCCCTTCCCCGGCCAGTGATTCTGCGTCCGCCATCCACGGCGAATCGCTCGAATCCCAAGCCCTGGAGTCCGCCGCATGAGTACGAAAGTCCTGGTTGTTGACGACAAACAAATGATGCGCGACTCGGTCGGCGCCACGCTCCAGCGTGCGGGCTACACCGTCGTCGCCGCGCCCAACGGCGAAGCAGCTCTCCGCATGGTCGCCAAGCACCGGCCCGCCGCGGTCGTGACGGACCTGAAAATGCCTGAGATGGACGGCCTCGAACTGCTGCAACGCCTCGCTCAATCCGATGGCCAACTCCCCGTCGTACTGATGACGGCCTACGGCAGCATTAATGACGCGGTATCGGCGATGAAGGCCGGGGCGTTTGATTTTGTGCAAAAACCATTCGAGGGCGATCAGCTCAAGATGGTCGTCCGCCGTGCCGTGGAGCACCGTCGGCTACTCATGGAAAACGCGAATCGCAAAGCGGAAGAAAAATCCGGCGGCGGCCCCGCGTCGCCCCACCTCGTCGGCAAATCCCCGGCGATGCGCAGCGTCGCCCAGCAGATCCATCAGATCGCCAACTCGTCGGGCACCGTCCTCATCCAAGGCGAGTCGGGCACCGGCAAAGAAGTCGTCGCCCGCACCATCCACGCCCACTCGCCCCGCCACGACCGCATTATGCTCTGCCTCAATTGCGCGGCCTTGTCGAGCAGCCTCTTAGAAAGCGAATTGTTCGGCCACGAAAAAGGCGCGTTCACCGGGGCCGACCAACTCCGCAAAGGCCGATTCGAACTCGCCGACGGCGGGACGCTCCTGCTCGACGAGATCAGTGAGATCAGCCCAACACTGCAAGCCAAACTTCTGCGTGTTTTGCAGGAAGGCCAATTCGAGCGCGTCGGCTCGTCGATCACGATGCAGGTCGATGTCCGCGTCATCGCCACCACCAACCGCGACCTGTCGCTATCCGTTGCGGATGGCACGTTCCGCCAAGACCTCTACTACCGCCTCAATGTCCTGCCGATCCCGCTGCCACCACTGAGTCAGCGTGGCGACGATATCGTTTTGTTGGCCGAGCATTTCTTGCAGCAGGTAGGCTTGCGTGAGGGCAAAGAGGCCAAGCGTTTGGACGCCGAGGCGCAGGCGCTGCTCGCCGCGTATCACTGGCCGGGCAACGTGCGCGAGCTGCAGAACATTTGCGAGCGGGCCAGCGTGTTGTCCAAGGGTCAGGTCGTAACCGGCGGGCTGATTCAGCCGTGGTTGCTCACCATGCCCCGCAGCGCGTCGGGCTTCACGCCTTCGCCGCAATCGCTCAGCCCGGCCGCCGCGGTGATGGGCAGCCCGCCGCTGCAAACCACGTCGATGATGGGTGGGCGGGCGGCGATGCCCCGTTTGGCCGAGCCGGTGAGTGTCGCGGCGGTGACATCGTTGCAGGACTACGACGTGCGTCCGTTGGAAGAAGTCGAACGCGACCGCATCGTCCACGCCTTGGGCCAGTTCAACGGCAACCGCACCCGCACGGCCGAGGCGCTGGGCATCGGCGTCCGCACGCTGGGTCTGAAGCTCAAGAAATGGAAGGAGCTCAACCTCGTTGCGCAGACGATCTGAACTTTCCGACGTGACGCGGATCATTCCGCCGGGGCGCAGCTCTGATGCGGCGGCCGCGCAAGAATTGCGCGGCGATTGTGCGGCAATCCTGACCGGCGATTGCTTCCCGGGTCGGCACGCGGATTGCGGTAAGTCAGTGATGAGCGAGGTGCGGCCATGATCCAAGGGCTTTTCAATAGTGGCTCGATGCCCGTGCTCGAACGCATGGTGCAGTTCACCGGCCAACGCCACGCCGTCATCGCCGACAACATCGCCAACCTCTCGACGCCGTACTACCGGCCGAAGGATTTGAGTGCCGAGAAGTTCCAGAAGCAGCTGCGTCGGGCGGTGAACGATCGCCGGGCCACCGCGATGCCCCGGCAAGGTGAGCTCCGATGGCAAGACACCCGCGAGTTCCGCTTTCACGAAGGCCGGCTCGACGCCCGACCCGAAACCCTCGACGAAAACATCATGTTCCATGACCGCAACAACCGCGACCTCGAACGCATCATGCAAGACCTCGCCGAGAACACCCTCGCCCACAACGCGGGCATCGAGATGCTCAAAAGCGAATTCAGCCTCCTGAAAATGGCGATCCGCGGAACCCTTTAAATTTAGCCCCGGGTCACTGAACCGGGGGCAAACGACACAACGCATACGGCAAGAATTAACAACAAGAACCCACCCCGAAAGCCACCGTCATGTTCGGCGCCCTCGACACCTCCACCTCCGCCCTCGTCGCCAACCGCATCCGCATGGAAACGGTCGCGGCCAACGTCGCCAACGCCAACAGCATCGACGACGGCAACGGCAACAACGTCCCGTTTCGCCGACGTATCGCCATCCTCAGCCAAGGCGACGCCGCCACCGGCAAAGCGGCGGGCGTCCACGTCAAAGAAATCCTGCTCGATCCCGCGCCGTTTATGAAACGCCACGAGCCCAACAACCCGCTCGCCGACGACGACGGCTACGTCAACTACCCCAACATCAACCCGATCAACGAACAAGTCAACGCCTTGGAAATCGCCCGCGCTTACGAGGCCAACATCCAGGCCGCCGAGGCGACCAAGGCCATGATGCAATCCGCCTTGCGTCTGTTGGCATAAAGCTCCTGATTGAACGTCCTCACCCGACCGTCTGTTTTTTACCCCGAGTCCACCATGCCAGATCCCCTGGGACTCATCAATCCGAATCAAGGCGTCAGCCCGTTCCAGCCCGGCAAACCCCTCGCTGCGCCCAAGTCTCCGGGGGTCGAAGGGCCGGGCTTCAAAGACGTGCTCATGAAAAATATCGAGCAGGTCAGCAAGCTCCAGCAAGACGCCGAGGTCGCCTACGAAGACTTCGCCACGGGCGACCGCAACGACATCAACGGCGTGATGATGGCCAAGCAAAAAGCCGACATCGCGTTCCAGATGCTCATGCAGGTCCGCAACAAAATGATGGACGCCTACGAAGAAATGAAACAAATCCGAGTTTAAGGCAGAGTGACGAGTAAACAGTGAATAGTGATGAGTAAAGAGACCCTCAGCGAACATGGAGTCGGCGGAGCCACTCATGACTGTTCACTGTTAACTCATCACTGACTAAGGCAGGAGGCCGACCCCATGGATTTTGCGAAGAAATATTGGACGACGATCCGGGCGCAGATGGAGGGTCTGCCCGCCGCGACCAAGCTGCTCATCGGCTCGCTGGTGGTCATCATGCTGCTGGTGGGGTTTATCGCGCTGCTCTACGCGGGCAAGCCCGAAACCGTCCCGGTCAGCCGATTCGCCGACGGCCGCAGTGAAGAAGTGGTCGCCCGCCTCGACGCCGCGGGCATCGACGCTGAGATCAAAAGCGGCCAGGTCTACGTCTCGGCCGCCCAGCGAATCGACGCGATCGCGCTGCTCGCCCGGGAAGACATGCTCTCGGAAAACGCCTCGACCGCCTTCGCCGCGGTCACCGGCGGCAGTCCGTGGGAAACCGACGCCCAAGGACGACGCAACTATCTCATCGCCACGCAAAATTACCTCAACGCCGTCGCCCGCAAATTCAAGGGCGTCCGCTCGGCCGAGGTCGTCATCTCGCTGCCCGAACGCGTCGGCTTCGGCCGCACCTCGGTGCGTCCGTCCGCCTCCGTGACCGTCACGATGAACGGCAGCCAAGGCGTGGACCAAAAACTCGTTGCCTCATTGGCTGGCTTGGTCAGCGGCGCGATCGCCGAGCTACGGCCGCAGGACGTCGTTGTGCTCGATGCCAACCAGGGCCGACAACACACCGTGGCCGACGAAAACGACATCATCCCCACCGAAGTCATCGAACTCGTCCGCCATCAGGAAGAGTACCACCGCAAAAAAATCGAAGACACCCTCCGCACCATCCCCGGCGTGATCGTGGCGGTCAAAGTCAGCACCAACCCCATCCGCCGCGAGGTCCGCGAAGAACGCAAGTTCTCCGAAACCGAGCCGCTCAAGGTCGAAGAAAGTACCGAGCTCACCAGCAAAAGCTACGACAATGCCGGCGAGGCCGGAGCCCGGCCCAATACCCAACTCACGATCGAATCGGGCAGCACCCTCAGCCAAGAAACCGCCGAGACGATGACCCGCAGCGAGTTCGGCGAGAAGCAGCTGGTCAGCACCTCGCAGATCGAAATGGCCGGCCACCAGGTCGAGCAGATCAACGTCACCATCAACGTGCCGCGCAGCTACTTCGTCAACATCTACAAGGCGATGAACCCCGACACCCAAGACGCGCCCGACGCCGCCGCGCTCGACCCGATCCAGACCGCGCAGCTGGACATGATCAAACGTCAGGTCGCCCCGCTGGTCGCGGTCAGCACCGAAGCCCCCGGCGTGATCGAGGCGAACATGGTCTACGACATGGCCTACCTCCAGCCCGACTTCGCCGGGGCCGCGGGCGGCGGCGGGGGCGGGGGCGGGGGAGTGCTCGGCGTGATGGGCGATTCGAATATGGTGGCGACCGCCTCGGCCGGGGCGCTGGCGGTCATCTCGTTGGCGCTGGCGTTGATGATGGTTAAACGCGCGACCAAGCCCGAGGCGCTGCCGAGCATCGAAGAGCTGGCGGGTGTGCCGCCGATGCTGCCGACCGACGACGAGCTCATCGGCGAGGCCGACGAAGTCGAAGCCTCGATGGCGGGGCTCGAAGTCAACGAAGACGAGATGCGGACTCGCAACCTCGCCGACCAGATCAGCGAGATGATTAAATCGGCCCCGAACGACGCGGGAAGTTTGCTGGGCAAATGGGTCCAGGCTGAAGACTAGTCCCACCATAAGAAAGCAAAACCAAAGTTTTTTTTGATTTGTCCGCCTCGACGTTTTGAGAACTCCCGATGTTTAGAACCATCAAATCCACCGACACCATCGACGACCTGAGCGGCGTCCGCAAAGCCGCGGTGTTGCTGCTCGCGCTCGACAACGAGGCGGCGGGCTTGGTGCTCAAAACCATGCCCACCAACGTGGTCGAAGAAGTCACCCGCGAACTCGCCAGCATCGGCAGCGTCCCGCCTCGGCTGCGGGACGAGGTCGTCACCGAGTTCTACCACCTGGCGGTGTCGCAGAGTTGGGCGGTCGAAGGCGGCCTCGAAAACGCCCGGCTGCTGCTCGCCAATAGCCTCTCCAAAGAAGAGGCCGACGCGATCATGCAGCGGATCAGCCACCAAGTCCGCAAGACGCCATTCGCGTTTTTGCAGAAGGCCGAGAGCTCGAACTTGCTCACCTTTATCCAAGACGAACACCCCCAGACGATCGCGTTGATCGTCAGCCACCTGCCGTTCTCCAAAGCCTCGGAAATCCTCGGCGGCCTGCCCACCGCCAAGCAGATCGAAGTCGTCAAACGTGTCGCCAACATGGAGCAGACCAACCCCGAGGTGATCAGCGAAGTTGAGAAAGGCCTCGAAGCCCGCCTCGCCAACATGCTCAATCAATCCTTCGAGAAGCTCGGCGGCGTCAACAGCGTCGCGGAGATGCTCAACCTCACCGACCGCACCACCGAGAAGTCGATCATGGAAGGCCTCGAGGCCGACGACCCCGACTTGGTCGAAGAGATCCGTCGCCTGATGTTCGTCTTCGAGGACATCAACCTCGTCGACGACAAAGGCATCCAAGCGGTGCTCAAGGAAGTCGAAAACGACGAGCTGTCCTTGGCCCTTAAAACCGCCAGCCAGGACTTGCAGGACAAGATTTTCCGCAACATGTCCGAACGGGCCGCGACGCTCATCCGCGAAGACATGGAGTTCATGGGCCCGGTCCGCGTCAGCGATGTCGAGGCCGCCCAGCAGCGCATCGTTGACATCGTCCGTCGCCTCGAGGATGCGGGCGAAATCATCATCACCGGCCGCGGCGGCGACAAAGACCTCGTGGTCTGATTTATTGATTTGCTTAGCGGGCGATCAACGATCGCCTTTCGTGAATATTTCCGCCCATGCCCATCATCAAACAGCAAATCAGCCAGCCGTTGATCCGCGACGCCGTCGTATTGGACCTGGGCGACCTCGGCCGGCAAGCCGCCCGGCTGCGCGCCGCAGCGCAGGCCAAGGCCGAGCAGATCCTCAAAAATGCGCGGGACGAGGCGCAGCGTCTGATCGCCGCCGCCGAGCAGACTGGCTACGACGCGGGCCACGCCAAAGGTCTGGCCGAAGGTTTGGCGCAAGGTCAAACCCAAGGCCACGCCGAGGCCCTCGCCGCCGGGGCTGAGCAGGTCCAGCAAACCACCCAGCGGTTCAACACCTTGGCTAACGAATGGGACGCCCACCGCACGCAGCTCGACCGCGACGCCCGCTCGGCGGTGTTGTCGTTTGCCGTGAGGTTCGCCAAGCAGGTCACGCACCGCGTCGTCGAAGTCGATCCGACGGTGATCGTCGATCAGGTGGCGTCGGCGTTGTCGCGGGTGCTTGAACCCACGGATGTCGCCATCCGCGTGCATCCCGACGACCGCGACACGCTGCGCGAGGTCTTGCCGGACCTCCTCGCGGGGCTGACGCATCTGCAGCACGTCGATTTAGTGGAAGACGTTGACGTCGGGCGGGGAGGCTGCAAATTGGGCCTCCACGGCGGCGAAATCGACGCGACGATCGCCACGCAGATTCGCCGGCTGACGCAAGTCATACTGCCGGGGCCGGACGCCACCGCCGATGAACTGACGGACAAAAGCCCGGCCGCCCAAACTCATGCTGCAGTCTCGCCGTTGTCGGATGAGTCTGTCGAGACACCGGACGAATCAGAGCTAGAGGCCGACCCCGAGCCGTAATCTCTTCCGCGTATCGCCGCGCGGCATCCCGTTCGCTGAAAGCCCTACCGATGTCCGTTCTCGACGCCCAGATCGATTTGCTTGACCGCTGCACCGCGCCGGAATTGCGCGGCACGGTGAAAGAAGTGCGCGGTCTTGCGCTGCGGGTCGCCACGCTGCCCGCGCCGATCGGGGCGATGGTCGAGATTTTTCCGCGCTCGGGGAATCACACACAAGCCCAGGCCATCCCCGGCGAGGTGGTCGGGTTCGATGGCCGAGAAACCGTGGTCCTGCCGCTGGGCT
>CAYPCC010000043.1:0-17022 GCA_964409095.1 uncultured Phycisphaera sp. | reverse complement strand
CCGCGACGATCATGACCGATCCGGAGTTTTCGGATGCGACTTACATCGAGCCGATCACCCCCGAAGCGGTCGAAAAAATCATCGTCAAACACAAAGGCACCGACCTGCACATCGACGCGGTCCTGCCCACCCTCGGCGGACAGACCGCACTCAACTGCGCCTGCGCGCTCGACGAGCAAGGCATCTTCGCCAAGCACGGCGTCGAGATGATCGGCGCGACCCGCGAAGTCATCTACCGGGCTGAAGACCGCCTGCAATTCAAAGAGATCATGGACCAGATCGGGCTCCAATCGCCCAAGTCCGGCGTCGCCACCACGATGGACGAAGCCTGGGCCGTGCTCGAAGAAACCAACCTCCCGGCCATCATCCGCCCCGCGTTCACGCTCGGCGGCACCGGCGGCGGCGTCGCCTACAACCGCGAAGAATTCGAGGACATCGTCCGCCGCGGGCTCGACGCATCCATGAATTCGCAGGTGCTCATCGACCAGTCGCTGCTGGGCTGGAAAGAGTATGAGATGGAAGTCATGCGCGACAAAGACGACAACGCCGTCATCATCTGCGCGATCGAAAACTTCGACGCGATGGGCGTCCACACGGGCGACTCGATCACCGTCGCCCCGGCCCAGACCCTCACCGACAAGGAGTACCAGCGGATGCGCGACGCGTCGCTGGCGATCCTCCGCATCATCGGCGTGGAGACCGGCGGGTCCAACTGCCAGTTCGCCATCAACCCCGCCAACGGCGACATGGTCGTCGTCGAGATGAACCCCCGCGTATCACGCTCCTCGGCCCTCGCGTCCAAAGCAACGGGTTTCCCGATCGCCAAGATCGCCGCGAAGTTGGCCGTGGGTTACACGCTCTGGGAGCTGCCCAACGACATCACCGGGCAGACGGTGGCGTGTTTCGAGCCGAGCATCGATTACGTCGTCACGAAGATCCCGCGGTGGACGTTCGAGAAGTTTCCCGAAGCCGACGAGACGTTGACCACGCAGATGAAATCTGTCGGCGAGGGGATGAGCATCGGCCGAACCTTCAAAGAGTCGATGCAAAAAGGTATCCGCTCGATGGAAATCAAACGCTTCGGCTTCGGCCTCGACGCCAGCGACAAATGGCTCAACGCCCAGCGCGGCGTCGAGCACGCCGACGGCACCAAAGTCGAGTTCCCCATCGACGCGGGCAAGCTGGTCCGCAAACTCGAAGTCCCCTCGCAAGGCCGATGGTTCTACATCCGCTACGCCTTCAAAATGGGCTGGACCGTCGCGCAAGTCAACCAGGCCACGATGATCGATCCGTGGTTCTTGGACCAACTCAAACAGCTCGTCGATTTCGAGGACACGCTCGCCAGCTTCGAGAAACTCGAAGACGTGCCGCGGGCGGTGTTGTTCGAGGCCAAGCAACTGGGCTACAGCGATCCGCAGCTGGCGAACTTGTATCTGGGTGCGATCAACACCGCGAACATCATGGCGGTCCGTAAGCGACGCAAAGAGCTTGAGATCGAGCCGGTGTACAAGTTGGTCGATACCTGCGCTGCAGAGTTCGAAGCCGTGACGCCGTATTACTACTCGACTTACGAAACCCCCTTCGTGAAGGGCGACGGCAGCTGCGGCGTCGAAGACGAAATCCGCGTCAGCGACAAAAAGAAAATCGTCATCCTCGGCGGCGGCCCCAACCGCATCGGCCAAGGGATCGAGTTCGACTACTGCTGCGTCCAGGCCGCCTTCGCCGCTCAAGAGCTCGGCTACGAAGCCGTGCTCATCAACTCCAACCCCGAAACCGTCTCTACCGATTACGACACTTCCGACCTGCTCTTCTTCGAGCCGCTCACGCTCGAAGACGTGCTGAACATCTGCGAGCGACTGAACGGCCAACCGTTTCAGCCTGAAGCCCCGCATGCGCATGCGGGGCTGCTCCACGGCGTCATCGTGCAATACGGCGGGCAAACCCCGCTCAACCTCGCCGGCGGGTTGCAAGCCGCCGGCGTGCCGATCATCGGCACCAGCGTCGCGTCGATCGACCGCGCCGAGGACCGCGAGCACTTCGCGGCGCTCTGCGACGACCTGGGCGTCAAGCAGCCGCCCAACGGCATCGCCTACAACGTCGATCAGGCCATCGAGATCGCCAACCGCATCACCTACCCCGTGCTGGTTCGGCCGTCGTTCGTGCTCGGCGGCCGGGCGATGGAAACCGTCTTCGACGACGAGCAACTCCGCCACTACATGGCCATCGCCATCGGCGCGTCCGACCTCGCGGGCCAGCCGATCCTCGTCGATAAGTTCCTCGCCGAGGCGACCGAGTGCGACATCGACGTCATCGCCGACTTCAATCCCACCGACCCCAACGCCACGACGCGGGCTCTGGTCTGCGGCGTCCTGGAACACATCGAAGAAGCCGGCATCCACTCCGGCGACTCGGCGTGCACCATCCCCGCGTATTCGCTCAAGCCCGCGATCGTCGATCAACTCAAAACCAAGTCGCGGCAGATGGCCGAGGCGCTGAGCGTACGCGGGTTGATGAACGTGCAGTGGGCCGTGAAGGACGGCGAGATTTATGTGATCGAAGTCAACCCGCGGGCCTCGCGGACCGTGCCGTTTGTCGGCAAAGCGACCGGCGTGAGCTGGGCGCGGATCGCGGCGAAAGTCATGGCCGGCAAACAACTCGACGAGCTGGGCGTCACCGAAGAAGTCACCCCCACCCACACCTCGATCAAAGAATCCGTCTTCCCCTTCGGCAAATTCCCGGGAGTCGATGTCATCCTCGGCCCCGAGATGCGGTCCACCGGCGAGTGCATGGGCGTCGATGCCGACTTCCCCGTCGCCTTCGCCAAGGCCCAGATGGCCGCGGGCTCGAAGCTGCCGCTAGAGGGAAAGGTTTTCCTTTCGGTCCGCGAAAGCGATAAACCTTCGCTGCTCGAAGTCGCCAAGGGTCTGGTGGATCAAGGCTTCGAGGTGCTCACCACCCGCGGCACGCATCAGCACTTGGCCGACTTGGGCGTGACCACGACGCTGGTGAAAAAGATCCAGGAGGGCGGCCGACCCAACGCGCTGGACCTGATGAAAAACCGCGAGCTCGCGCTGATCATCAACACGCCGACCCGGAAAGGCGCAGGAACGGATGAGGGCAAGCTGCGGGCGACCGCGGTCCGCAACGGCGTGCCGATGATCACGACCATGACCGCCGCCAAAGTCGCGGTCCAAGCGATCGCGTCGCTGCGCCGCGGCGACTGGGGCGTGAAGCCGTTGCAGGAATATTTCCCCGAGACCGCGCGGAAGTGACGCGGGGGTTTGATTCTCACTGAGCACGAAGCGCCGGCGAGTGACGTGTTGGGTTGCCCGGAATCACTCGCTTACGCTCCGTGCTCAGAAAGCGACGCTGATTCATGCTTTGGCGTTGCGCCAGGCCTGCGGCGTGATGCGTTGGCGTTTGGCGAAGTCGCGTGAGAACACGCTCTGGGCGGAGAAGCCGCAGGCGACCGAGACGTCGCTGAGGGGCAGGTCGGTACGCTGCATCAGCTGCTTGGCCCGGTCGTGCTGGACCTGCTTCATCGCTTCGAGCGGGCTGATGCCGATGGCTTGAAGGAACAGCCGACGCAGATGGCTGGGCGAGACGCCGACGGCCTTGGCGACGTGTTCCACGCCGGGACGCTCGGCCAAGTGCTCGGCGTACCACGCCAACCCGGCGGCGACCTTGTGCCCGGCCGTGTCGCGGGTGGTGCCCTCGGCGTCGGCCAACGCGGTGATGACCAGCTCCAACTGCAGCCGGTCGGCCCGCAGCCGAGTGAGTTCGGTGGGCTGGACGTAGTCGTCTTCGAGTTCGAGAAACAGGCCGGTGAGTTTGTCGATCTGCTCGGGCGTGAGCGCGACCGACCTCGGCCGATCGGTGTGGGCCAACGGCGCGGGCACGGCGTCGTAGTGGGCGACGAGGATGTGGCAGGGCTGATCGGGTTCGCCGGTCCAGCCGTGGGCGTGGTCGGGGGACATGACCCACAGCCGGGCGGATTCAAGGGCGGGGCGGTGGTCGTGGCGGTCGGTCGGGGCGCAGCGTCCGCGGACCACGGCGAAAAACTCCCAGACCCCGCGGCGGTAGGGCAGCGTCGGCCGTTCGAAAAAGCTGCGTTCGCCTTGATTGAGGTAGGTGAGCATGAGTGTTAGGGTCGGCCCGCACGGGGAGGCTGTCAAGGGTGGTGCCGATAAAAAAACTCCGCCAAAGGGGGCGGAGGTTTTAAATTCGCGTGGGATGGGGGGTGCGGGATCAGGGCACGACGGCGGGGGTCAGCCGTGAGCTTTTATCCAGCAGCAGGAACCGGGCGAAGTCGTCCCAGATCGTGCGGGTGTTGTTGTCGATGACCCGGGCGTATTGGTTGGCGTCCTGCTCTTCGGATTGGCTGTAGGACGCGAGTTCGGGGGTCAGGTCCGAGCCGTAGCTGGCCGCACAGCCGCCGACGAAAAACAGGGCGGCGGCGAGGAGGGTCGCGGTGAGGGTGCGCTTGGTCGCAAGAATCATCGGGGGCATCCTGGGGAGGGAACTCGGATCAGCCAGAGGGACTGCGATTGTCGGCCGCGGGCGGGCGTCTGTCAACACGAATGCACCTTTCGAGACAAAACGGTTAGCATAATCCCATGATCGTGAGCTTATTGATTCAGGCGTTGGGGGCGATGGGGCTGTTTGCGTCGCGGGCATTTGTGCCGGCGTTCGCGGCGGCGTTGATCCTGCGGTTCGGGCCGAATATGGGGCTGAGCGACTTCGGGATGCTCAGCTCGCTGGGCATCGAAAAAGGCGGGGCCCCGACGTGGTTCACCAGCGACCTGTCGCTGATCGTGCTGGGCATTCTGGCGGGACTGGAGATCGCGGCGACGAAGAACCCCGACGCCCGGGCGATCCTGAATCAAGTGGACAAGTACGCCAAGCCGTTGATGGCGGCGCTGACGGTCATGGGCGTGGCGTCGGCGGGCGACGCGGCGTTTGCGACCGGGTTGATCTCGTCGGCCGCGTTTTCCGGGTCCGGTGGACTGACCCTGGCGATGGTCCCGGTCTTGGCGATCGGGCTGACCTGGTCGAGCATCCCCGCGGCGATCTCGGCGGCGGGCACGTTCGTGATCGCTTCGACGCGGTCGTTCGTCATGGGCCTGTTCATCGACGCGGATGAAGACGACGACATCGGCATCCAAAAATTGATCAGCTGGGGCGAAGACCTCTGGGCGCTCTTCGGCCTGTTCTTCTTCATCCTGTTCCCGTTCATCATGCTCGCCCTCATCGGGCTGGCGACGGGGTTCGTGTTTTTGGTGAAGTGGTGGGTCCACCGCAAGGAAGAAAAATCCCGGGTGCCGTGCGCGACTTGTGGCGAACTGATGTATCGCTGCGCGATGAAATGCGGGCAATGTAAAACGCCCAACGACAATATTTGTGATGTGGGTTTCTTGGGGCAGTCGGACACGAACGCCCCGGCCGACGTGGCGACGCAGGCGTACCAACTCGCCGAGGCCAAGCGTTGCCCGACGTGTGCGACCAAGCTCGAAGAGCGTCGGCCGCGGCAGGCGTGCGAGGTGTGCGGGGATGACCCGTTTGCCGACCCCGCGTTTGCCCAAGCGTATGTCGATCGCATCAGCGCCCGGCTGCCACTCATTTTGCTGGCGTGTGCGGGGCTGGGTTTGATCTGGATCGTCGGGGTGATCCCGGCGGTGATTCTGTACCGGATGACGCTGGTCGCGCCGTTCCGCCGGTACATCCCGCGGAGCCGGAATTTTGCGATGAAGTGGGGCCTTCGGCTGGTGTTCTTTGTCTTATTGGCGTTGCAGATTTTCCCGGCCGTCGGGGCGGTGACGGTGCCGGTGATGGTGCTGCTGAGCTTCCTGGCGTACCGGCAGATGTTTGTGTGCATGGCCGACGACGATGAAGAGTGCATCAAGAAATCGTCGCTGATTACCGAGGCCGCGTCGGGTTGAATTGAATGCCACGCTATAGCGTTTAGCCGCGGATCGAAGATCCGCGCTGGCGGCGTTATAGGGTCGTATCGTTTGGTTGCAACTCTGCGGCGATCTGCGATCGCCGGCTGAACCGGAGCGCGATGTTAATTTCATTCGGCGGTGGGTTGGAAACGCAGTTTTAGTGGGGTGCCGATCGGCGGGATGGCGTGGGTGTTGGCGGTCCAGAAGTCGGTGCCGCCGGCTTCGGATTGGTCGGTGGGTCGGCTGACGAGTTCGTCGCCGAAGTTCAGGAGCGAGACAACGGTGCCGTTTTTCTCGGCCATGAAAAAGTTTTCGCCCCGGAATTCGATGATCGTCGAGCCGGTGTAGACCCAGCGGTTGTCGGGCATGACTTGGCGGGTTTGTTGATCGATGACCCAAGTGTTGGCGGGGATCGGCGTG
The DNA here is from genome assembly GCA_964409095.1 of uncultured Phycisphaera sp. GTDB lineage: Bacteria > Planctomycetota > Phycisphaerae > Phycisphaerales > Phycisphaeraceae > Algisphaera. Next base: position 10,660 of record CAYPCC010000043.1, on the reverse strand, counting down.
TCGGGGTGATCGTCGAGCACAAAAAACAATTCGAGCGCCGGGCCATGGGGGGCAAAGAAAAGCAGTTCGCCAGCGGTGTCGCGTTCGGTGCGGGCGGGTTGGCCGGGGGACAGGCCCAGCAGGGTGAGGGCGATGTTGAGCTGGACCGCGTCGGCGTCCACGGTGACGATCGATTCGTACTCGCGGGTGCCGGGGCGGCAGGCGAGCAGTTCGAGCCATTCCACGTCGCGTCCGACCACGGTGGCGTCAACATCTACCCAGCGGTTGTCGAGGTCGAGCGTGATGCCGGGGTAGAGTTCTTGGCGTGCGTCAGGCAACAAGGCGGGCCGGTCTTCGGCGGTTGCGGGGCGCGGGGATTCTTCAATCGGCACCGCAACCGAGCACGCCAGCAAGCCACCCATCAGGATGGAACACAAGCCAATCAAGAGCGGGAGGGTTGCTCTGGAGCGTCGAGGGACTAACGGCGTTTTTATGTTTAGCATCGCCGTTATCGTATCGGGTATGAATCAAGATAAGCCATCCCAACATGATGAGCCGTGCTTTGAACCCCTGCACCCCGAGCGTTTGACTTGGCCGGTGTTGCTGGGGCGGTGGGTGGATTTTGCGAAGTCGGCGGTGGTGTTACCCACGGACGCGGCGGGTCGGCGAATGCGCAGCGCGGTGCCAGACATCATCAACCTGCAGGCGGTGTGGTTTTCGCTGGAACACCTCGATGAACTCGACGCGGACCAGCGGGCGCTGGGGCTGGACAAGGCACAGGTACTTATCGAGAAGCACGCCGGGGCGTTGCGGTCGGCGTGGGGCGATGAGACGTTGCCCGCCGAGTTGGTCGAGTTGATCGAGGATGCGAAAACCGCGTTGCAAAAGCAACGCGGCGTCGAGGGTTGATTGCTTTTTCGGGGTGTGCCGCGGGGCGGTTTACGCCGCGTCGCTGCTGGCGGTGGCCTGCGGCGTGGGGTTCACGGCCGGGCGAGACTTCGCGGGTGTCGGTTTGCTGAGGCCCGCGATCGACTTGACCGTGGCGAGGGTCTGCTGGATCTGGACCTTGACCGGCGCGGGCAGGACCTCGCGGCTGAGCTTGGCGAGCAGCGACCGGCTGGCGATTTCTTTGTGGGGGTGGGTGAAGGCGAATTGGCCGTCGGTCTCGGGGACCCAGCCGCGGTACTGGCTTTTGACTTCGTCGTACTCTTCGCAGGTGATGCCCAGGGCTTTGCAGGCGTAGCGCGTGAGGAAGTCGAACGAGACCATGCCACGCTCGGCCCGGCGACGGATGTCGGCGACGTCGGCATAAGTATTTTCGTAATCCTGCAACCGCGTCGAGATCAGGAGCTTGCTGCTGCGCATCAGTTTCACCGCTTCGCGGGTGTAGCCGACGAAGCCGCCTTGGACATTGGGGTAGCCCAGCGGCTCTTGGCCGGCCCAAGTGACCCACTCGAGGGTGCCGAACACTTTGCAGCCGGTGGGCATGTGTCGCAGCCGACGGTGGACCCAAGTGTCGGTGTCGATTTTGACGAGGTAGGGCGTGGGGTTCTCGGCGAAGAGGTCCAACATGCGTTGGATCATCCGGCCGCCGTATTCGGTGGCGTACAGCCGGGCCCCCGCGACATAGCGGGCGTTGTATTTCTGAGCGATCTTTGGCCAAACGGGGTTATCGTCGCCGTCCGACACCATCAGCACGTTCGCATTGGGATAGACCCGGCGGAGGTTGGCCAAACACCATTTCGCCTCACGCACATCGCGGTAGACTTGGAGGTAGAACGTGATGTCGTTGTCGTGGGGGCGGTAAAGCATAAGTAAGGTTTTATCGGAACCCGGGTGAGGCGGCCTTGAGGTTTTTCCTGAGTCCGGCCGGATCGGCGAACAACGAGGAAGTGTTACTTCAAGGAAACGTTTAAAGCCCAGTTCATTTTCGGCGGGCGGGGAATCGAAGCGGTACTTTTCATACCGTCGATCAGGCCGTGGGTAGCGAGGTCTGAGGACTCGCTCAGGCGGAGGGATTATAGGAAAGTCCCCCGAGCGATCAACCCGAAACGGTTAAAACATTCAATCCGTTCAGCGCCGGATTTCTTAAATATTGTGTGATTACGCTTTTACGAGATCGAGATAAGTCCGGATCGTTCCGATCACCCCGTCCAGCAGTGACTCTGAGACCAGGGCGTGGCCGATGCTGACCTCCTGAACTCCTTTCACGCGATTGAGGAACAAGCCGAGATTACCTTGGTCCAAGTCGTGCCCGGCGTTGAGGCCTAAGCCCACATCGAGCGCCCTTTGGGCGGTGTCAGCGAAGCGCTTCAGGGTGGCGTCTTGGTCAGGTGTGCCGAAGGCTTTGGCGTAGGACTCGGTATACAACTCCACGCGGTCGGCCCGGGCGTCTTTTGCCGCGGCGGCGATGTCGGGATCGGGGTCCACGAACAAACTCACCCGGCAACCCTGATTTCGAAGTTCATCCACGATCGGCCGCAGCGCCGCAACCACCGTGGGATCGGTCAGCGCAAAGCCGTGGTCGGAGGTGTTCTGATGCGAGTCGTCGGGCACCAGCGTCGCCTGCGTCGGGCGAACGCGGCGGAGGATCGGCATGAGGTGATCGCCGCGCGACAAGTCCAGCGGGTTGCCCTCGATGTTGAACTCCCGGTCGGCGTACTGCGGCGACGCGAGCAACTCAGCGAGCGCGTCGACGTCGGTGACGCGGATGTGACGCTGATCGGGGCGGGGGTGGACCGTGATGCCGTGTGCCCCGGCGTCGAGGGCCGCCTTGGCGAAGCCGACGACCGATGGCACTTCGCCGTGGCGGGCGTTGCGCAGCAGCGCGACTTTGTTGACGTTGACCGAGAGGGCGGTAGGCATACCGAAACGATAGCACACCCTCGCGGCAAGTTTCACCATTGAGCCCCGGGTCAAAAACCCGGGGCCGCCGCGGCAAAGACGATCGCCGCCCTGCAACGACACCCATTGAACCCCCATACGACGCACGACGAATCCCTAAACCTTTCCCCCCGACCCCCGCACCTGAAACGCCAACAACAACGACCAGAAACACAGCACCAAGTTCTGCACCGGCAACTGCAACGCCAACGGCAAGCAATAAATCACCAGCACCGCCGGCACCCACACCCCCGCATTGCTGATCAGCACCGGCAGCACCTCTCGGCCGTACCACTTCACCAACCCGCGATGTCGCAGCGGGGCCGCCGTGCGGGCCAGCGAAAACCCCGCGTCCTTGAACGCATACGCCAGCACCGTCGATGGTACCGCCCAGATCGGGCAGTAGATCGCTTGGTCCACGACGGTTTTGAGGGTCAGCGTCGCTGCGTCCGAGCCCTGACCGAACCACAACGCCTGCAGGCGATACAGCAGGTCGATCTCCAGCCCCTTAAGCCCCCAAAACGCCACGAGAAACCACAGGTGGCTCCAAAGCGTCACCGCCCGCACGCTCGGCCGGGCCCGTTGCACCAGCCACGGGATCACCGCGCCGAACGTCGCCGTGCTCATCACCACAAACGGCCAACCCAGCCGCAGCTTCAACTCCGCCAACGACTCGAGCGTCGCCGTCGCCGTCGGCACATACCAATAGCTCAAGAGCAGCCCCACCGCGAACACGCTCAGCACGATGCCGGGCACCACGTTCGCCCGCGCAGCGATGAATCCCGCCCGCCAAGGCGGCGAGGCGGCGTGGTCAGTCACGGGCATGGCGTACGGTTCGGGGCTTGGCACGGCGGCATGATAACGACATCACGCCCGCATCCCCCTTGCCGCATCACGTCGGCTCGACGGAGATCGCGCAGCTCACCGAGTTGGCGATAAAGCAGTGGTCGTGGGCCTTGGCGTGCATCGCGGCGATCGCGTCCGCGTCGGGATGCTGATCCGCCGGGCCGCCGAAGACGACGGTCGGGCGGAGCGTCACGGCCGTGACCGCCATGCGCTTGTTCTCCAACGTCCCGAGCACGCCCGACGCCTCATCGTGGTACGACTCAATCACTAACCGCTTCTTCGCCGCGATCGCCAGGAACGTGAGCATGTGGCAGTTCGACAGCGCCGCGACGAGCATTTCTTCGGGATCGATTTTGTCGGGGTCGCCCATGAAGTCGGCCGCGGCCGAGGCTTCGACCACGACGCCGTTGTCGAACGTCACGGTGTGGTTGCGCGAATACCCCGCGTGAGAAAACGCGCCGTCGCCGCGTTGCCAATCGATCGTCGCCCGGTGCTCAGCCATGGTCAAAGGTCCTCGCATTGCATGAGTTCGATAATCTCGCCGTCCGGCCCGGTGAAAAACGCCAGCCGCGGCGTGATTTTGGGTTTTCCGCCGGCCGCGTCGTTGTTGATCGGCACGTCCTTGGGCTCGACCGTCACCGTCATCCCCGCCTTGCGCACGTGTTCGACAACTTCGTCGAGGTTGTCGCAACGCAAACAAAAATGCAGCAACCGAGCCTCGGCCGGCTGCTCCGCCGCGCGGTCCCGTTCAAACACTTCGACATAGTTCCCGTCGCCCACATCCATCATCACCCCGCGCTTCCCGCTCGGCCCCCACAACATCGTCGGCTTGCAGCCCAGAACTTCAGAGTAAAACGAAACCGACCGATCAAAGTCGGCCGTCGCAAGGGCCAAATGATGAATGCCGCCGTTTTTCAGAATGGAGTTGGTGTGCTTCATGGGATGGGCATCATAGCCGGACGGCAAACCGACAGGCGAACGCCACGGCATGCATCGCCAGCAGGTGTTGAGGCTGATCGGTAGGGTGCGGTGAGTCCGCGAACCGCACCACGAGTTCACATGAAGCCGGTGCGGTTCGTGGACTCACCGCACCCTACGCGATCACTTGACGCGATTCCGAAATCCGCAATCCGCAATCCGACATCCGCCATAGCCTCATCCGCTGGCTTGCAGCTTCTCGACGATGCTGCGGTCTTCGAGGGTGGAGGTGTCGCTGGTGATGTCGATGCCTCCGGCGATGTCGCGCAAGAGGCGACGCATGATCTTGCCGCTGCGGGTTTTGGGCAGGGCTTCGGTGAGGCGGATCTGGTCGGGCTTGGAGATCGGGCCGAGCTCTTTGGCGACGTGGGCGGACATTGATTTTTTCATCGCCTCGGCGGCGTCGCTGCCGGGCTTGGGCAACGCACCCTTGGTGATGACGAACGCGGCGATGCCGGTGCCTTTGACATCGTGCGGGAAACCCACGACCGCGGCCTCGGCCACATCAGGATGGCTCACGAGGGCCGACTCGATTTCCATGGTGCCCAGGTTGTGGCCGGCGACGACGATCACGTCGTCGATCCGCCCGGTGATCCAGAAGTTGCCATCGGGGTCAACCCGTGCGCCGTCGGCGGGGCAGTACACCCCCGGAACTTTGGACCAGTACGTTTCAACAAACCGTTCGCGGTCGCCGTAGATACCGCGGAGCATCGACGGCCAAGGCTTGCGGATGACGAGGATGCCGCCGGTATTGTTGGGGACTTCGACGCCGTCGGAGTTCACGACGGCCGCGTCGATGCCCAGCATCGGCCGACAGCACGAGCCGGGCGTGGTGGTGGTGGCCCCCGGAAGCGGGGTGAGCATGTGGCCGCCGGTCTCGGTTTGCCACCAGGTATCGACGATGGGGCAGCGGCCGCCGCCGATCATTTCGTGATACCAGACCCACGCCTCGGGGTTGATGGGTTCGCCGACGGTGCCCAAGACTTTGAGGGATGACAGATCATGCTTCCGCACGTGCTCGTCGCCCCATTTCATGAAGGCGCGGATGGCGGTGGGGGCGGTGTAAAACTTGGTGACGCGGTGGCGTTCGATCATGTCCCAGAAGCGGTCTTCCCGCGGAAAATTAGGCGCGCCTTCGTACATGAGGGTGGAGACGCGGTTGGGCAGCAGGCCGTAGATGATGTAGGAGTGGCCGGTGATCCATCCGATGTCCGCGGTACACCAGTAGAGTTCATCCGGGTCGTCAGCCTTGAGGTCGAAGGTGAGTTTGGCGGTCATGGTGGCGTGGACCATGTATCCGCCGGTGGTGTGCATGATGCCCTTGGGTTTGCCGGTGCTGCCGGAGGTGTAGAGAATGAAGAGCAGGTCTTCGCTGTCCATCTCCTCGGCGGGGCAGTGGTCGCTGACGCCGTCCATCAGTTCGTGCCACCAATGGTCTCGGCCGACGACCATGTTCACATCGCAGCCGGTGCGTTTGAATACGATGCAGTCTTCGATGAGATCGGTCATCTCGAGCGCTTCATCGACGTTGGCCTTGAGCGGCACGTTTTTACCGCGGCGCCACGAGCCGTCGCAGGTAATCAGGAGTTTGGAGTGGCCATCGATCACGCGGTCGCGGATCGCGGTGGCGGAGAAGCCGCCGAAGATGATCGAGTGGACCGCGCCGATGCGGGCGCAAGCCAGCATGGCGATCGCAAGCTCGGGCACCATGCCCATGTAGATCGTGACGACGTCGCCTTTCTGCACGCCCTTGGCTTTGAGGACGTTGGCGAATTTGGAGACTTCGCGCAGGAGGTCGTGGTAGGTCAGTTTTTCAACGTGCGGTTGTCCGTTGTCGCCCATGGGCTCGGCTTCCCAGACGATGGCGACCTTGTTGCCCAGCCCCGCGTCGATCTGGCGGTCGATGCAGTTGTAGCAGAGGTTGGTCTTGGCCCCGACAAACCACTTCGCGTCGGGCGCTTCCCACTCCAGCACGTTGTCCCACCCCCGGAACCAATGCAGTTCTTCCGCGACTTCCGCCCAGAACTTTTCGGGCTCGGCGATCGACCGAGCGTGCAGCGTTTCGTATGCTTCGATCGACCCGATATGCGCTTGCGCCGCAAACTCGGCGGGGGGGGCAAAACGGCGGGTTTCCTGAAGATTCGATTCGGTGGACTCAGCTCCGGACATGCACAAACCTTTCGAGAGGACGCGAGAGAAAATATATAAACGGGATACCCACTTATCTTAAACCCTTGCCAGCCCACCCACAAAGCCCCCCGGCGAGGATGCCATCCGCTTCCCGCGTGGCGTGAAACCCGTGCCACCGCTCGGTCGGCCGGCCTCCCGCGGTGTTGACACGATCGGGGCGAAACCTACAATCTGACGCTTGGTCCAAAACGCTCGTCGTAGCGTGATCGGCCGATCGCCTCCTTAGCTCAGTTGGTTAGAGCAGCTGACTCTTAATCAGCGGGTCCAAGGTTCGAGTCCTTGAGGGGGCACTTTTTTGGTTCAACGCTCCGCAAGGGTTTGCGGGGCGTTATTTTTTGGGGCGAAGGTGCCGACGGGATGGACGCGATTTGAGTTTAATCACGGTTGAATTTGAGGTGCCGTTCGGGACGCTGCCGACGCGGAGCGAGGCGTTGGTCGCGGATGCGCAGGAGCGGTTGGCGGATTTTCTGAACGCCCGCCGGGGTGATGGTGGGCCGTCGGCGTTTGTCCCGGCCGACTATCGACGGGTCTACGCCGCCCTCGACGTGATCCTTGCCTGCGGGTTGTCGCCCACCGACACGATGTGCGAATGGGGCAGCGGCTTCGGGGTCGTCGCGGCGTTGGCGGCTCAGTTGGGTTTTGAAAGCTGCGGGATCGAGATCGAGCGCGATCTGGTCGAGCAGGCCCAGGCGTTGGTGGCCGATCACGGCTTGGACGTGCCGTTCGCCCACGGCAGCTTCATCCCCGAATCGGCCGAGGCCGAGGGATTAGCCGACGTGCAAGACGACCTGGCGACGCTCGCCCGCGGCGTGGGCGATGGCTACGATGAATTGGGCCTGGATCCCGAAGACTTCGGCCTGATCTACGCCTACCCCTGGCCGGGCGAAGAAGAAGTTGTCGAACGTATTTTTGAAGCCGTCGCCGCGACCGGGGCGCTGCTGTTGACGTATCGCAGCACCGAGGATTTGGTCTTACAGCGTAAGCGATAAACCGATGGGCTTTTCGTTTTTGCGTTTGATGTAGTTGCGTAATTGCGTAGGTTATGCTTGAGCATAACCTACGAGGCTACGGGGTTGAGATGATTTGATTTATTTGGTGATGCCGGGGATATCGATATCGCGGAGGTAGAAAAACAACGAAGGGCTGCTTGCACTTAGGTTTCCAAGTATGGCTGGACGTATCGACACGATCGTCGCACGAATCCGTGTCTCATCGCCCGCCTCAAGTTTTCTCGCACGTCGTGCTCGTTGCTCATCAGCGTAAATTTTTACCGATGACACATCTTGTTTGATGGAACGACCCGAGTATTCAACCAATTCGTTCTTGAAATCAATTTCAACCAACCAAGGCGAAGCCGACTTGTCGTTACCAAGTTCGGGATTCTCTTTCACCGTGACGCTGCGAACGCTCAACTCGCGTTGGAATGGTAAGCCCCATACCGCGTATTGAAGACGTTCTTCAGCTTCTTTTGCAGCGGTGCTTGACCATTGGCCATCGCTGCCCGGCTGTGCTTCGGCCGGAAAATTTACCAAGATGTCAGTTAGGTCGGCAATAGGTTTGGTCTTACTCGGCCGGCTTGCCGAATCGTCCGGGGTCTGCAATGAACCGTCACCCTCAGCAAGTTTCTTTTCCGCGCTATCTAATTTCATCTTCAACAGCGCGACCTCCGCGCGGAGTTGTTCGACCTCAGCGGCAGTGTCGGCCCACGCGGGTGATTCAATGCACAAGCCAACCGCTAGCATCAACAACGGCAGGACGGGGAACATACGCATGACATAGCCTCCTCGGAAAAATAGAATGAATTTAAAAACGAAATACGCGGGGCGTTACTTCCGCTCGCCCATCGGCGTCACGCTGCGAAGGGCGGGGCCGGTGTAGACCTGGCGGGGGCGGTAGATGCGGCTTTTGGTGTCGCGGACTTCTTTCCAGTTGGCGATCCAGCCGGGCATCCGGCCGATGGCGAACATGACGGTGAACATCTCGCTGGGGATACCCATCGCCCGCATGATGATGCCCGAGTAGAAGTCGACGTTGGGGTAGAGCTTGCGGCTGACGAAGTAGTCGTCGCTCAGCGCGGCTTCTTCGAGCTTGCGGGCGATGGCAAGCAGCGGGTCGTTGACGCCGAGTTTTTTGAGGACTTTGTCGGCCGACTTTTTGAGAATCAGGGCGCGGGGGTCGTAGTTTTTGTAGACGCCGTGTCCGAAGCCGTAGAGCTTGCCTTTGGTGGCTTTGATGTCGTCGAGGTACTGGTTGATATCGACGCCGGACTTTTCGATTTCGTTGAGCTGGTTGATGACCGCGACGTTGGCCCCGCCGTGGAGCGGGCCCGAGAGGGCGGCGACGCCCGCCGCGCAGGCGGCGAAGAGGTTGGCGCCCGAGCTGCCGACCATGCGGACGGTCGAGGTGGAGCAGTTTTGTTCGTGGTCGGCGTGGAGGATGAGGATCAGGCTGAGGGCTTCGACGACATCGGGGTCCATCTCGAAGTGGTCGTGGGGTTTGGAGAACATCAGGTGCAGGAAGTTCTCGCAGTAGCTGTTCTCGGGCTTGGGGTACATGATCGGCAGGCCCGCCGAGGTGCGGAACGCGCCGGCGGCGAGGGTGCGGACCTTGGAGATCAGCTTCGCGGCGGCTTCCTCGAAGGTGGTCTCGTCCTCCATGTTCATGACCTCGGGCTGGTAGCAGGAGACCGCGTTGATGGTGGCCGAGAGGATCGACATCGGGTGGCCGTTGGCGGGGAAGGCGTGGAACGCCTGGACGACGCCTTCGTGGATCATCTGGTGCTGGGTGAGGAGGCTGCGGAAGTGGGCGAGGTGGTCGGCGGTGGGCAGTTCGCCGTAGATCAGCAAGAGGGCGGTTTCGATGAACGAACAGTCCTTGCAGACGTCTTCGATAGGGATCCCGCGGTAGCGGAGGATACCGGCTTCGCCGTCGATGAAGGTGATGTCGCTGCGGACGCTGCCGGTGTTGCGGTAGCCTTCGTCGAGGGTGATGTAGCCGGTCTGGCTGCGAAGATTAGAGATGTCGATGGCGTGTTCGTCTTCGGTGCCGATGACGATCGGCAGGTCGATCGTTTTGCCGTCGAAAGAGAGGGTGGCAGTTTTTGCAGCGGCCGCGTTTTCGGTACTCATGGGGGAAAATCCGTCGAGAAAGGCGTTCGAATAAGGGAAAGTGCAGTTTAGGGGTATTGCCAGCCAAACGCCAGCCCTACCGCGACGGCTCACGGGCAGGAAGGCTCGAGCCCGTGTCGAAGCCTGGCAAAGTCCAAGCAATGGAAGGAATCGGCTTCGGGTTAGGATTGAATGAATCCGGGTGATGCCGGCGGCGGCGCACAAAAAACCCCGACGCGAAAGCGTCGGGGTTTTGGACGGATGGTGGGTTTAGATTTAAGCGGACCAGCCGGACTTGAAGTTTTTGATCTCGGCTTCGATGCGGTCGGCGAGGCCGTCCTTCTTGAGGGTCTGCTTCTCGGCGAGTTCGTCGCGGAGGGCTTTGGCGGGGCCGTTGAAGTGTTCGACCAACGCGGCGGCGAACGGCTGGACCTGACTGACTTTCAGGCTATCAAGAGCACCCTTACCGCCGGCGAAGATTTGGAGGACTTGGTCGATGACGTCCATGGGGACGTATTGGCCTTGCTTGAGCAGTTCGACCATGCGTTCGCCGCGGGTCAGCTGGGCTTGGGTGGCTTTGTCGAGGTCGGTGCCGAGCTGGGCGAAGGCTTCGAGTTCGCGGAAGGCTGCGAGGTCCAGACGGAGCGAGCCGGCGACTTCTTTCATGGCCTTGATCT
>CAYPCC010000042.1:7856-17047 GCA_964409095.1 uncultured Phycisphaera sp. | reverse complement strand
TACCCGACGGCGCCCCGTTTAGCCTCGAACAGCACAAATTTGTCGAGGGCTTCCTCGCCGCGCTGATGTCGGTACGCCAAAGCCAGGCCGCCGCCGCCCAGCCCGAAGCGCCCGGTACACCGCTCACCATCCTCTACGGATCACAATCCGGCAACTGCGAAGCGCTCGCCAAACAACTCCGCAAGCAAGCCCGTACCCGCGGCTTCGGCCCCGACGTGGCGGCGCTCGACGGGTTCGACTTCGACCAGCTTGCCGACATCAAACACCTCTTGATCATCTGCTCGACCTTCGGCGAGGGCGACCCGCCCGACAACGCCATGAAGTTCACCGCCAAGCTCATGGCCGACGACGCCCCCCCACTACCCCACCTCGAGTACAGCGTCTGCTCCATGGGCGACCGCAGCTACACCCACTTCTGCAAAGCTGGCAACGACCTCGACGACCGCTTGGCCGAGCTCGGCGCGACCCGGATTGCCGATCGCGTGGAGTGTGATGTCGCCTACGAAGACGACTACGCTGGCTGGACCGAAACCATTTTTGCCAGCTCGACCATGATCGACGCCGCGGGCGATCCTCCCGCCCTCGGAAGCCTTGATGATGACCACCGCGACGACCACGCCGTCGGCGGCGGCTGGGACAAGAACAACCCGTACTACGCCCCGGTACTGCACGTCGAAAACCTCAACGCCCGGGGCTCGGCCAAAGAAGTCAACCACGTCGAAATCCTGCTGTCGGGTTCGGGCCTCGAATACCAAGTCGGCGATGCGCTGGGGCTTTGGCCGACCAACGACCCAGCGGTCGTCGAAGAAATCCTCGTCCTCACCGGCGTCACCGGCACCGACCGCGTCTTACTCAAAGGCGAACGATTCCCCATCCGCCTCGCGCTGCAAACCAAGCTGGATGTCATCACGCTGACGCAAGGCTCGCTTGACGCCTTGGGTATCGAAGGCTCGGTCGAACAGGTCAAAGGCCTGCACCTTATCGACGCCCTGCGCAAGTGGAATCCCAAAACCCCCGCGCAAGGCTTGGCTGATGCCCTGCGTCCGCTCCAGCCTCGGCTGTATTCGATCGCGTCGAGCCCCAACGCCCACCCCGGCGAGGTCCACCTCACCGTCGGCGCGGTCCGCTATCAACTCCACGGTACGCCCCGAAAAGGGGTGGCGTCTACGTTCCTCGCCGACCGCTGCGGCTTCGGCGGCCGGGTCGGCGTCTACGTCCACAAAGCCCCGCACTTCCACCTCACCGACCACGACCTAGCCCCGATCATCATGGTCGGACCTGGCACGGGTATCGCGCCGTTCCGCGCGTTTCTCGAAGAGCGCCAAACCCGTCGGGCCGCCGGAGTTTCCGTCGGGCCGTCTTGGCTGTTCTTCGGCGACCAACACGAAGCCACCGACTTCCTCTACCGCGACCAACTCGCCGCGATGCAGGCCGACGGTACCCTAAAACACCTCAGCCTCGCCTGGTCCCGCGACGGCGACAATAAAGTCTACGTCCAAGACCTGATGCGACAAAACGCCGCCGAGTTGTTTGCGTGGCTCGAAGACGGCGGACACTTCTACATCTGCGGCGACGCCTCCCGCATGGCTGGCGACGTGGACTTGGCGCTGCGCGACATCATCGCCGAGCACGGCCAACGCGATAAGGCCGGCGTTCAAGCGTACCTCGACCAAATGATCGATGAACACCGCTACCAACGTGACGTGTATTGAGGGTGTCGTCGGTGTTGAGGCGTCTCTCGCTCACGTCTGTTTCTGTCCGTGATTCTTCAAACGCAGCCTGATCCATGACGACCGTTCACTCGCTCCAACCGTCGGCCAAGCATAACCCCTCTGTGGTCATGCCCGCCCGCGACGCGGCGATACGGATCAACGATTTCTACGAGGTCTACACCGACGCCGATCCGCGCGCCGCACAAATTGAAGGCAAACGCTGCTTCAACTGCGGCGCCGCGTTCTGTATGCCCGACTCGGGCTACGGCCCCCCCGGAAACTCTCCCGGAACACTCGGTTGCCCCATCGAAAACAAGATCCCCGAGTGGAACGAACTGGTCAACGTCGGCCGTTGGCGCGACGCCTACGACCGGCTCAGCCTCACCAACCCGTTCCCCGAATTCACTAGCCGCATCTGCCCCGCCCCCTGCCAAGACGCCTGCATCCTGGGCATCAACGAAAGCCCGGTGCAGATCAAAGGGATCGAGCGGGCCATCATCGACCGGGCGTTCGCCGAGGGCTGGGTCGGGGTGCCGAATGTTGCGTCAACGACCGGCCGACGTGTGGCGATTATCGGCTCGGGTCCCGCCGGGCTCGCCGCAGCCGACGCGTTGATCCGCCAAGGCCACGCGGTCACGGTCTACGAGCGGGCCGACCGCGCGGGCGGCTTATTGACCTACGGCGTGCCGAACATGAAACTCGACAAGGCGGTGGCGGCGCGGCGGATCGACCTGTTGCAACAAGCCGGCGTGCGTTTTGAACTCAACGCCGACGTCGGCGGTAACATTGACCCGCACGAATTACTCGGCGACCACGACGCGGTGCTGCTCGCGGTCGGGGCACAACAAGCGCGGCCGCTCCATCTTCCCGGCCGCGATTTGCCCGGCGTCCATGAGGCGATGCCTTACCTCACCGCCTCGACCCAGCATCTGCTTGACGCTTCGCCGCTTCCCGCGTCGCTGAGCGCGGCGGGCAAAGACGTGGTCGTGATCGGCGGCGGCGACACCGGAGCGGACTGCGTCGGCACCGAGCTGCGGCAGGGCTGCCGATCGCTCATCAACATCACCCGCCGCGCTGTGCCCCCGAACCAGCGCGATGCGGACCACCCCTGGCCCGGCCCGCCGGACACATACGTGTTGGACTACGCCCACGCCGAGGGCCTCGCGCACGCTGGACGCGACCCACGGGCATTCCAAATCCAACCGCTTGCGTTTGTGGGCGACTCGTCCACATCGACTCTGTCCGGACCCGTTCAAGGGGTCAGCGTTCGTGATCTGAGCGATCAATCCGAACGTGTGATCCCCGCCGACTTGGTGTTGCTCGCCATCGGGTTTGTGGGGCACGACGCGACGCCGCTGGGCAAGGCTTTCGGATTACGCAGCGATCAAGGCAATATTTCCGGCTCCGGACACCGCACCGAGGTCGCCAAGCTCTACACCGCCGGCGACTGCCGCCGTGGCGCATCCCTGGTCGTGTGGGCGATCCGCGAAGGGCTCGACGCCGCCCGCGCGATCCATCACGACCTGACCCATTGCGTCACCGCGTAACCGCGACGCCAAGCCGCGCAGCGGGTTGCGATTGGCATACACTCCGTTCATGCCCGGCACGCTAGGGTTTCCCGTGACCCACTACATCCTGGCCGGGGGCCAAAGCCGCCGCTTCGGCTCGGACAAGGCCCGCCACCTCATCGCGGGCCGACCCATGATCTCGCGTGTGGCCGAGGCTTTTTCCAGCGTCGCCACCGCGACGTTCGTCGTCGCCCGGCGTGAAGGCCAGTACGAAGACCTGGGGCTGACCACGCTTGCCGACGACGTGCCGGACACAGGGCCGTTGGCGGGACTCCGCGTCGCGCTGCGCCACGAAGCCGCTCGGCAAGGCACCCGCGCGAACTTCCCTTCACCAACCTTTGCTTCCGAGTGGATCCTGTTGACCGGTTGCGATTTAGTCGCCCCCGACGTGCAGTTCCTCGAACCGCTACGGGCCGCCATCCGGCCCGATCACCAGGCTGCGGTCTACCGCCGGGCATCGTGGCACGAACCTTTTCCGGGTCTCTATCGCTTGGGCTTACTCAATCGCTTGGGTCATTTGGATCAACCCCACCCAAGATCATTCCAAGACCTATTCCGCCAACTGGGGACCTCGCTCGTGACGCGCGCTTTAACCCAAGACACGCCGAGCTTGGATATGGACACGCCCCCGTCACCGCACGCCGATGCGGGCGTCTAAATTGTAAACGTCAAGATCGCACCGTCTCATTCCTCCGCGTAAGCGCGAGGGTGACGCCGCGCTGAACGTGATTATTCGGGCAAGACGATCTCGTCGCCGATGGTCAGTTTTTTGGGATCGACATCGGGGTTGGCGGCCTCGATGTCTTTCATCCGCAGCGGGTCGCCGTAGACGGCCTTAGCGATCTTCCAGAACGAGTCGCCCTTCTGGATCGTATAGGTCTGGGGCCGAGCGGGCTCGGGTTCGGGCAGCGGCTCGATGGCGTCGACCTCGGCGGCGAGCATGGCGTCTTCATCGCCCGCGTCCATCGGTTCGACAAACTCCACCTCGGCGGGCGGCGCGACATACCCCGCGTCGGCGGCGGGCGGGCCGGGCACGACCGCGATGTCGCCGGTGTCTTGTTCATAAATGCGGTTGAGTTGCGTGCAGCCCACCGAAGCCATGAGCAGTCCGGCAACGCAGAGGGTCGAGAGGGTGGTGATATTCATGGATGCGCCTTGAAATTGCGGTGGGGGTTCGTGGTGCGATTGGGATGGTCTTGGACCATCCCTAATTTTACGGCATCCCGCCGCCCACCGCGACCGGCGTCAAATCAGACGTTGACCCGGCAGCAGCGGCGGCATCGGCACGCCCAACGTCTCGGCGACGGCCCGCATCAGTTCGCTTTCCCGCGTCGTCACCTGACGGTCCGCCGAGATCGCGGCCGCGCAGGCTTCGATGACCGACCGCTGGCCTTGGGGCGCGAGGTTCGCCAGTTCGTCCACCGCATCGGTCAGCCGGCCCATCGACACGCTTTCGGGCGGCATCAGCACGACGCCGAGCGTCGGCACCCGCTCGGCCGCCGCCTCGAACGCCCGCGTGGCTTCCCGAGCGTTCGCTGCCCCGACCCGTGCCAACACCGACAGCAACACCGACAACGCTTCAGGGCTGTGATTCAACTTGCCCTTGGCCCCGCCGCCGCCCCGCTCGGGAGCGACCAAGTGCCGCCAGACCACCTGCCGCAAGGCCCACTCAAACAAATCGAGCCGTTGGTCGGCCGCGATGAGCGTATCCAGATGCGCCTGCCACTGGTCCAAGACCCGCGGGTGCAGCCGGGTGAGTGCGGGCAGTGTCAGATCGAGCAGCGGTAGCCGTTGTTCGACGTCAAGCCGCGTCGCGGCGCCGGCGAGGCGGTGGGTGAGCGCCGCGACCGGACCCAGCGATTGGGCGTCGAGGTACGCCAGCTGCCGCGAGCGCGTGTTCTCATCCTTGCGGTCCAAGAGCATGGCGAACACCACGGCCTGGGCCCCGGTCGACGTTTCGGCCGCGGAGCGCAAGACGTAGGGCAAGGCTTCGATCAGGCGGTGGGCGTGTTGGAGGTGGGCGGGGGTGAGTTCGCCGATCTGCTCCACGGCCGTGGCCGCGACCGCGCCGGGCGCAAAGCCCAGTGCGGCGCTGGGTCGGCTTGCTTCAGAGGCCGTCGATGCGGCTGGTTGAGCCGAACCAACAAAGCCCGCAGCCGCGTCATCCAACGCGCCGTACCTCGGCGTCGGCCGACCGGCGGGGAACTCGCCTTGCCAACTCGGCTGGATCCGCCGGATGCGTTCGGGCAAGGGCGGGTGCGTGGCAAACGCGCCGCCGAGGAAGCTCGACACCGCGCTGCCGAAGAACATGTGGCTGTGTTCGATCGCGTGGGCGGTCTGCATTTTGCTGCCCGACGAGAACCCGCCGATGCGTTTGAGCGCCCCGGTGATGCCGTCGGGGTTACGCGTGAACTGGACGGCCGAGGCGTCGGCCAAGAATTCGCGTTGCCGCGAGATCGCCGCCTGGATCAGCCGACCGAAGAACACCCCGACGTAGCCGATGATGTAGAGCGCGAGGCCCAAGAGGAAGATGGCGATGACCGCGCCGCCTCCGTCTTTGTCGTTGCTGCTGCGTCGGCGTGTCCCGCCGGAGTAGTAGATGGAGCGCATGACGACGCTGCCGATCACGCTGAGCACGAGGATGCCGAAGATCACGCCGACGAGGCGGAGGTTGATGCGCATGTCGCCGTTGAGGATGTGCGAAAACTCGTGGGCGATGACGCCCTGGAGTTCGTCGCGGGACAGTTGCTGGACGCAGCCGCGGGTGACGCCGATGACCGCGTCGTCGAGCGACCAGCCCGCGGCGAAGGCGTTGATGCCGTCTTCGCGGTCCATCATGTACACCGACGGCACCGGCGCGCCCGACGCGATCGCCATCTCCTGCACCACGTTCATCAACCGACGCTCGAGCGGGTCGGTGGTGTCGGCGTGTATCGCTCGGCCGCCCATCGACTCGGCCACCACCTTGCCGCCGCCGGCGAGCTGACTCGTCTTCACAAGCGACCCGCCGCCCACCACCACCAACACGCCCACCGCCGTCGCGCCCAGCAGCTGCAGATACGGCAAGTCGGGAGCCCCGGACAGATCAAAACCCTCGGCCCCCATCGCGCCCGTCGTCTGGGCGTTGGCTTGGAGGGCGACAAACAAAACCAGCCCGTACACCAACGCGATGATCGAGATCACCGCGAGCGACATGAGCAAGACCAGCCGGCCGGTCTTCTTGCGGGCGACGTCCTGGTGGTCGAAGAAATCCATAAGCGGTGCGGTGAAAAAAGCGGGGCGGGATCGGGCCGGCCACGCGGGTGGGGCGCAGCCACGCGACGCGAGCTTGAGCGAAGACGATCAATCCTTAAAGCTGACCTTCAACGCTTCGCGTTTGGCTTCCTCGGCTTCGAGGTAGGCCGAATCGCTGAAACCAAAAATGTTGGCAATCAGCACCGGCGGGAACTGCTTTTTGTATTCGTTGTAGGTCTGTGCGGCGTCGTTGTACCCCTGACGCGCAAACGCGACTTTGTTTTCCGTCGCGGTGAGCTCTTCGGTGAGCTGCATCATGTTCTGGTTGGCTTTGAGGTCGGGGTAGGCCTCGGCGACCGCCATGAGTCGGCCCAGCGCGCCGGTCAGCGCGCCCTCGGCTTGGCCAAGGTTGCCCATGGCCGCGAGGTTGGTCGGGTCGCCGTTGACTTGCACGCGGGCCTGCGTCGCCGACGCCCGGGCGGCCATGACGGATTCGAGGGTTTCTTTTTCGTGGGCCATGTAGCCCTTGGCCGTCTCGACGAGGTTGGGGATCAGGTCGTATCGGCGTTCGAGTTGCACATCAATCTGCGCAAAGGCGTTCTGCCCCCGTTCGCGGAAGGTGACGAGTTTGTTGTAGATGCCGACGATCATGACGACAAGGATCAGCGCGATGACGCCGCATACGATCGCGGCGATCAGCCCGCTGCCGATCGCGGCGAGCGTGGGTTGAGCGGAGAGTAAGTCGTGGAGTAGGTGCGGCATGGTCAACCTCGCGGAGTGGGGGGAGTGAATCACGGTCTGAGCATCATTATGCCCCGCCGGGCCGTGTCGTGTTTGCGAATCGATGGGGGGTGAGTCGCGGGGGTGAGGGGTTTCGGCCGAGGATCGGACGTTCGCCGTGAGCGAATTCAAGCCAAAATCTCGCCGATCTGCTGCTTCAAGTCGATCGCGGCCTGCGTGACCGCGGCGGGCCAGTCGGTATCGGCCGGGTTGTAGGCGTAGATCACCGAACGGCTGGCGGTGATCAGTGCGCCGGTCCCGTCGGGTTTGAAGCAGGCCCGCACATCCTCGGCCGAGCCGCCCTGGGCCCCGAAGCCCGGCACGAGGAAGATTTGCTGCGGCATCCGTTGTCGCAAGGACACCGCGTCGTCGGGCTTGGTCGCCCCGACCACCGCGCCGAGCAACGAATACCCGCTTTCGCCCAGTACGCTGCAGCCCAGGTCGGCGACCTGATCCGCGACCGCCTCGGCGACCGTGCGGCCGTCTTCCAGCCGCAGCCCCTGCAACTTGTCCCCCCCGGGGTTCGACGTGCGCACCAACGCGAACAAGCCTTTGCCCGTCGCGGCCGCGGCTTTGAAGAACGGCTCGATGCCGTCGGCCCCCAAGTATGTGTTGACCGTCAACGCATCGCAGCCCACGGCCGAGTCTTCCTCGCCCACCAACAAGCCCGAGGCGTAGTGGGCCGAACTCGTGCCGATGTCGCCGCGCTTCGCATCCCCGATCACAAACAACCCCGATTCCCGCCCCGCGGTGACGACACGTTCGTAGACCGCGTACCCCGCGCTGCCGTAACGCTCAAAGCACGCGATCTGCGGCTTGATCGCCGGCACATGCTCCGCCACCGCGTCGATGACCTCCAGGCAAAATTTCTCGATCGCCGCGATCGGCTCAAGCCCACCCAGCGCGTCGGGTAATTTGTTGAGCACCGGGTCGAGGCCGACACACACCGGTGCACCCTTAACGCGGCAAGCGGCGAGCAAGCGGTCGGCGGCGTGCTGGTGATTCGCAGGATCATTCATCACCAAACATGCTAACCCAAACCCGCCGATCGTTCCTCGCTTGCGGCCGCTACTCCACACCCCGCCCCAACTGCGGCCGCAGCATCCACAAAAACGCCAGCCCCCCGACGATCGCCGTGAACACTCCCAACGGCACCACACCCACGCCCCACCACAACGCCAAGCCCGCCCCCGCCGTGTCCGCCAAAATCACCAGCGCCGCCCCCAAGATCGCACTGCTCCAAAGCAGCCCCCGATGCCCCGGTCCCACCCACAACCGCGCCACATGCGGACACACCAACCCCACAAACGCGATCGGCCCCGCCAACACCACCGCCCCCGCCGCCAGCACGCTAGACACCCCAAACAACACCGCCCGCAATCGCCCGAGATGCACGCCCATCGCCTCGGCCTCGCCGCTCGACACCGTCGCCACATCCATCGCTTTCGCTTGACGCCACAGCAACACATACCCCGCCAAACTCACCCCGCCCACGATCATCCACACCCACGGAAAGCCCACGTCCCACGCTGCCCCGCCCTGCGTGACGCCCCGCGCCCACGACACCACCGCCCCGCCGTCGTCGCTGAGGTAGCCCATCATCCATTGGCTGAGCTCGACCCGCAGCAGGTCCGGACGAACATGCACCGCGAGCATGATGAGCGCGCCGTTGATCGTACTCAGCACGACGCCGGTGAGCAGTAGGCCCAGCGGGTCGAGCACGGCGTGGCGTCGGCTGGCGAGGTAGACGATCGTCATGCACGCCGCCGCCCCGGCCGCCGCGCCGCCAAACCCAAAACCCAGTGAGAACCCCAACGCCCCGGCCAGCAACCGCTGCGCCACCATCCCCGCCGCCGCGCCGGTCGATAAGCCCAAAATAAACGGCTCGGCCAACGGG
>CAYPCC010000042.1:0-7846 GCA_964409095.1 uncultured Phycisphaera sp. | reverse complement strand
GCCAACGGGTTACGAAGCAGCGCCTGCAACGCCACCCCCGCCACCGCGAGCGACGCCCCCACCAACGCCGCGACCACCAATCGATCTCCCCGCAAGGCCAAGACTTCCCACCCCGCTTCGCCCGAAGGCAAACCCAGCGCCGAGGTGCCGAGGCACAACCGCAGCGCCGCGGCCCCGCACAAGATCAAGAGTGCCCCCGCGGCCACGCCGACGCCGCCCCGCGGCTCACGGCGTCTCACGGAACACCTCCGCGATCGGCTCGGCCAAGTCCGGGTGCAACGCCACCGCCATCGACACCGCCGTCGTCATCATCGACGGCCCCGGCAGCAGCACCGCCGGATCATTCAGCAAATACACCCTTTCGTTGACCATCGCCGGTAAACTCAAGCCCCGCAATCCGTCCAGCCGCGGGTCGTCGATGCCGACCAACGGACTCTCGCCGGGCATGAATAAAAAAATCACCTCGGGGGCGAGCGCCCGCAGCGCTTCGCGGTCGAACACCGGCGCAGTCACGGTCGTGTCCGTCGCCGCGTTCGTCCCGCCGGCGATCCGAAGCAACGCGTCATTGACCGTGTTGGGTCCCGACGCCATCACCCTCTCAAGGTTGAAAATCATCAGCGCCCGCGGCCGATCTCGCTCGGCGGTCAGCGCCGCAAACCGATCGAGCTGATACGCCATCTCGTCGGCCAGTTTGTCGGTTTTCGCGCCGCGTCCAATGGCCTCGCCGACTTGCCGGGTGAGCGCGATCCCGTCGGCCACCCGGCCGGGGTAAGGTAAGTCGGCCAACTCAAACCGGCGTTGCTCGGCCATCTGCCTCACCCGATCCGGCAACCCCGCCTGCCCCGTCATCGCCAGCACATGCGTCGGGGCCAGCATGGTGAGGCGTTCGAGGTCCAGGTCGATGTACCGGCCGAGACTGGGCGTGCCGACCGGCGCAAGATCGTCAAAGTCACCCACCGCCACGATCGCGTCCCCCAGCCCGAGCTCAATCAAGACCTGCGTGATCGCCGGCGACAGCGACACGATCCGCAGCTGATCGTCGGTATAGCGCGGGGTGACACTTTGGTCACAACACGCCAGCCACCCAGACAACAAGATCAGCCAGAGCACCCGCCAACGCCCCCGCCACGATGCATAGGGCGATCGATTACGACGACGCATCGGCATCGCTCGCAGCGTCGTCGTTCGGGGCGGGTTCGATTTTCTCGCTCGCGTCGGCCGAGGAAGGCACGACCGTTTGCGCCGACTCGGGTTCCCCGGCGTATTCCGCAAACGCGCTGCCGTCCACGTCCCGACGCAAGAGCAGATACATCCAAGTCTGGGCGGTAAAGAAATAGCTCGCCGCGTAGGCGATCGAGATCCCAAAGAGCAGCGCCGACCAGACGCGGATCAACCACGACGCCGCCTTGTCGGTGGACGACAGGCCGGCGGTGTCCAGTTCGCCCAGCGGTTGGCCGAGCTGGGCCGCGGGCAGCAGCTGATCGAAATCGTTGACCCAGATGCCCGTCGCCGAGCGGGTGAACCACAGGGTTAAAAATACGATCAGCCCGACGATGAGGTACGTCAACGCCCCGTAGACCAGCATCACCGCGCTGAGGATCAGGTACCGCATCGGCCGGTAGAGCAGAAACGTAAACACCCGCGAGACGACATCGAAGGCATCGGTCCCCTCGACCGCCATCGCCGAGGGCAGCATCCCCGCGCCCAACGCCGCGAAGATCAAGCAACACGCCGCCACAAACCCGCCAAACAACATCAGCCAGAACAACAGCCCGCCCACCACGTTCAGCCCCGGCACATTGAACAACACCCAACCCGCGACCGCCAACAGCAACCAGATCACGCCCGCGATCAGCAGCGGGATCAACGGCGACACCACGAACCACACCGTCCGCGGCCAAGTGAACCTGGCCGTCTCAAACAACCCCACCGTGGTCCCCGCGCAAGCCTGCGTCGCGGCGAGCCGAGCGATCGCCCCGCCCAGGACCATGGTGATGACTAGGACATAGCTGCCAAAGACCACGAAAAACCAGGGGTGTTTCGACCACAGCCAGGCCGGGGTCTCGATGACCATCGAACGCAGCGCCGGGACGATACCGGTGTTGGACGGCTGGCCGCTGGCCAGGGCATTGAGCCCCAAATCAAAACGCGCCGCGGAGTTGATTAATTTATGGAAACCGGCCAATTCCGACTGCAGCGTGTCTTCAAAAATGAAGTACTCGCCCTTGAGTTCGATGTATTGGTTGCTGTGGTCGTAGGACTGCTCGCCCCAGATAAAGTCCAGCCCCACCCCGCCGAAGTACACCAAGAGCAGCAGCATCAAACCGAGCAGCAACTTGGTCGGCTGCAGGGCCATGCGGAACGACTCGAACAGCCGTAGCGTCGGGAACGCGGTGGAAAAATCAACGCCTTCGAGGCGGACGCGGTGAGCAGAATCAGGCATAGTGGAACGGTTCCCGAGAAAGTTGCCCCGATGATAAGCCCACGAGCGTCGGGCCGCACCCCGATCAGCCCGCTGCGGCGGCGGGTTGGCTCTGTTCGGCGGCGGTGATCTTGCCGATCCGCCGGGCGTGGCGGCCACCCTCAAACTCGGCCGTGAGAAACACCTCGACCACCCGCTCGAACGTGCGGTTGCCGATGAGGTCGGCGGCGAGGCAAAGAATATTCGCGTCGTGGTGCCGGCGGGCCATCTCGGCCCCGAGCTCGTCGTGGGCCACCGCCGCGCGGATCCCCTTGACCTTGTTGGCCGCGATGCATGAGCCGATGCCCGATCCACAAACGAGGATACCCCGGTCGGCCCGGCCCGACGCGACGGCCTGGGCCACCGGGAACGCCATATCGGGGTAGTCAACGGTCTGGCCATCCTCACCGCCGAAATTCATCAGCGTGTGGCCCGCGGCCCCGAGCACGGCCGCGAGTTCCATAAACAAGCCGTGTCCGCGATGGTCTGCACCCGTGGCGATGTTCATGAGAGCTGCTCCTTCAGCCTGGATTCGAGGGCCCGGCGGATCTGGTCGGCCGTGGCTTGGTACACCGAGAGGCTCGCGCCGATCGGGTCGCTGATGTCGGCCTCGGGGTCCAATCGTTGGACCTTGTCCGCCGCGTGCGGGGCCTGAGCCAAGACCGCCTGGCGGTGCGACTCGGTCATGGTGTAGATCTGGTCGGCGGCGTTCAAGAGGTCCGCGGTGAGCGGACGCGAGCGGTGCCCCGATAAATCCAAACCCATGGCTTGCATGGCCGCGACCGCCTCCATACTAGCAGGCTGACCCGATCCCGCGAAGACCCCCGCCGAGCGTATTTGGATGCCGGGTTGTCCCTCAAGCACGTCTCGAGCCAACACCTCAGCCATCGGCGAGCGGCAGGTGTTGCCCGTGCAGACCAACAGTAAATTGAACGTCTGCATGTTGCGAACCATCCTCTCGTCGATGACACCCGAGCGTCGGACGGTCCATTGTAATGGGTCCGGGGTTAACGAGGCGTGAACCGTGCTGGCGGAACGATACTCGATCAGCGTGGAGGGTTTGCCGAATCGGCAGCGTCCGCCGTCGAGCACCCACGACGCCGATTCCCCCAGCATCACCGCCGCCGCCTCGGCGTCGAGCGCGGGCCGGTGCTTGGCCGCCGCAACCGACGCCACCACCACCGGCCCGCCCGCGTCCCGCAGCACCCGCCGGGCCAACGGGTGGCTCGGGCAACGCAGCGCCACGACGTTTTCCCCGATCGGCATCCGCAGCGTGATCGGGCCGGGCAACGCTTTGCGGATGAAACGTCGCAACGACGCCGGGGGCGCGTCAAGATGCGCGATCACCGCGTCGGCGTCGGGCAGGTTGAGCGTAAACGGGAAGTCGGGCCCGACGTTTTTGAAGGCGCGCAGCCTGTGCATCGCGGCGGCCGAGTCGGCCCGGGCCGCGACGCCGTACACCGTCTCGGTCGGCAAACCCACCAGTTCACCCGCGTCGAGCGCTCCGACCACCCGCCCGATCTGCGACTCATCCGCGATCACGGCGGCAACGGGGGCGGGGGGTGTGGGTTGGGTCATCGTGCGAAATGATAGCGCCGCGTCACTCGGCCCGCGGCTCGACCTGCGTCGCCACCGCCCGGAGGTAGGCGTCGAGGTAGCGGTCGATGAACAACTGCAGGCCGTGGGCGGTCAGTTGGTGGTCGGTGCCCCAGATACAAGCCTGCAGGGCGGTAAAGTCCGGGTCGATCTGCAGCAAGACGTCGGCTTCTTTGTTGTCGTCCGAGAGATGCTGCGCCAGGTACGCCGACAACGCGTTGACGCCCGGCCCGCCGATGCAGATCGTCGGCAACGCCCGCAGGTCCTCGTGATTCAAATACCACAAGTCCGTGCACACGATCGGCTCGATCTCCACGCCCAGCTGCGCCGCGTATCGCTCTTTCCACTCCTCGATCTCTTCGACCATGCGATACGCCAACGGCCGATCGGCCGCCTCGGCGCGCAAGTGCGAACCCACCACAATCATCAACCGATGCGCCGGCTCGGGTACGATCCGCTCGTCATCAGGCTCGGGTTGGAGAGGCACATCGTTCATGTGTTGAGGTCGAGATACGGGCCGTGCAACCCCCGGCCCGCGTCGTGATTGAGGCATCATACCCCGCCCAGCAACACAGCCAGCAAGCCCTTCTGGGCGTGCAGTCGGTTGTGGGCTTGCGAGAACACACGGCTGCGTGGGCCGTCCATGACCTGATCGGTGATCTCGACGCCGCGGTAGGCCGGCAGGCAATGCAGCACGATCGCGTGTTCGGCGGCGTGGCTGAGGAGTGGACGATTAATCTGGAAGCCGTCGAAGGCTTTGACTTTTTTGTCTTTGCTACCTTCTTCGCCCATCGACACGAACGTGTCGGCGTAGACCACGTCCGCGCCCTTCACGCCGGCTTCGGGATCGTGGGTGATCTTCATGAAGCCGTCTTCGGGGAGTTCGTAGCCCTTGGGGCTGGCGAGCACAAAGTTCATGCCCAGCATCTTGCAGATCGCCGCGAGGCTGCGGGCGACGTTGTTGCCGTCGCCCACAAACGCCACCGTACGGCCCGACACGTCGAACTCGCCGACCTCCGGCGAAGGCGAAAACTCATCGATGATGGTCATCGCGTCGGCCAACGCCTGCGCGGGGTGCGACCGATCGGACAACATGTTCACGATCGGCACGGTCGCCGACGTCGACATCTCCACGAGGTGTTCGTGGTGAAACACCCGCGCCGCGATCGCGTCCACCATACCCGCCAACACGCGGGTCACGTCGCTGACCGACTCACGCTCGCCCAGGCCGACTTCGTGTTGACCCAGCACAATCGCGTGGCCGCCGAGCTCGTGCATCGCCTGCTCAAAGCTGACGCGGGTGCGCAGCGACGGCTTCTGGAACAGCATCGCCAAGGTCTTTCCCGCGAGCACCGGGTCGTTGGCGATACCTTGCTGGCGCTGATAGCGCAGCTGGATACCGACTTCGAGCATGTGCCGGATTGTGTCGGGGTGGTGATCGGAGATGTTGAGGAAGTGTCGCATGGGGATTTTTGATTTTTGATTGATGATTTTGGATTGGAGACGCAGCGAAAAGTTAATTTTCGATCTTGGATTTCAAATCAAAAATCCTCAATCAAAAATCAAAAAATTCACCCCACGATCTCGGTGCCGATACCGCTATCGGTATAGATTTCCAAGAGCAGTGAGTGCGGGATGCGGCCGTCGATGATGTGGGCTTTGCGGACGCCGCTGCCCACGGCCGTGAGGCTGGCTTCGACTTTCGGCAGCATCCCCGCGGAGATGATGCCGGCCTGGATCAGCTCGTCGATCTCGGCCCGGGTCAGGTGGCTGGCCATGTCGTTGACGTCTTCGCTGCGGCGGATGCCGTGGGTGTCGGAGACCAACACTAGTTTCTCGGCGTTCATCGCCGCGGCGACGTGGCCGGCGACCGAGTCGGCGTTGATGTTCAGTTTACCGCCCGCCGCGTCACGCGCGATCGGCGCGATGACGGGGATCGTGCCCGCGTCGAGGATCGCGGTGAGCAGCTCGGCGTTGACCCACTGCACCTCGCCGACCAGGCCGATGTCGATCTTACGTCCCTCTTCGCCGTCCAGCCGAAGCGTCTTGCCGAACACCACACAGCTCGCCAGGCTGTGCAGCCCCATCCCCACGCTGCCAAACGATTTCACGGTCTCGACGATACCCTTGTTGATGTCGTTGACCAAGACGTGCTCGGCGATCGCCAGCGTGCGCTCGTCGGTGTATCGCCGACCTTGGACAAATTGGGCTTCGAGACCCGCCTTGGCCATCGCCGCGTTGATCGCTTTGCCCCCGCCGTGGACCAGGATCGGCCGCATGCCGACGCTATCCATAAAACACACGTCTTCCACCAGCGACGCGAGCGCCTCGGGTTCGTCCATGATCGACCCGCCGATCTTGACCACGACCACCGCCCCGGCGAATGCGCGGATATAGGCGTGGGCCTCGACGAGGGCGGCGGCTTTATGGATCGCTTGCTGCATGACGATTTCCGGGGGTTGGGTCGATTTCCGGGGGGCGTGGGTAAAAAAGTGTCGAGCCAAGTATTTTATCGCCCGCCGGGTCGCATCACAAACCCGATCAGGTTTTGGGGTTAGCGGTGCGTCTTGGCATGTATCGGGGAGCGAGCCAGCGAGCCGGCCGGCTTACGCTTGCTCGGCTGCGTCGGCGATCTGGCTGGACCACTCCGCGACCTCGCGGATCGGCACGGGGTTGAGCCGGTACACCCGCTGCCGGCCCATCCGCCGTTGTCGCACGACCTTGGCCTTGCGCAAGACCTGCAGGTGCTGCGACATCGCTGGCAGGCTGACTTTAAACGGCGCTGCCAACTCCCCCACGGTCAATTCGCTTTCGCTGAGCATCTGCACCACCTTCCGCCGGATCGGGTGGGCAAAGGCCATGAATGCATCGGTTTTGGTAGAATGAGGACGGCTCACAACGGACAAGTTTTAACTTAAGAGTAGATCTGTGTACAGCGTTCATTTTTGCCGGTACGCCGTCGGACGGACAACCCCCTTCCCCGCCGGTCGATTTCCCGCGGCGCGGGTCGCCTGCGGGGGTGCTCTAGGCCTCGGGCTGAGCGTGCTGGCCGCTTGCCAACCGTCAGCCCCGATGAATCAGCTGGACCTCGAAGCCCAGCGCATCATCCACCTGCAACAAGCCCGCAGCCTCGGCCCCGTTGCCGCCGACGTCGAAACCTTTATCCCCACGCCCGCCGCCGAGCCCGACGACGCCCTCTACCGCATCGACCCAGCCACCACCAACACCCCCGCCGCCGACCTCGACGTCGAGGCCGACCCCAACCCCGGCAAAGTCGGCTACCCCAACATCCTCGACGATGGCTCCGAGGCCAATACCCTGCGCCTCGACCTCGAAGCCATCATCGCCCAAGCCATCGAGTTCGCCCCCGACTATCGGCGGGAAAAAGAAGACCTGTTCCTCACCACCCTCAGTCTCATCGTCGAACGCCACGAATGGGGCCCGCGGTTCTTCTCCACCGTCACCGGCCAGATCGACGGCGTCCCGGAAGCCGGCGACACCGACACCGCCCTGAATCTTATTGGTTCGCTGGGCGTCACTCAACGCCTGCCCTACGGCGGCACCGTCTCGGCCGCCGCGCTCGTCGATTACGTCCGCTTCCTCGAACGCGCCGCCACCAACACCCTGCCCGACGAAACCCAGGCCGCGGCGCTGGACCTCTCGCTAGACCTGCCGCTGCTCCGCGGGGCTGGCCGGACCGCCTCCACCGTCGAGACCCGCATCCAAGCCGAGCGTGACCTGATCTACGCGGTCCGCGGTTTCGAGCGCTTCCGACGCGAGTTCTTCGTC
>CAYPCC010000041.1:0-17076 GCA_964409095.1 uncultured Phycisphaera sp. | reverse complement strand
CTCCCGAAACTCCCGCGGAACTCCCCCGAAAGTCCCCCGAAAGTCCCCCGGAAGTCCCCCGGAAGCCCCCCCGGAAGTCTTTGCGGCAACGGGTTACTATGACCGGTATGAGTGATAAGCCCGCGCTGACCATCGACATCTTCCCCTGCGGGGATTTTCAAACCAACTGCTTTGTCGTCTCGCGTCCGAGCGGCGTGGCGTGGCTGGTGGATGTCGGACAGCATCCCGGCGTGATGCTGGACTATGTCGAAGAGTCGGGGCTAAAAATCGAAAAAATTGTGTTGACCCACGCCCACGCCGATCATATCGCCGGGGTCGCCGAGGCGGTTCAGCGATTCCCCGGCACGCCGATCTACATCCACGAAGCGGAGCAAGACTTCCCCGGCGATGCGGCGCTGAACCTCTCGCTCTATATCGGCCGTCCTCTCGTCGCTCCCGATCCGACCCACACGCTGGCCCACCGCGACACGCTCGACCTCGACGGCCTCACGTTTGACATCCGCCACACGCCCGGCCACAGCCCCGGCGGGATCACGCTCTATCAAACCCAGCACGCCACCGCGATCGTCGGCGACACGCTATTCGCCCAGTCCATCGGCCGATTCGATTTCCCTACGTCCGACGGCCCGCTCTTGATCCGCTCGATCCACGAGCAACTGCTGACCCTGCCCGATGACACCCGCGTCTTGCCCGGACACGGCGAGGAAACCACGATCGGCCATGAACGCGCACATAATCCATACCTCCGCGAAACCGATTTGGCGTGAGGGCCATCAACGCGGGCCAGACGCGACCAAGCCCTCGACCCACGAACGCAGGCGTGGTTCGATATCGTCGAAATCGTCACGCATAAAAGAAGTGTGACCCGCGTCGGGGTAGACGATGAGTTCGACGGCCGCGGGATTGGCTTCGAGTAGCCGCTGTGCGCCGTCTAACGGCGTGGCGGGGTCTTCGCCGCCTTGGAGGATGAGCACGGGGATGTCGAGCCGGGCAACTTGGTAGACGGCGTTGTTGACGCTCAAGTCCGCCCCGGTTCGCTCTTCCATTTTGAGTTGGGCTTCGTCGATCGCCTTCTGGTCAATCGCCCAGTTGAGGTAGAAGAACCACGAGATCGGCCGGAAGCGTTTGGCGAAGAAGCGGACGCCGGGCAACATGCTCGGTCGGACGTCGGCGAGCGGAGCCAGCGCGAGCACACGCCGGACCCGAGCGTCGTGGGCCGCGAATTGGATCGCCATGCCGCCGCCGTAGGAATGGCCCGCGACGCCGATCGGTAGCGTGATGTCGTCGGGATAAAGGGCGTGGATGTGGTCGAGGAGGACCGAGAGGTCTTCGACTTCGCGGAAGCCGGAGGTGACGATCTGCCCGGTGCTGTCGCCGTGGCCGCGGAGGTCGGGGAGGATGACGCGGCAGCCGGCATCGGCGAGGGTTGCGCTGATCTGCCAGAGGGTGTCGGTGGTACGCACGTTCGACGCCCAACCGTGCATGAGGAGGACGATCGCCCCTGGGGGCGTGGCGGAGTCGATCGGCCCACGCTCGATACGCCAGTCGGCGGTGTCTTCGCGCTGTTTCGACTCCGCAAAACGCCAGCCCGGCCGGGCGTCGAGAATAGGATGATCGGCATCGTCGGGAACGGCCGTGATGATCGCGGGTCCCGGCTCAAGGACCCAGTAAGCCAGCGTGGCCGGGGGCGGGCCGGGGACCTCGACTTGCCCGAGCGAATCGTAGATCGCCGGGAGGGGCCGATCGGGATCAACCGTGTCCCGGCCGCCGTTGGGGGCGCTCACAAACGCCGTGGCGATTGCACCGGACACGCAGCCGGTCGAGTGGGCCAGCAAGCTCACCAGAAACAACCCCACCACCAGACAAGAGGCGATCCACTTCATGTCAGAGCGTAGGCGTTGTGCGGGCCGTGGGCTTGGCGTGTTGGGCGTTTGAACGATGAACACGAGCGGGTGTTAATCCAGCCGAAAGCTCGCGGACACCGGGCGGTGGTCCGAGCCGGAGGTCAGCGCTTTGCTACGGATGATGTTGGCCGAGCCTTCGACGTAGCGTTTGGCCATCGCGGGGGTGGCGAGGATGTAGTCGAAGGTGGCGGGGGGGTAGCGGCCGTCGCCGGGGATGGTGACGCGCTGTTCGTCGGAGAGGTCGGCGTGGACATCGGTGAGCAGCTGCGTGCCGTCGGCTTCGGGGGCGAGGAGGTGCTCCATCGCGGGCCAGGGGCGGGGCTGGTCGGGGCGGGTTTCGTAGTTGGAGTTGAAGTCGCCGCCGAGCACGCCGAGAAACTCGGGATCGTTTTGGACTTCTTCACGGATGATGTTTTTGAGCGCGATGGCCTCGGCGGTGCGGTAGAGGCGGGAGTTGGGGTCGTCGGGTCCGTCGCGGTTGCTTTTGAGGTGGATGGAGAAGACGTTGATCGGCCGATCGAGCCCGGCATCGATCGCCACGCGCATCACGTCGCGGGCAAACTTCCACTCCCGGCCCGGCGCGGCGGGGTTGGTCAGCTTGGTGAAGCGGTAGCTGCGGAGTTCTTTGATGGGGTAGCGGCTGATGACGCCGAGGTTGATGCCCCGGCCGGAATTCGTGCGCTGGGCGGCGACGTATTGGTAGCCCATGGTGGGGAGAAACTCGTCGATCATCGCCTGGAGCAGGTGCTCGTTTTCGAGTTCTTGGAAGACCACGACGTCGGCGTTGAGGCTTTGGATCGCTTTGGCGATCGTCTCGACGTCACGGCGGGGCTTAACCGCGACACCTTCGTCGCCGGTGTACGGATCATCGAAGACGTCAAAAAAGTTTTTGACGTTGTAAGAACCGATCGTGATCGCTTGGGCCGAGGCCGAGGGGTTGCCGCACCACAGTCCGGCGGCCAGCAACATCCCCCACGCGAAAAACATCTGCAAACGACTCATCGGGTAACCTTCCGGGTAAAAAATAAGTCCGCTCATTCAACGGTTCGGCGAACTTCACAACGCTTAAGTATAGCAGACTCAAGTTAGCATGATTCTAATTTAATTGATCCCAACACGGGGCATCGGCGGCGGGGAAGTCGCCAACCACTCGGCCCAGAGCGAGAGCTGGAGCAGGCTGAACAGCCGATGCGTGTGGTCGGCCCGCTGGGTGATGTGCTCGTCGAACAGGCGTCGGCAGACGGCCGGGTCGATGCCGAGGTTGTCCAGTTGGCCGCTAAAGAGGTGGCCGTGCAGGTCGTCGCGCAGCCGTTCGCGCAGCCAATCGCCCATGGGCACGGCAAAGCCGCGCTTGGGCCGACGGCAGATGGACGCGGGCAGGTACCGCGTGCCGACCTGACGCAATAGCGCCTTGGGCTTTCCGCCGGGCATGAGCACGCGCGTCGGCAGGTGGCCCGCGAGGTCGCAGACTTGCGTATCGAGCATCGGGCAGCGGACTTCCAGCGCGACCGACATCGCGGCCCGATCGACTTTGCGCAGCAACTCGAACGGGAGGTAATGCTGGAAGTCCCAGCGCATCGCGGCGTGGGCCAGGTCGTCCCACCGCGGCCAATCGGGCAGGGCGGGGCCGTGGTCGCGGGGTTGGGCTTCCGCGATCAGGCCGGGGGCGAGGGTTTGGATATCCGCGTCGGTGAACAGGTGGATCATCGACTGATACTGCTGCTCGGGGCGTGGGCCCGCCTGGGCCGCGTCGAGGAGTCGGCCCAAACGATGACGTTTAGACGTGGGCTGCTGCCACCGCCCACGTCCCCGGAAAATCCCTGCGGGAATGAAACGTAGCCAGCCGCGGTGGGCGGCGAGCAGGCGCATCGCGCGGTAGCGGTCGTAGCCGCCGAAAAGCTCGTCGCCGCCGTCGCCCGAGAGCGCCGCCTTGCAGTGGGGCCGGGCGGTTTTGCAGAGCCAGTGCGTGGGCAGGAGCGAGCTGTCGGCCGTGGGTTCGCCGGTCACGGCCATCATCCGCCTCAGGTCATTCATCGCGTCGCCAACCTCGCATTGCAGCACCGTGTGCTCGGCCCCGATGTGGTCGGCGACTTGCTGAGCGTAAATCGTTTCGTCGTACAACACGTCCGGCATGGCCACGCTGTAGGTCCGCAGCCGACCCGCCCCCAATTCGTTGAGCCGCCGCTGACCGATCGCGGCGATGATCGACGAGTCGATCCCGCCCGAGAGGAAGCAGCCCAGCGGCACATCCGCTTCGAGCCGTTTGACCACCGCCTCGGTGAGCACTTCGTCGAGGGCATCGACGGCGCCCAACGCCGTTGAGTGCTTGCTGATCGGCGGGGGCCGCCAGTAGCGACGGACCTGCACGTCGCCGGTGTGCTCAATCTGCATGAAGTGCGCGGCGGGCAGCTCGTGGACGCCGTCAACCATCGATTCGCCAAAGGTGTAGCCCAGGCGCAGGTAATTCAGCAGCGCGGCTCGATTGACCGTGGCGCGCTCGCCGGGGCCAAGCCCCGCGGTCAGCGTGCCGACGAGACTGGCGAACGTGATTTCTTTTTTATCGTGGGCATACCGCATGAATAGCGGCTTTTTCCCCGTCCGGTCGCGGGCCATGAACACCCGGCGGTGTTCTTCGTCCCAGATGACAAAGGCGAACATGCCGTGGAGGTGTTTGGGCAGGTTTTCGCCCCACTGGCGATAGCCGAAGAGAAGCACCTCGGTGTCGGAGTTGGTTGAGGCGAAGACGTGGCCGCGTTTGACGAGCTTGCGGCGCAATTCTTTGTGGTTGTAAATCTCTCCGTTGAACACCAGATGCAGCGCCCCGGCCGAGCCACGACGGGGGATGGCGTGGGGCTCGGCATCCATCGACCCGCTGGGGGGCAGGTGCATCGGTTGCTGGCCCGAGAGCAGGTCGATGATGGACAGGCGGGCGTGGACCAGAGCACATCGGCCATGCTCGCTGATGCCGTCGCCGTCGGGGCCGCGGTGTTTGAGGTGCGCGAGCATCGCCCCGAGCCGATCCCGGGGGATCGGTTGGTCGTCGAAACGCACGATGCCCGCGATTCCGCACATGAGAGAGGCCTGTCGTCGTCCGTGAGTTCAGCCAGAACGTGATTGAGACCGATTGAAATTACGCCGGGGGCGCCTTGACCGGCAGTTGAACACGAAGGTGCAACTCCTTGAGCTGGTCGTCTTCGACCGGCGACGGCGCTTCGGTCATCAGGTCGGCCCCGTTCTGGGTCTTGGGGAACGCGATGACGTCGCGGATGTTGGACGTGCCGACGAGTTGCATGACCGTGCGGTCCAGGCCGAAGGCCAGGCCGCCGTGGGGCGGTGCGCCGTACTTGAGTGCATCCAACAGGAAGCCGAATTTAGCTTGGGCTTCTTCATCGTTGATGCCCAAGAGTTTGAAGACTTTGGATTGGACATCGGGCCGGTGGATACGGATCGAGCCGCCGCCCATTTCGCTGCCGTTGAGCACGAGGTCGTAGGCTTTGGAGGTGATCGAGGCGATGGTGTCGTGGTCGTCCGAATCGAGCTTGGCGAGGTCCTCATCATTGGGGGCGGTGAAGGGGTGGTGCAGGCTGTCCCAGCGTTTTTTGTCGTCGCTCCATTCGACCATCGGGAAGTCCACGACCCAGACCCACTCGGCCTGCTTGGGGTCGATCATGCCCAAGTCGTGCCCGAGCTTCACGCGGAGCTCGCCGAGCACGCGGTAGACCGTCGCGGGCTTGGCATCGACGCCGAAACAGATCAAGTCGCCGCTTTCCGCGCCGAGCCGTTGGACCAAATCTTCGGCGATCGGCATGAGGAATTTAGCCACGCCCGTCGCAATCGTTTTGCCCTCGACTTTGGTGATCGGCAGCCCGCCCGCGCCGAACTGCTTGACCCACTCCGCCAGCGCATCGGTTTCCTTGCGGGTCATGGTCGCCCCGCCGGGCACGCGGATCGCCTTGACGATCCCGCCTTGTTCGACCGCTCCCGAGAAAACTTTGAAGTCGGTCTTCATCGCCAGGTCGGACACGTCAACGAGCTTCATGTCGTAGCGGAGGTCCGGCCGATCGCTGCCGTAGTGCTCCATCGCGTCGGCGTAGGTCATCCGTCGGATGGGGTCGGGGATGTCGATGTCCCGCAAGTCTTTCCAGATGCGTCGCATCAGGCCTTCGTTGATCGTCATCACGTCTTCTTGCTCGACGAACGCCATCTCCATATCGACCTGCGTGAACTCGGCCTGCCGGTCGGCCCGCGGGTCTTCGTCGCGGAAACAGCGGACGATCTGGACGTACTTTTCCATCCCGCCCACCATGAGGATCTGCTTAAAGAGCTGCGGGCTTTGCGGCAGCGCGTAAAACTCGCCCGCTTGCAGCCGCGACGGCACGAGGAAGTCGCGGGCACCTTCCGGGGTGCTGCGACAGAGGAACGGCGTTTCGATTTCGTAGAAGCCGTGCTCGTCGAAGTAGTCGCGGGTGATCTTGGTCACGCGGTGGCGGGTCTTGAGGATGTGCTGCATCGCCGGGCGGCGGAGGTCGACGTAGCGGTAGCGCAGCCGCGTCTCTTCGCCGACTTTGTCGGCCTCATCCGGGATGAACGGCGGGTTGGCGCTGTCGTTGAGCACGACCGCGGTCGCGGCGTCGACCTCGATCTTGCCGGTGGCGAGCTTGGGGTTCTCGCCGCCCGAGCGGATGATGCACTGGCCGGTGACGGTGATGACGTCTTCACGGCGGAGTTTTTGCGCGACGCTGTGAGCCTCGGCGGCTTCCGGATGAAACACGATCTGCGTGATACCGTCGCGGTCGCGGAGGTCGATGAACCGCACGCCGCCGTGGTCGCGGTAATTGTTGACCCAGCCCGAGAGGGTGACGGCTTGGTCGAGGTGGGTGTCGCGGAGTTCGCCGCAGGAGTGGGTTCGGTATCGCATGGTGGGGATCAATCGGGAAACAGGGGGAAACAGCCGCGAAACAGCGTCTGAGCCTAGGGCCGGGCGAGAATCGAAGATCATACCTAAACTGTCTGCTATGTTCACCGGCATCGTTCAAACCCAAGGCCAAATCCGCACGCTCGCCCCCAACGACTTCGGGGCAAAGCTCACCATCGATCGCGGCGGACTCGCTTCGCCCGTCGCCCACGGCGACTCGATCTGCGTGTCGGGCGTCTGCCTCACCGCCGTGGACATCACCGACGACACGCTGAGCTTCGACGTGATCGCCGAGACACTCGACAAGACCAAACTCGGCGACCTCGCCGAGGGCGACACGGTCAACCTCGAACCCGCCGTCACACCCAACCAGCCCCTCGGCGGCCACTTCATGCAGGGCCACGTCGACGGCGTCGGCGAAATCGTCAAGGTCCTGGACACCCCCGAAGAATGGCGCACCACCGTCCGCCCGCCCGCCGAGGTGATGGCCTACATCGTGCCCAAAGGCTCGGTCGCCATCGACGGCGTCAGCCTGACCATCGCCTCCGTAGCGACCGACACCTTCGACGTGGCCCTGATCCCCGAAACCCTGGGCCGCACAACGCTCGGCGGCCAGCGCGAAGGCACCCGCGTCAACCTCGAAGCCGACATCCTCGCCAAAACCGTCGTCCACACGCTCCAGCGGATGCAAGCCCCCGCGCCCGACGCGAAAGACTTGGGCGTGACGATGGATGCCCTGCGTGCAGCAGGGTTCGCGGAATAAATGGTTGAGCCGGTTGAGCCGAGATTGAAGCGCAGATTTAAATCATCTTCGGCAGCTTGGGCTTTTTCATCCCGATCAATTGATCGATCGACAAACCGCTGCTGTGGTCTTTCGATTGAATCCAGCGGTGCATGATCTCCCCGGCTTGGTCAAGGGCGGTTTCACTGAACCGGCAGAAGACCTCGGCCATGTGGGGATCGAATTGTGTCCCGGCACACCGCATGATTTCCGTCACGGCTTCATCGTGCGTCTTGGTTTTTCGATAAGAACGATTGCTGGTCATCGCGTCGTAGGTGTCGGCGATCGCCAGCACCCGTGAAAGCCTGGGGATGGCTTCCCCGGCGAGTTTGTCGGGGTAGCCTTGGCCGTCCCAGCGCTCGTGGTGGTGGCGGACGATGAGGTTGGCGCGGTCGAGGTGGGGGATGCGTTTGAGGATTTCGTGGCCGACGACGGGGTGGGCCTTGATAATGTCGTACTCTTCCTTCGACAGCTTGGCGGCTTTGTTGAGGATGTCATCGGGGATGGCGACCTTGCCGATGTCGTGGAGCAGCCCGCCGAGGCGGACGATGGACTGCTCTTCTTCGTCGAGGCCAAGCGTTTGGGCGAGCGCGAGGCCGTAGGCCGTCACACGCTGGACATGGCCGCCGGTGTAGGAGTCACGAGATTCGATGGCCAATGAAAAACCGCAGACCACTTCGATGATCATCTCGTTGAGCGACTCGATGAAGTGGCGGTTTTCGACGGAGATCGCCACGTAGCGCAGGATCGATTGCAGCAGCCGGTCGCGGAGTTCGTCGTCGATCGGCGTGGCCCCGCAGGTGACGAAGACAAGGCTGCCAAAAAACCGGTCGTGCATCAGGATCGGCATCGCGGTCGCGGTGCAGCCGTCGGCCATCGGGAACCGCAGGCGGGCGGGCCGGGGACGCTGGAAGAAAACGCCTTCGCACAACCCCGCGACTTCCGGCGGCAGGTCCGACTCGCCCACCACCACTTCGCCGAGCATGTGCACCATGCCCAGCGCGGTGTCTTCGGTGGCCTCGACGATCCAGACTTGGTTCGTACCGGTCATCATGGCGACCTGCTGCATCGCGTCGGCGAGGAGTTCATCGTTGTCGGTGTGGACCGCCAGGCCGTCGATGACCTGTTCGAGGATGCGGAGTTGCTTGTGCTGTTGAAGCGAGGCCGTGGCCGCGACTTCGCTGTCAATGGTGATTTGTGAGGCGAGTTGTGCGATATGCTCGATATGATCGACGATGTCTTGCGAGACGTCCGGCCGGCGCGCAGGAGCCGAGTGGTCGGTGGCACTGGGTTCAGGAATCATGATTCAAGGACTCGCGTTACGGGCGGCTCGTGAAATGAAACTCACGCCCTGGTGGATTCCCCCCGCTGATCTATCGGGCAAACCACGCCCCCTCTGCAGTGATTCGACGGACGCTTCTGCGAAAGATAACACCCGTAAAGACCATGATTTAATGGTTATTCCTAATGAATCAAGCGACCGCACGTGCGTCGGTGCGGTCGCAGGCCGCGCGACATTCGGCCACGTCGGCGAGGGCGGCCACGCTGGTGCAGATCACCGTGAGGTCGTCGCGCTGGTTCAGCGAACCGCTCTGCAGGTCTAATCGCCCCTGCAGGAACTCCAAGGCCTCGGGCCCGTCGCCTTGACGTAAGCCTTCAAACTCTTGGGTGTAGTGTTCGTTCGCCAGCCGGCCCTTTTCGCCGCAGCCGGGGAACGCGACCTCGAAGCCGTCGGAATACAGCAGGAACCTATCGCCATCGTCGAGGTCGATGACAAGTTCTTCAAAGACCTCTTCGGGGAAGATGCCCAGCATCGCGCCGTCGGGTTCGAGCCACTGGGTTTCGCCGTTGCCGCGCAAAAGCAGCGGCGCGGGGTGGCCGGCGCGGGCGATGGTCAGGCGTTGGGTGCGGGTGTCGATCACGCCGTAGGCCGCCGTGCCCAGGCTCGCGCTGCCCGCGTCGAGTTCGATCATCGCGCGGTTCAGCCCCGCCAAGGCTTCGCCGGGCGGTAACACGCGGTAGCCTTTGCCGATGCCCGGCGTAATCTGGCGGGTCTGTAGCGACTGCTTGATAAAGATCGAGACCAGCGCGGCGGGCACGCCGTGGCCCACGGCGTCGGCGATGAAGACGCCGACGTGGTGCTCGTCGAGCCGAACGACGTCGTAGATGTCGCCGCTGACGTACGACGCGGGTCGCCACAGCACATCAAACCCGAAGCCGTTGGGCTCGGGCAATTGTTTAGGCAAAAACTCGCGCTGAATCTTCACCGCCATGCGCAGCTCTTCGTCGATCTTATCGAACTGCCCGGCCATGCCCGAACTCTGAACCCGCAGCATCCGAGATTCCACCGACAGGGTTTCGACCAGCGGGGCCGTCGCAAACAACGCCGAGATCACCGACCACGCCGCGACGGGATCGGCGTCCACGGGACACGCCACCACGCCCGAGTCGATCATCACGCCCAACTTCTGGGTCATCCCCGGTCGGGTCACGGCCGTAATCACCGCCTTGTCCTGTAACGCAGCCAGCAGCGAAAATTCGTCATAACCCGCGTCGTCGCCCGAGCACCACAGCCACGCGACCTTGCCGCCCGAGAGATCGACTTGGCCGCTGATGAGTTGCTCGGCGATCACGGCTTCGAGTTCGGGCTGATCGCCCTCGGCGACGGCCGATAAGAGCTTGTTCACGCGATCTAACGCCGCAGCTTGGGCCTCGGCGTTTTCGACGATGAGCAAAAGGGTTGAACCGACCATGCCTCGGGGACTTTCTGCAATGGGGATATGGTTATCCCTATTGCTATCGACCTACCTTGCGCGGCGCTTAAGCTCCAGCACCGGCAAGTCGATCGTGTCGCCGGGCTCGACGCCCAGCCGCTCGACCGTGCCGCCCGCTAATTCGATCGCCAGCGACGATTTTCCGTCACTGGGATAGCGTTTGAGCTGCGATTCGGGCGTGCCCAAAGGCACGTTCTGCATGGCGTGGGTGTTGAGCACTCGGCCGCGCGGGTCGAGAAAAAGAATATCGATCGGCACCAGACAATCGCGCATCACAAAGGTCCGCTCGGCCTCCTGCGGAAACACAAATAACATCCCGCCGTCGGGTGCGATGAAGGCACGGTGGCTGAGGCCTTGGAATCGCGCTTCGGGAGTCAACGCCAACTCCAACGCAAAGACTTCGCCCTTGATTTCGACCCGCTGCACGCCGCCGACGTCTTCCCCGCTATGGCAGCCGGTCGCGGCCCACATGAGGCCCGCGAGCGCGATGCCCATCATCAAGTGGCGTAAAAAACTTACGGGGTGTCGGTGAGCCATCGGTGGTCTTCCGGGGTGAAGGTGATCGGGTCGGCGGGGAGTTTGACCCAGTCGAAAGCGGCGAGGAACTCGGCGGCGCTGAGCGGTTGGCGGGATTCGATCAGCCCCGCCCACCACGCGATCAGGCCGACGAGTCGTTCGGGGGGGACGCCTTGGTCGCGGTACATCGCGGCGCGGGTGTCGCCGTGGCGTTTGGCGAGGCGGTGGCCGTCGTCGCCGTAGACCAGCGGGACGTGGAAGTAGCGCGGCGGCGAACCGAGGCCGAGCGCCTGTTGGAGCAGAGTTTGCCGGGCGGTGGAGCGCAAGAGATCGTCGCCGCGGACGATGTCGGTGACGCCTTGACGGGCGTCATCAACGACGACGGCGAGTTGGTACGACGGCAAGCGCGCTTTGGTCTGCACGATGAAGTCGCCGACTTGCTGCTGCACGTTCACGGCCTGCGGCCCGAGCAATTCATCCACAAATTCGATCTCCCCGTCGGGCACGATCACGCGGATCGCGGTGTCGGCGTCGTCGGGAAAAGGCGGCAAGATTTTTCCGGGAGCGGGGCGGTAGAGGCCGGGGTAGCGCTGCTCGTGGTCGTCGACGTGGGGCGCGGACGCGGCGGCGAGGATCTCGCCCCGCGTGGCGGGGGAGGGGTAGGTCAGGCCTTTTTGGGTAAGCGTTTGGAGGGCGTTTTCGTAGGGCGTGAGGTCGTGGGATTGATAAATCGCTTCGCCGTCCCAATTCATGCCGAGCCACTGCAGCACGTCGATGGCCTGCTGCGAAGCCTCGGCCTTGACGCGGGGGCCATCGAGGTCTTCGAGGCGTAAGACGATTCGCCACCCGGCCCGCCGGGCGGCGGCCCAGTTGATCAGGAACGTGCGCATGTTCCCCAAGTGCAACGCCCCGGTGGGCGAAGGGGCCAGTCGTGTGACGCGATCAGTCATCGCGGGGTATGTTACCGCCATGGCTTCGGAAGAATCACTTAACAAGCCCCTGCCGATCGCGGTGCTGCTCAGCGGCGGCGGCACAACGATGCTCAACCTCGCCGACCGCATCGCGGACGGATCGTTGTCGGCTCA
The DNA here is from genome assembly GCA_964409095.1 of uncultured Phycisphaera sp. Taxonomy (GTDB): domain Bacteria; phylum Planctomycetota; class Phycisphaerae; order Phycisphaerales; family Phycisphaeraceae; genus Algisphaera. Next base: position 5,101 of record CAYPCC010000041.1, on the reverse strand, counting down.
GATCAAACTGGTCATCGCGTCGAACGATACGTCGGCGGCGAAGGGGATCGAGCGGGCGACGGCGTTGGGCTTGCCGTGCCAAGTGATCCGGCGCAAAGACCACGCCGACACCGCGGCGTTTTCGGAAGCGATTTTTGCGCCGGTCCGCGACACGGGCTGCGAGTTGGTGTGCATGGCGGGGTTCTTGAGCTTGCTGGTCATCCCCGCGGATTTCGCGGGCCGGGTGATGAATATCCACCCGTCGCTGCTGCCCAAGTTCGGCGGCAAGGGGATGCACGGCCACCACGTTCACGAAGCGGTCCTGCAAGCAGGCGAAAAGGAGTCGGGCTGCACGGTCCATTTTGCGGACAACTCTTACGACACGGGACCAATCGTGTTGCAGAAAAGTTGTCCGGTGTTGCCGGGCGACACGCCCGAGCGATTGGCGGCGCGGGTGTTCGAGCAGGAGTGCGCGGCGTATCCCGAGGCGATCGCGGCATTCATTAAAAACGGCCGCAGCAATCAGATTTAGGCGCGGACCGAAGATCCGCGCTCGGCGATATGCGATCGCCCGCTAAACGGTGATTTGTTTCACGGTTCCAGCAACACTTTGATCGTGTCGGATCGGGTCGCGGCTTTGAGCGCGGCGACGCCGTCGGCGAGCTTCATGCGTTTGCTGATCAAGCTGACGACATCGATGGTTTGGGCGCTGAGCGCTTCGAGGGCATCGGGGAACGGGCCGCAGCGGGAACCGATGAGGTTGATCTCGTGGATGACCAACGGACTCAAGTCCAGGTGCGGCTCGCCGGGGGCGGGGGGCGTCGTCGTGGTTTTCATCACGATGGTGCCGCGGGGGCGGACCATCTGCATGGCGGTTTCGAGGCCGCGGGGCGAGCCGGTGCAGTCGATGACGATGTCTTGGTCTTGGCGGAGTCCGACGTCTTTGAGCAGGCGGTGCTTGATGTTCCATTTTTCGCAGAGGCGGAGTTTTTCTTCGTGCTTGCCGACGACACGGACGGTGGCGTTGAGCTGGTTGACGACTTGGGCGACGAGCAGGCCGAGCCGGCCATCGCCGAGCACGGTGATGAACGGCCGGCCCTCGACGGTGAGCTGACGCAAAATCTGAAACGCCGCGGCCAACGGCTCGGCAAAGACTGCGTGGTCGTCGTCCACGTTGTCCGGCACCTCATAAAGATTCTCGACGGGCAACGCAAACAAATCGGCGAAGCAGCCGTCGCGGTCCTTGATGCCCAGGACGCTGCGGTCGCGGGCGTGTTCGCGGAGGCCGGCCTTGCAGAGGTCGCAGATCGAACGGACACAGTTGATGTTGCCCACGACGCGCTTGCCGACCCAGTCGGCGTGCTTCTTCTCGGCGACCATTTCGACGACGCCGACAAACTCGTGGCCGAGCACGCCGGTGAAGCCCATGTAGCCGCGGCAGATTTCGAGGTCGGTTGAGCAGACGCCCAGCCGGGTAGGCCGGATGAGGCATTCGCCCGGCGGCGGAGCGGGTTCGTCGCGTCGGGGATCGAGGGTGGGTTGGATTCCGTCGAAGACGAGGGCTTGCATGGGGCGGGGTCCGTGGTCCGGGGGCGGGGAGATCGAGGGTGAAGCGGTAGCGTGCGGTTAACATCGACCATCGGGCGTCGGATCGCCAGCAAGTCGCCGCCGGGGGCGTACACTAATGCCATGCCGACGAGACCCCGCATCCTCATTCTGGCGAACATGAAGAAAGACCCCGTGCTGCGGGCGATCGCAGAGTTTGGCCCGTGGCTGCGGGAGCGGGCGGATGTGGTGGCGGTGATGGACACGTGGGAGACGCGCGACGGGTTCGATGTCGAGCCGCCCGAGTGCGACCTGACGTTGGTGCTCGGCGGCGACGGGACGTTTTTGTCGCAGGCGCGGGTGATGGTGGATCGGGGAGTGCCGCTGCTGGGCGTGAACTTTGGGAAAGTCGGCTTCTTGGCCGAGTTCGAGATCGAAGACGTGAAAGAGCACTGGGCCGCGATCGCGGCGGGGGCGTGTCGGCAGACGCAGCGGGTGATGATTGATGTGGACGTGATGCCGCTGGGCACGCCGAAATGGAACGGCCAGGGTGTTGAGCCCGAGCACTCGTACATTGCGATGAACGACGCGGTGATCACGGCCGGGCCGCCTTTTCGGATGGTGGAGCTGGACCTGGCGATCGAGCCGGACGTGTCGCAGCGGTCGGCGCTGACGTTTGGGGGCGACGGGATCATCGTGGCGACGGCGTCGGGGTCGACGGCGTACAACTTGAGCGTCGGCGGGCCGATCGTGTCGCCGGGCGTCGATGCGTTGGTGGTGTCGGCGATCGCGCCGCAGTCGATCGCGTTTCGGCCGATCGTGTTCGGGTCGGACTGCGACGTGTGGATCACCATGAACCGCGCCAACCCCGGAACGACGCTGGTGATCGACGGTCAGGAATCGACGACGATTCAGGAAGGCCAGCAAGTCCGCATCCAGCGTCACCCCAACCGCCTGCAACTGATCCAGAACCCCAACCGGACGTACTGGAATATGTTGTCGCACAAGATGCACTGGGCGGTGCGCCCCAGCCGCACTTAACGGTGAGCCTTGCGGATTCTCAGGAAGGTAGACCTATGCCACGCACGATGTTGTTGTTTGATATCGACGGGACGTTGGTGGACACCGGCGGGTCGGGGCTGCAGGTATTGCACGACACGGCGGTCGCGTTATTCGGCGGCGGATTATCGTTTGAAGGGATCGACACGGCGGGCCGGCTGGACCCGTCGCTGTTTGAGGAGGCGGCGGAAAGGAGCGGCTTTCGCCCCAGTCAAGGCGATCACGAGCGGCTGCGGGATGCGTATATCGCGGCGTTGGCCGAGGTGTTGGGCGGGCCCGCGTCGATGCTCACGGCCCTACCCGGCACGCGGGAACTCATGAAGCAACTGGCCCACCTTGTGCAGGCCCGCAACGGCGACGGCCCGGTGCTCGGCTGCCTCACGGGGAACTACGGCGGGGCGGCCCACGTCAAACTCAACGCGACGGGGTTCGACCCGGCCGTGTTCACCATCACCGCGTTCGGCGACGAGGCCCCGACCCGCCCCGGGCTGACCGAGTTAGCCCTCCAACGCTACGCAACCCGTCACGGCCACGCCGCGGATCCGACCCGCGTCGTGGTCATCGGCGACACCCCGCACGACATCGACTGCGCCCACGCCCACGGCTGCGTTGCCATGGCCGTAGCGACGGGGCGGTTTGATCGACAACAACTCTCCGACGCGGGGGCGGACGTGGTGCTGGATGACCTGACCGATGCGTCGGCGGTCTTGGATTTTGTGGGCCGGGGTTAGCCGCGGAGTTCGGCGACGGCTTGGTCCCAGTTGGCTTGTTCTTGGCCGTAGGGCCGACCCTTTTCGATCCAAATTTGGTAAGCCCGTTCGCCGATTTGTTCGTCGGTGACGACGGCGGGGGTTTGCGGAGCGGCGGTGGGGTCGGCCTTGACCTCGACGGGCTGGGCGGGGACGACGGTTTTGCCCGCGGCTTTGTTGGTTGCCGTCGCCGCGGCTTTGGTGGATGACTTTCGGGGCTTGCGTGTAGCCTTAGCCTTGGCTTTGGCCTTGCTCGAAGAGGATGCGGGGGCGCTCATCGGGATCGATCCGTGTTGGGGTTAAGCGGGGCGAAATTAGGGAAATCGACCGTCCCAAACTGATATTCTGCGGTGGCCGGGCGGGACCGACGGGGGAGTCGGCGGAGGCGAAATCGCAGAAGCGGACAACGGCACAGTTAACCTAGATAAAGTAATCAAACCCCCGAGCTTTGACTAGGGGGTTTGATGATTTTTTTGTTCATTCGCCGTCATTTTTTTTGATTGGCCCACCGTCGCCGATGGCTTAGCCCCCGATTTGGGCGAGGGTGTCCAAGACGGCTTCGACGTGGCCGGGCACTTTGACGCTGTCCCAGCGGTGGGCGACTTTGCCCTTGGGGTCGATGAGGTAGGTGGTGCGGACGGCCCCCATGTATTTCTTGCCGTACATGGATTTCTCCTGCCAGACGCCGTATTTCGTACAGATTTTCTGATCCGGGTCGGCGAGGAGGGGGAAATTGAGTTCTTGTTTATCGGCAAACTTGGCGTGAGATTTCACATCATCCGGGCTGACGCCGAACACGACCGCTCCGGCTTTTTTCAGGTCCTTCGCGGCGTCGCGGAAGGCGCAGGCTTCTTGGGTGCAGCCGGGGGTGCTGTCTTTGGGGTAGAAATAGAGCACCACCCATTTTCCTTTGTTTTCGGAGAGTTTATGGGTGTTTTCGTCTTGGTCTTTGAGGGTGAAAGCGGGAGCGGTCTGCCCGATTTCGATGAAGTTTGACATTTTTTTGTGCCTCGGTGTAGTAATATGTTAAATCGGCGACAGACTGTAGGTGCCGACCCGGGTTTTTTCGACCCGGCGGCGTTAGAATGGCTTCGGGGAGATCGAATTTCGGTCTCTCTGGTTATGGATTTATGGGCATAAGCTATTTTAAAAAATAGCGTTAACCACGTTCACTCGGAGAGCAGCTTTGGCAACCCCCTCGAAATGTGCTTTGATCACCGGCATCACCGGTCAAGACGGCTCGTATCTGGCCGAGTTTTTGTTGGAAAAGGGCTACGACGTCCACGGCATCATCCGCCGGGCCTCGACCTTCAACACCGACCGGATCGACCACATCTACACCGATCCCCACGAAGACGGCCCCAGCCTCAAGCTGCACTACGGCGACCTCACCGACGCCAACAGCCTCTTCAAAATCATCCGCCTCGCCAAGCCCACCGAGGTCTACAACCTCGGGGCCCAGAGCCACGTCCGCGTGAGTTTTGACCAGCCAATCTATACCGCCGAGGCCACCGGGGCCGGCACGATCAACCTGCTCGAAGCCATCCGCCAATACCAGGACGAATCGGGCAACCCCATCCGCTACTACCAAGCCTCCACCTCCGAGATGTTCGGCGGCATGCCCGAGAGCGCTCCGCAGTCCGAAGCCACGCCGTTCCACCCACGCTCGCCTTACGGCGTCGCCAAGCTCTACGGCCACTGGATCACGATCAACTACCGCGAGTCGTACAACATGCACGCCTCCTGCGGCATCTTGTTCAACCACGAAT
>CAYPCC010000040.1:6467-17246 GCA_964409095.1 uncultured Phycisphaera sp. | reverse complement strand
GGTGATTTTTTCGCCGACGACGCTGCCCATCGACGCCATCATGAAGTCGGGGTTCATGACGGCCAAGACGACGCCCCGGCCCTTGATGAAGGCTTTGCCCGCGACGAGGGCGTCCTTGTGGCCGGTCTTTTTCTGCTCGGCGGCGATGCGGTCTTTGTAGGGCACGCGATCGACGAACTGCAGCGTGTCTTTGGGCGCGAGGTTGTCCCACATCGACTCGAAGCTGCCGGGATCGACGAGTTGCTTGATGCGTTCATCGGCCCCGATGCGGTAGTGGTGCTCACATTCGGGGCAGACGTGGAGGTTGGCCTCAACCTGCTTGCGGTAGCTCATGGCTTCGCAGGCGGGGCAGCGGAGCCAGAGGCCAGCGGGGACGTTGGCTTTTTGTTCGCCCGGGCCGGTCCCCATGTCTTGCCAAGTGCGGCGGCGGTCGCCGTTGACCGGGAGGTCTTGGTCGGCGGCTTTGGCCTTGGCGGCTTCGACGGCCGAGGCGGCGGCGGCTCGGGGAATTTGGGGAGAGTCGTCGGCCACGGGGTGGCTCCTTGGTTTTCGAGGGTGGCCCCGCGGGAAATCGGCGATTCGGGGGGCCGGGCGGGGGATGGAAAGCAGATTTTCAGGCCACTTGGCCGTGGCGAGGGGGCGATGTATTGGCCCGTTTGCGGTTGCGCGATTATAACGGACCCACGCCCCCGGAGAAACCGCTGATGATCCTCACCCGATTGACCGATGCCCAAGGCCGCGTTCGTTTCGGCCAAGATTTGGGCGACGGCACCGCCCGGCTATTCGCCCAGGGACACGGCTACGACCCCGAAAAACTGACCGATGAGGTGGTGGTGATCGGCTGTCGGCTGGCCCCGATCGTGCCGCCCAATATTTTTTGTATCGGGCTGAATTACCGGGAGCACGCCGAGGAAACCAACGCAGCGATCCCCGAGCGGCCGGTGATTTTTATGAAGCCCACCACGACGCTGTGCGCTCCCGGCGGCGAGGTGGTGGTGCCCCACGCGAAGTTGCGCGAAAGCGACGGCCCCGAACTGGACAGCGAAGCGGAACTGGCCGTGGTCATGGGCGTGAACCGCGAGGGCCAACCGGCGAAAGACGTGAGCGAAGGCGAAGCGTTGGAGTACGTCTTGGGCTACGCCTGCGGCAACGACCTCTCGGCCCGCCGGTGGCAGAAGCACGGCGGCGGCGGGCAGTGGGTGCGCGGCAAAGGGTTCGACACGTTCTGCCCGCTCGGCCCGGTTATCGTCACCCCCGGAAGCGGGCAAGACGAAATCGCCGACGCGCAAAACTTAACAATCACCGGGAGGCTCAACGACCGCGTGATGCAGTCGAGTCACACGAGCGACATGATTTTTTCGGTGGCCCAGATTATTTCGTTTTTGAGTCGGGACACGACGTTGTTGCCGGGCACGGTGATTTTGACCGGGACGCCGCCGGGGGTGGGGTTTGTGCGTGAGCCTGCGGTGTGGGTGCGGCCGGGGGACACGGTGGCGGTGGAGATTGAGGGGATTGGGGTGCTGCGGAACCCGGTGGTGGGGGCGTAGATGGCGGGGGGCGAGATTACTGGATGGGGCCGATGGTGGTTTCGCCGGTGTCGGGGTCGAGGGTCAAGGTGAGGGTGGCGTCGTCGGCGGCGAGGGTGATGGTGGCGGGGGTGGTTTGGTCGAGTTGGCCGTAGAGGCCGAAGCCCAGTTCGTCGTCGCCGTCGAGGCTGACGCTTTGGATGTCGACCATCCCGAGGGCCGCGGCACGGCCGGTGCCGAAGGTCACGGCGTAGGGCTTGCGGTCGAAGGGGTTGGTGATCGGGGTGGTGGGGTCGGAGGCGGCGGCGAGGTGATAGGTGTGGGTGGTGGTGTTGAACACGACGACACGGGGGTCGTCGCCGTGGGTCAGCGATTCGACTTTGGCGGCGTCGAGGTCGGCGGCGAGGAGCTTGGCGGCGCTGCGCAGCTGCGTAGCCCCTTGGTCGCGGAACATCGGCAGCACGAGGGCCGAGGCGATCGACAACACCGTGACCACGACCATGATCTCGATCATCGAGAAGCCATGGCGATGCGGACGGGTTGCCCCGCGAGATAAATCAAACACACGTTTCATCGGAATTGTTATCGACCAAAGACCTGCGGGGGTTTGGGGTCGGGTGCGAAGTCGACGGTCAGTTGGCGTCGATCGCGGCCGATAACGGGGCGGTTGTGGGGATCGGGCGAGAGGGGGTGAGTTTAATGTTGGGATCGGGGCGGTGTCGGGCTGAAAAACCGATCCGAATCGGCCGATGTCAGGGGGGAGACTATCCATCGGAGATTCGTCCATGCAGGCCCCGCGACGCGCTCGGCAACTCCATCCACGACGCACCACGGCCCAAGGTTTCACCTTGGCCGAGGTGCTGTTGGCGTCGGCAGTGCTGGCGTTTATCGTCGCGGGGTTGACGCAGACGATCGTGTCGGGGCAGGCGCACACCTACAACGCGTTGCACGAAGAGCGGGCGTTGTCGTTGGCCGAGGCGTTGATGGAAGAGGTGTTGGCGTTGCCTTATGCGGATCGCGGCGGCGACACGACGCCGGGGCCGGACGACAACGAACCGACGCGGGACCGCTTCGACGGCATGGATGATTTCGATGGCTTTGCCGAGTCGCCCGGCGCGCTGGCCGACCCGGCGGGGGTGTTGTACCCCGCGTTGTTTCAGGGGTTTTCGCGTTCGGTGGATGCGGCGTACAGCACGGCAACGGCGGCGGGGTTCGGCGGGACGCGCAACGGGATCGCGGTGACGGTCACGGTGGCAGAGCCGGGCGGCCGGGAGTGGACGATCTCACGGTTCATCGCGGAGTCTGCACCATGACCCCCGCCCCCGCCCCCGGCCCCACCCCGGGGAATATCCGCGGCACTCCCGTGATCCATCGACCCTCGCGCTGCGGCGGCTTGACGCTGATCGAGTTGATGATGGCGCTGGGCATCATGGCGCTGATCGGCGCGACGATCGGGGGCATGTTGTCGGCGGTGGCGTACGGGACGGACGAAGAAAGCGATGTCCGCCAACTCGTGGCCCGCAACAAGATGGTGTCGATGCGGATCAACGCCGCGGTGCGGGGCAGCCAGAAGGTGTTGGACGCGGGGCAAACGACGGATCACACCTGGGCGGTGCTCTGGGGCCGAGACCTCGATGAAAACGGCGAGCCGAGCCTGCTTGAAATTCGGCTGTTGGAATACGACGCGGCGGCGCAAACGCTGTCGTCCTACACCGCGCCCGACGGCACGACGGACGTGCTTTACGAACTCACCGACGACTTCGACGCGATCACCGATGCCTTGCGCGGCACGACGGATTTCCCCGAAACCCGCTGGGCCAACGACGCGGTGGGTTTCGGGGTATCGCTGGACGAACTCGACCCGCAAGCGGCGCGGATGCTCAGCTATCGGCTGTCGCTGACGGCGGGCAATCTGACAAATGAATCGGTAGGCACGGTCAAACTCCGCAACGCGAAATAACCCATACCAAACGATGAAACCTACACCCGACCTCCATTGCTGTAATGCTGACTTCGATCGCTTCGCCGCCGGGTCGCCCCGTTGTCGCGGCGTGGCGATGGTGATGGTGATGATCGCGTTGACGGTGGGCACGATCATCACGCTGTCGTTCCTGGCGAGCCAAACCACGTCGACGGCGATCGCCCACAACGCCACCCGGCAGGTGCAGGCCCGCGCGATCGCCGAGGACGGGTTGCGTTTGGCGATGGAGTACCTGCGGGCGACACCCGAGTGGCGCGACGAACACACCCACGGCCTCTGGGCCGCGGCCACGGACCTTAACGGCGGCAGTTTCCGCGTGATGTTTGAAGACGAGGATGATGCCGACCTGGGTGATGACGTGTCAGAGGCCTTCGTCATCACGGTGGAGGGGACGTTCAACGGCGTGGTCCACCGGATCAGTAACCGCGTGGTGCCCGCGGCCACCTCGTCAACGATGACGGTGCTGCTGGTGACCGGCAACGCGTACCACGCCGACGAAGACCTCGAACGCATCGCGGTGATCGAGTCGTGGGGCTACCGGGTGTTGACCGTGACTGACAGCGATCCGCAAGCGGTGTACGACGCGGCGGCGGCTCAGGCCGACGTGATATATATCAGTGAAGAATCCGCGTCGAGTTCGGTGAGCACGAAAACCAACGGCTACGACATCGGCGTGGTCAACGAAGAGCATGCGTTGCAAGACGAATTGGGTATGTCCACGTCGGGCGGCGGCTGGACGGGGAGCACGATCGAGATCGTGGATAACGCCCACCCGATCACTTCCGGCTTTGCCCTGGGCGATCTGCAGATCACTTACAACTCCACCGGCCTGATTCAATCCGGCGGCACCCCTGCGTCGGGCTTGAACACGCTGGCCGAGCGGGTGTCGTCTTCGACCGCGGTGCTGACGTATCTCGACATCGGCGACACGATGACCGACGGCAACCCGTCGCCACAGCGCCGCGTGACCATGCCGTTCGGGTCCAATAAGTTTGAGTACGGCCAGCTCAACGACGACGGTAAAAAATTGATGAAGCAGGCAGTCGACTGGGCCGCAGGGGGGGCAACGGTGTCGACCGTGAGCCCGATCAGTCGGTGGACCTTAGATGAAACGGTCGGTTCGCTGGCAACCGATGTAGTCGGCGGGCACCACGGTTCCTACGCAACCGGTACGACGCTGGGCGTTGGGGGACAGGTGGATGCCGCGGCGGAATTTGACGGCAGCAGCGGCCACGTTGCGATCGATCACAACGATGCGTTTTTGGCGGATGCCGGCGCGATTACGCTGTGGTTTTATTTGGACAATACTTCGGGGCGGAAAGAACTCTTTTCCAAAGACTCTTCGGGTTACGACACCGGCGGGCACGTCACGATGTACGCCAACGGCGACGATGTTGAGGTTCGTTTTCAAGACACGTCCAGCAGCTATACCCTGAACTCGGGCAACGTACTCTCGGCCTCGACGTGGCATCACGCGGCGTTGACGTTCGGAGCCGGCGGCCTGCGTTTGTATGTAGACGGGGCATTGGTGGACTCTGATTCGCATACCGGCGGGATGGGCACGTCTTCGGGCGGTACGGGTAATTTTGAGCCGATCGCGTTGGGGGCCAATACTTGGGCCAGTGGCAACCTGACGCTTTGGCCGATGAGTAACTACCTTGATGGCCGGCTCGACGATGTACGTTTTTACGACCAGCAACTGACGGCCGACCAAGTTGCGGCGTTGTTCACGAGCGGCGAGGCGGCTTCGTCTGATGCGGATGGCACGACGCCGAGTTTGCTTGCGCTTTACGAGTTTCACGAGCCTGACGCGGTCGTGCCACAGTTGGTGAGCCACTGGAAACTCGACGACACCGCAACGGCCAGGGGGCAAGCGGTGGCGGGGGGGCGGATGCAAATCCAGACCCGCGCCAAAGTCGATAGCTACGATTCGGGTTCCGGCGACTACGACACCAGCCAAAGCGACAACGCGTTTCTGTCGACGAATCAAACGGCAGACGACAGTTTTTCGTTCTGGAATCGTGCCCAGATCAGTGGCGATATCTACGGCGGGCCGGGCGGGGTTGAAGCGGATATTTTCGATATCCATCCGGACCATACGGTGTTATCGGGGGCTAAGCGGATCCTGCCGATCGAAGCGTCTTTTGCGTTTCCCGCCACGCCGAGCCTGCCGCTGAGCACATCTTTTCTAAAAGACAACTGGGGTGACGAGCGTACGATCAGCAGCGACATCCGCTACGGGGCATGGAACGTCGAAAACTACGCGAAGATCACGATCGACGGGGACATCACGATCGTGGTGGATGGCGACATGACGTTTAACAGAGGCCGGCTGTTTTTCACGGCCGGGTCTTCGCTGCGGCTGTTTGTGGGGGGCAACTTCAACGCCAACGACGAATCGCTCATCAATGCGGATTCGCTCGAAGCCGAACGCCTCACGATTTACGTTCCCAACGCCAGCGGGGGTTCGAGATCGGCTTACTTCCGCGGGACCAGCATCACGGCGGCCACCGTCTACAGCGGCGGGAACCTTTCGGTCAGCGATGACGCGACTTTTTACGGCACGCTCTACACCGCGGATTACATGAACTTCGACAGCGATGCTCTCGTCCGCTTGGACCGCGGGACCGTGAACGAAGGCGGGGTGGCCTTGGCGATCGAAGAAGTGGCGCGGCGTGATGGCGGCTACGTCGATAAGCCAACGGGCGGCCTCAGCGGGTTCGGTGACGGGGGGACTTCGGTGGAGTTCGACGGCGTCGATGATTTTGTGGAAGTGCCGCACGATCCAACGTATCTGTTGGATCGCGGCACGTTGTCGTTTTGGTTCCGCCCCAGCGACATTAGCGGAACGCAGGGTATGGTGTCGAAAGACGCCACCAATTACGCCACCGGCGGCCACATTCGGGTCTACCTCAACGGGTCGCAGCTCGAGTGCCGATTGCAGAGCACCAGCGCCAGCAAATACGTCCGGTCGGCCAGCGGCGCGGTGAGCGCGAATACCTGGCATCACGTTGCGGTCGGGTTCGGGGCGGAAGGCTTACGGCTGTATCTCAACGGCGTGCTGGTGGATTCGGACAGTTACACGGGCGGTCTTGGCCCGTCCTCGGGCGGAGTGGGCAACGAAGAGCCTTGGACGTTTGGCGTGGATCAGCGGAAATCCAGCAGCGGGACCACCGACGGCTGGGATCTCCCGTATCACGGTCGCCTCGACGACGTAAGGCTTTACGACCAGAACCTCAACGCCGACCAAGCCGCCGACCTTTACGCCAAGACCGATCCGCGCGACGCCATGCCCGCCTTGGTTTACGACACCTCGGAAAAAACCCCCGCCCTCGACCTCGCCATCGCCGACCCCGACCACGTCACCTGGATCAGCGGCGGCGGACTCACGATCGACACCGCCACGACGATCTCCTCCGGCGGCCCGGTCGATCGATTGCACACTGCCATCATCGACCGCGACGCGATCAGTGTCGAGGCCGTCTTCACCCCCGCCAACATCACCCAAGACGGACCGGCCCGGATCGTCAGCTACTCCAACGGCACGAGCAACCGCAACTTCCACCTGGGCCAAACCGACGCGAAATACAACGTCCGCCTCCGCACCGAGTTCAACACCTCGGGCACCCCCGAAGCTGAGTCGGGCGATGTCTTGGTCGCCGATACCCAACAACACGTCATCTTCACCTACGACCCCAACAACGAAGAGCTCCGCGTCTACCGCAACGGCACCCTCGAAATCACCGAAACGTGGACCGGCGACCTCGATAACTGGAACAGCGGCTACGAACTGCTCTTAGCCAACGAAGTCGGCGGATCACGCGGCTGGCTGGGGACGCTGCACCGCGTGGCGATCTACGACGGCACGTTCAACCGCATCCAAGCGGAAAACGTCTTCAACGGCAGCCCGCCGGGCGACGGCACGGGCGGCGAGGGGGGCTTGGCCTACGAAGCCGAATGGTTGGAGTCGCCGTAAACGCAAAACACAAAAGCCGATCTCGGCTTAGCGATCCTGAAGTTGGACGCCAAGCCTTAGGCGGCGGATTTGATTGAGGGTAGATGGGGCTTACTTCAGGTCGCCGGGGTCGTAGACCCATTGGTCGGCGGTTTTGTCGATGGTGGCGAGTTCGCCGTCCTTGAACCACAAGGCGAGTTCGCGCTGGGCGGCTTCGGGGCTGTCGCTGCCGTGGATCATGTTGTAGCCGCCGGACATGCCGAAGTCGCCGCGGATCGTGCCGGGGTCGGCCTTTTGGCCGTTGGTCGCACCGATCAGCGTCCGACACACCGCGATCGCGTTCACGCCGCGGATCGCCATCACCAACACCGGCGAGCTGGTGACGAACGAGATCAGCCCGTCGTAAAACGGCTTGCCCGCGTGCTCGGCGTAATGCTTCTCGGCGAGCTCCTTCGAGACGTTCATCAGCTTCATGCCGACGAAGGTCAGGCCTTTGGCTTCAAAACGGCCGACGATCGGGCTGATGAGCCCGCGTTGGACCGCGTCGGGCTTGAGAAAAATGAGGGTGGTTTCCATGGCGGCTCTCCGGGCAAAAAAGGGGGTAAAAGCGATAGGGGGGCGAGCTTTATCGACGAAAACGCGAGGTTTTGCAAGCGTTCGCCGAGAAATCCGCCGCGGCCGCGCCTAGAATTTAATGCTTTGTTACGCCTCGTGTTACCCCGAAACTCAAGCCATGATCACCGCTGAACCCGTCCAAGATGTTGCCGGCAAACCCATCGAGGTGGGCGACACGGTCGTGGCGGTCAACGGCCAAACCACCGGCCGGGTCTGCGAGATCACCCGTGAAGACGACGGCACCGCGTTCGTGTCGATCCGCCCGGTGTACCACTCCTACGGCAAGGGCGTCTGGTATGCCGCCGACCAGGTTTTCTGGGTCGCCCGCCCCAACGCTGCGGCCAAAGACAAGAAACCCGCCAGCACATCCAAACCCAAACCCAAGGCCACCGCTACCGGCAAAGTCGCAGGCAAGACCGTCGCCGCCGCCTCGCCGCCGCCCACGGTTCGGTCCACCCCCGCCAAAAAGAAGTAAAACCCTGTGCCTTCGGCGGTTGTCCCCGGGTGACTTTAAAATTTTTCAAGTTTCCTTCGGCAACCCCCTCCGGCGGGGTTATGATGTCGTGCTTATTGGTCGTGCTTCCGGATCGCCTCGCACCCTCGTTGCTTTTTCTGCCGCTATGGCCCGTATCCCCAGCCCCCAACCCGGTAGCCGCGAGACCCAGCCGTTCGCGGTGGCGTTGGCGGTCGTGGTCATTACCGGCACGGCCATGGTCGCGGTGACGCTGATCTGGGGCGTCGTCGCGGGCCTGCGCGGCGGCGACAGCATCGAACTCATGACCATAGAAAACCCCGCGTCGGCCTCGGCTCGCGCGGGTGACGATCTGTTCGACGCCCATACGTTTGCTCCGTCCCGGCCCGCCCCGGCGATGATCTTGCCCGAAGTCGTGCTGCCCGACGCCGCCCTGATCGCCCGGGAGCAGCAACTTTTTGAAGACACCGATGACCGCGGACCCGCCCTCGGTGACACCCGGCCGACGCCCGTCGTTTCGCCCGCCTCGGCCCCGACCTTCGACGGCCGCCCGCTCCGCCCCGTGAAAACCGTCCGCATGTTGACCACCGCGTACAGCCCCGACGCCCGTTCCTGCGGCATCTGGGCGGACGGCATCACCGCGTCGGGCTACAGCGTGTGGACCAACGGCATGAAGCTCGCGGCGGCCGACACCTCGCTATTCCCCTTCGGCACGATCCTGACCGTGCCGGGCTACAACGGCGGCCGTCCCATCCCCGTCCTCGACCGCGGCGGAGTCATCAAAGGCCACCGCCTCGACCTGCTCTACCCGACTCACGAACGCGCTCTGCAATGGGGTGCGCAGCGGCTGGACGTGACGGTGTGGGAATACGCCGACGAATGATCGCTGGAGTCGTCGATGCGGGTCAGAAAACGGACTCGGCGGCCAACTATTTATTAGGGTTATGCTCGTAAGGGATTGGCCGATGGCTGGCATTGATGTCTTCGTACCCTGCGTCTACGATGTCGCGGACGATATTCCTCGTCGCGAGACCGATTCATGAGTATTGCTTCGAACCGTTTGTTGTGGCCCGCCGTGATCGTCGGACTGGTGTCGGGGCTGGTTTTGGGATCGCTGGGCGTGGTCGGGATTCAGGCGATGCGCGCCCAGCCCGAGGCGGAAGAAGCCGGCGGCCCTCCCGAAGGCGGAGGCCCGCCGCCCGCGTCGGTGCGGGTCGCGCAGGTTGAAATGAAAACGCTGCAGCACCGCGTGGCGGTTGTGGGTCGGCTGGAAGAGGTCCGCCGAGTCACCGTGACCGCGGAGGTCGAAGGTAAGATCACCGACTTGGCCGTCAACGAAGGCGACCGTGTGGTCGGCGGCGAGACCAAGCTCGCTCAGATCGACAAGGTCTGGGCCAACCTGAACCTCAAAGCCGCCGAGGCCGACGTCGCCGCCGCCCAAGCCCAAATCGACCAAGCCCAGAGCGACCTCGACCAACTCGAACGCCTCAGCGAAGCCGGCTCGGCCAAAGCCAAGGAAGTCGATGACCAACGCACCCTCGTCGCCGCCAACCGCGCCCGCCTCGACGCCGCGATGGCCCAGCGCGACCGCGCCGCCACCGAGGCCCAGCGGGCGACCATCCTCGCACCCTTCGACGGCGCGGTGTCCCGCACGCTTATCGAAGTCGGCCAATGGGTCGATCCGGGCGACGGCGTGATCGAGATGATCTCCGTCGGCGAGATCGATGCCGTCGTGGATGTCCCCGAACGCTTCGTCAACGCTTTGGCCGTGGGCGATGAAGTCGAGGTCGCCATCGAAAGCGTGGGCGTCGAAGTCGTCGGCCACATCGTCTCGGTCCGGCCCGACGGCATGAACGCCTCTCGCACCTTCCCCGTCAAGATCCGCCTGCCCGATCACGACAGCCGGCTCCGGGCGGGCATGAGCGTTGTCGCCCAAGTCCCCATCACCCGCAAAGGCGAATTCATCACCGTGCCGCGGGATGCGGTGCTGTTCAGCGCGGGCGGCGCGGCCGTGTGGTACGCCGCGCAGATGGGCGGCCCGATGCCCGCGGCGTTGCCAGAACCCGTCAACGTGTTGTTCGGCGACGGCGATCGCTACGCCGTCGAGCCCCTGCCCGGCGGCCAATATCCCGCGCTCAACCCCGGCACCCAAGTCGTCATCGAAGGGGCTGAGCGACTCTTCCCCACCCAGCCACTCGCCATCATGAACCCCCCGGAATCCCCGGAATCC
>CAYPCC010000040.1:0-6367 GCA_964409095.1 uncultured Phycisphaera sp. | reverse complement strand
ACTCTTCCCCACCCAGCCACTCGCCATCATGAACCCCCCGGAATCCCCGGAATCCGTTGCCCCCGCCGCGTTACCCCCGGCGGATGGCGAGCAACCCGCCCCACCCCAAGACACCGAAACCGCCGTCGCCCCCGACCCCACCCCTGGTGCGTAGACCTCCCGCATGGACATCATCCGCTTTTCCATCTCGAACCCGGTGAAAGTCACCGTCGGCGTGATCCTCACGGTCCTGTTCGGCGTACTCGCGCTGACCACGATCCCCATCCAACTCACGCCCAACGTCGACGAACCCATTATCACCGTCGAAACCAACTGGACCGGTCGTAGCCCCGCAGAGGTCGAACGTGAGATCATCGAAGAGCAGGAGGAATACCTCAAAACGCTCTCGGGCCTCAAGAAAATGACCGCCAGCGCCACCACCGGCACGGCGAGCATTGAGCTCGAGTTTTTCATCGGCACCGACGTCCGCGAGGCCCGCGTCCGCGTCTCCGACAAGCTCCGCGAAGTGCCCGCCTACCCCGCGGATGTCGATGAGCCCGTCATCATCGACGCCGACGCGACGCCCGCCAAAGCGATCGCGTGGGTGATCCTCGATTCGCCGGACCCGGATTTCGACCTGCAGTCGATCTTTGATTTCGCCGAGGACCGCGTGAAGCCGGTGATGGAGCGGGTGCCGGGCGTGAGTCGGGTGAACGTGCTGGGCGGCCGTGAGCGCGAAGTGCATATCCAGATTGATCCCGCCGCGCTCGCCGAGCGCGGCGTGACGTTTAACGAATTGCGCGATGCGCTTCAGTTTGAAAACGTCAACGTCTCGGCGGGCGATCTCGAAGACGGCATCCGCGACGTGCGGGTGCGCACCATCGGCCAGTTCGATGCGCTCGACCAGATCGAAAACACCGTCGTCCGCTACGACGAGGCTGGGCCGATCCGCGTCAAGGACCTGGGTGATGCGATCCAGACCTTCGAAAAACGCCGCAGCTTCGTCCGCGCCAACGGCCAGTCCGCCCTCGCCATCAACGCCATCCGCGAAACCGGCGCCAACGTCATCGAGGTCATGGCCGGCCTCCTCGAAGCCATCGAATTTTGCAACCAAAACGTCCTGCCGACCTACGAAGGCAATCAATACCAACTCCAGATGCGGCAGGTCTACGACGAGACCGAATACATCGAGCAAGCGATCGGCCTCGTCCAGTCGAACCTCGTCATCGGCGGGCTGCTCGCGGCGCTGGTCTTGCTGATCTTCCTGGGCAAGATTCGGCCGACGCTGATCATCGCGCTGGCGATCCCCGTGTCGGTGCTCGGCACGTTTATCGTGATGACCGGCGCGGGTCGCAATCTCAACGTGATCAGCCTCGCGGGGATGGCGTTTGCGGTGGGCATGGTCGTGGACAACGCGATCGTGGTGCTCGAAAACATCGACCGGCATATCCACATGGGTAAGACCCCGCGTCGCGCCGCCTACGAAGCGACCAAAGAAGTCTGGGGCGCGATCCTCGCGTCGACGCTCACGACGCTGGCGGTGTTCGTCCCGGTGCTCACGGTGCAGGAAGAGGCCGGGCAGTTGTTTTTCGATATCGCGTTTGCGATCTGCGCGGCGGTGGCGTTGAGCCTGATCGTGTCGGTGACGGTGATCCCCGCCGCGTCGGCGCGTTGGCTGCGACCGTTGAAAATGCGGGCCGATGGCCGTGCGCAGCCTCAGCTCGTCGACCGGATCGCCGGGCTGTTCGCGCCGCTGGCCCGCGGCTACGCCAACCTGATCCACACGCTCACCGAGCGCTCGGGCGTGACCGTGGCGCTGCGCATTTTGGTGATCGGGGCATTTACCCTCGCGTCGCTCGGCGGGGCGTTCTTGCTTATGCCGCCCACCAGCTACCTGCCCAACGGCAACCAAAACCTGATCTTCGGGATTATGTTCACGCCCCCGGCGTACAACATCACCCAAGCCCAGGGCATCGCCGAGCGGATCGAGCCGGGCATCCGGCCGTACTGGGAAGTCGACACCATCGAAGAAGCGACCGCGATCCAGCCTGTGGCGATCCCCAATCCCGATTTCTCGGCCGAGCCGGTGATGTATCCCGCGGTGCCGCCGATCGAAAACTACTTCTTCGTTCGTCGCGGCGACATTATTTTCATGGGGGCCCGCAGCACCGATGACGAACTCGTCGCGCCGCTGAGCGCGATCCTCGACAACGCCATGGCGGGTATCCCCGGATCGTTCGGCTTCTCGTCGCAGCGCTCGATCTTCGGCCGCGGGGCGAGCGGCACCAGCTCGATCGACCTCGAACTCCTGGGCAACGACCTCGGGTCGCTCCGCCGCAGTGCCGAAGCGATCTACGACGTCCTCGCGCCCCAGTACGGCTACGCCAAGGTGCAGCCCGACCCGCTGAACTTCAGCCTCGCGGGGCCCGAGGTGCAGTTCCGCCCCGACCCGATCCGTACCGGCGACCTGGGTATCAGCGTCCGTGACCTCGGCGCGGCGGTACGAGCGTTGGTCGATGGCTTAGAGATCGGCGACTACCGCCTCGAAGGCGAATCGATCGACCTGCTCTTGACCCGCCACCCCGACTTTGCGCTCAGCACGGATCAGCTGCCCATGACGCCCATCACGGTGCGGGACAACGACGGCTCGCCCCGAGTATTACCCATCTCGGCGCTGGGCGATTTCGTCCCCACCACCGCGCCCCAGCAGATCAACCGCATCGACGCCCAGCGTTCGATCACCTTCAGCATCACTCCGCCGCCGGAGATGCCGTTGGCCGTGGCGATCGAAGATATCCAAGACACGATTTCAACCTTAAGCGAGCAGGGCGCGATCGACCCGACCGTTGTTGCCCGCACCGCGGGCAGCGCGGATAAGCTCTCGGAAGTCCGCGGGGCGCTTCTGGGCAACTGGACGGGTTTCAACGCCGAGTCGATCGGCAGCCTGCTGAGCAGCCGGATGTTCTTGGCGGTGTTGATCGTGTTCCTCGTGATGGCGGCGTTGTTCGAGAGTTTCCTGTATCCGCTGGTGATCCTGTTTGCCGTGCCGTTGGCGACGGTGGGGGGCTTCATCGGCCTGGCCCTGATGCACGCGTATAACCCGGCCCAGCAGCTGGACACGCTGACCATGCTGGGCTTCGTGATCCTCATCGGCGTGGTCGTGAACAACGCGATCCTGATCGTTCACCAGGCGCTCAACGTCATGCGGCCCCGGCGGGAAGAAACCTCGCCGGGCGTGTTTGAAGACATCGAGCCGATGCAACCGCGTGACGCGATCCGCGAATCGGTGCGGACGCGGATGCGGCCGATCTTTATGACGACCACGACCAGCGTCTGCGGCATGTTGCCGTTGGTGCTGATGGGCGGGTCGGGCAGCGAGCTGTACAAAGGGCTGGGCAGCGTCGTCGTCGGCGGCCTGCTGGTCGCCACAGTGTTCACGCTCGTGGTCGTACCGTTGTTGTTCAGCCTCGTGGTGGGCGTGCGGCAAAAACTGGTCGGCGGCGTTTAAAGACTCAGTATCTCTGATTTATTGATTTCCCCATCGCAGAACGAAAACTTCCGGTGGTGAACGCTGTAACCCCGATAACGTCGGACGTGGTTTTTGGTCCCCTGATCTCACGCCATCCGATGGTGCGGTTGACCCATCGGGGTCGCTTGTCCCTGAAGTCCGCCGACCGTTGCCCCGCTGTTTGCGGGTGATGCGTGTCGGCCGTGAGAAGCGCGTCATGTTTGATCCCAGCGTTGTGCCCGCCGTGAGTCCCCCGCGTCCGGGGCGGAAGTATTTTTCGGTGGCGGAGGCGAACCGGGCGTTGCCGTATGTGTCGCGGGTGGCGGTGGACATCGCCGAGGTGTACAGCCAGGTGATCGAGTTGCGTAACGAGTTGGAAAACCTCGACGATGGCTCGCTGCGGAACCTCACCGAGCGTGAATACGAAACCACCATGGACCGCCTCGGCGGGCTCGTCGATGAGCTGCACACGGCGGGCGTAGAGCTACGCGACTTCGAGCTGGGTCGGGTGGATTTTCCTTCGGTGCAGGGCGAGCAAGAGATCATGCTCGCGTGGCAGACCGGCGAGCTGGCCGTCGCGCGGTGGCACTATGCCCAGAGCGATGATGATGAAACCTTCGCCATCGAATCGCTGCACGAAAGCGAAGCGGCGTAAAGTCGCCTCGCTCAGCGAGACTCATCCAACAAACAAAATGAAACACCATCAACCTTCGCGGATCGCCTCGGGCGCTGCGTGGGATTTGGGCGTGGTCCACCAGAGGTGGGCGAGGGTGCTGATGATTTTGGTGCCGGCCTTGAAGCTGCCGACGAGCGAGCCGGAGATCTTGCTGACCCCCGCGTGGCGTTTGCGGTAGGGCACGTCGATCTCGACGAGGCGGAGGCCGAAGCGGGCGGCTTTGTACTGCATCTCCACCGTCCAGCCCCAGGTGCGGTCGGCCATGGCGAGCTTGTCTAGGCTCCGCCAGCGGATCACCCGCATGGGTCCGAGGTCGCGGTAGCGGTGGCCGGTGATGACCTGGAGCAGCGAGACCGCCAACCAGTTGCCGAAGCGTTGATGCGGGTCGAGGGCACCGGGCTCGGCAAATTTTTGTCGTTGACCCAGCGCCAGGTCGGCGCTGCCTTGGGCGATAGGGGCGATGAGCCGGGCGAGTTGGCCGGGGTCGTCGGCGAGGTCGGCGTCGAGAAACGCGACCATGTCCGGCGGGTCGGCGTCGAGGTGTCTGAGCGCCGCAAGACACGCCGCGCCGTAGCCGGGCTGTTCCTCGAAAACGACCTCGAAGCCGCCTTCGCGGGCCAAGCGGGCGGTGGCGTCGGTCGAGCCGTTGTCCGCCAGCACGACCCGGCGGAGCCCCGCCGACTCACGCACCGCGTCCACCGCCGCGATCAACGCGGGCAGGTTCTCGGCTTCGTTGCGGGCGGGGATGACCAAGTCGGTCTGCATCGGCAATACCTTACTCAAATTGACACGGATCATAGACGGCCCGGCCGATGAACCTTGACGCACAAGGCTATAAACCATAGTATCATTCAATCCGGATAAACGGATGAATTGACGGCCACGAAACACCTAGGCGACCTCGATGCACATCCAAGACCTCTTTGCCCAGCACACAACCACGTTCTCCTTTGAATTCTTCCCGCCGAAATCGGAGGAGGCCGCCGAGGCGTTGTACGCCACGATCGCGGACCTGAGTTCGCTCAAGCCGGCGTTTGTGTCGGTGACTTACGGGGCGGGCGGATCGACGCGGGAGTTGACCCACGACTTGGTGGAGCGGATCAAGACGACGACCGACACCTCGGCCGTGCCGCACCTGACGTGTGTCTGTCACAGCGATGCCGATATTCTGGAGATCCTCGAACGCTACGCCGCGATCGGCGTGAGCAATCTCTTAGCGCTCGGCGGCGACCCCCCCCGAGATTTAAGAAATTACACGAAGGCCAACGACACGTTCCAACACGCCGCAGACCTCGTGAAGTTCATCCGCGACTTCCGGGGCCACCCCGACCCGCGCGGCTTCGGCATCGGCGTCGCGGGCTTCCCCGAAGGCCATCCCGGCACGCCCAACCGGATGCTGGAGATGGATTACCTCAAGGCCAAGGTCGATGCGGGGGCCGACTACATCTGCACGCAACTGTTTTTCGATAATCACGATTTTTACGACTTCCGCGAGCGCTGCGTGTTGGCGGGGATCAACGTGCCGATCATCGCGGGGATCATGCCGATCACCTCGGCCAAGGGCATGAAGCGGATGGCCGAACTCGCCGCCGGGTCACGTTACCCCGCCCGACTGATGCGCGCGATCAAGCGCTGCGGCGACGATGAAGACGCGGTTGCCAACGTCGGCGTCCACTGGGCGACCGAGCAGTGCCGCGACTTACTCGACCACCAAGTCGCGGGCATCCATTTCTATACGCTCAACAAATCCGACGCGACCCGGCAGATTTATCGCAGCCTCGGCGCAGCGGACTCAGTCGCACTGGGGCGATGAACTTTCGCCGTTCGCTTCGTCAGGTCACGGCAGCGGACGGAGCAGGAATAAAAACTGAGAGTCTTCGGCGGTGATCCCCGTAGTAAACAAGCCGCGGCCGAGGTTGAGGGGGGGCATGGCAACCTCGACAGCTTCAGCGGCGGAGTCGGTCGATGTTTCTGCGTGGGTATCGCCTTCGACGATCGGTTTGATGGTTTCGTCGATACCGATGCGATCGGGTGACACAGACGGCCCATCCTCTTGATCAGGGGGTTCGGGTTCAACCTCGCCCGGCACGTCGACGTCGTCGTCGGCCGTGACGGCGGGCGGGGGTTGGTAAAAACCCAGCAGCAGGATGTCGCGGGGGCCGACGGTGACTTCGACGGCTTCGTGTCGGACATCTTCGATGTCG
>CAYPCC010000039.1:6895-17620 GCA_964409095.1 uncultured Phycisphaera sp. | reverse complement strand
CGAAACGGCCACGCGGGTCAGAGCATTGAGTTGGACGGCAATGTCTTGCATGAGCAACAAATTGTATCGGCCAGACGGTGTTGGGGTCAATCCCCGAGATATCGATTTAATCCGCAGGGACCAGCCGGCGGATAAACCCGGCGTCGCCGCCGTTTTCGACCGCGACGTACAACGCCCCGTCCGGCCCGGGCACCACGTCACGCACCCGGCCCTGGCCTCGGTAGATCGGCTCGTCTTCGAGCACGGCTTGGCCATCCTCGCTCAGCCGTACCCGGCGGATTTCTTGTTTTGCCAGCGCGGCGACAAACAGATCGTTTTGCCAGTCGGGGAACCCCTCGCCGACGTAGAAACGGCTGCCGCACTGGGCGATCGACGGCAGCCAGTAGTGGACCGGCTCGATATAGCCTTTGTCGGCGTGGAACGGCGGGTTGTCGCCGAAGGCGGTCTGGTTGTAGTTCATCGAATACGACACCTCGGGCCAGCCGTAATTGCTTCCGGGGGTGACGAGGTTGATCTCGTCGCCGCCGCGGGGGCCGTGCTCGATGTCGTAGAGCTGGCCGGTGACGGGGTGTTTGGCCAGGCCTTGGGGGTTGCGGTGGCCGTAGGACCAGACGCTGGGCATGGCCTGCTTGACGCTGCTATCCGCATGGATAACGGGGAACGGGTTGTCCTCGGGGATCGAGCCGTCGGTGTGGATGCGGTGGATCTTGCCGTTGGGCTTGTCGAGCTGTTGAGCACGGTTCTGGTCGCCGCGGTCGCTGATGGAGAAGAACAGCGTGTCGTCGTTGTCAAACACGAATCGGCTGCCGAAGTGCACCCCGCCGGAATTACTCATGTTTGGGGCCGTGGTGAAGAGCGTCTGTTGATCGAGCCAGCGCCATCGACCTTGGTCTTCAACCAGTTTGCCACGGACGATCGCGGTGTGGCCGCCGGGCTTGCCGTTGTGGGTGTGTTTGCCTTGGGGATCGGTGAGTTGGGCGTACGACAAATAAACCCAGCCGTTGCCGGGATGGTCGGCCGTGGCGTAGTTCGGATCGACGGCGATATCGAGCAGGCCGCCTTGGCCGTGGTTCCAGACCTCGGGCGTGCCGACGACGGGTTCGTCGAGCAGTTGATTGTCGAGGATGACGCGCAGCCGACCTTCGCGCTCGGAGACCAGCATCGTGCCGTCGGGCAAAAACTCGATCGACCAAGGCCGAACCAGCCCCTCGGCGACGGTTTCGACCGTGTAACGATGACGCTGAGTTTCGTAAACGCCATCGTCATTCGGCGTGCTCGGCCCCAACGCATCACGTCGCTGGCCGTCCCGAATTTCGCGGAGATACACCACCAACGCCCAAGCCTGCGGCTCGGACAGACCGCCCTTGTACGCGGGCATCCCGGCGTCTTCGATCCCGTCGTAAATCGCGTTATAGAGCGCGCGGTCGCTGCCGTCGGTGTACCACTCGTCATCGAGCATCGACGGGGCGCTGCCGCCCGCCATGTTGTCGCCGTGGCAGGATAGGCAATTTTGTTGGTAGAGTTCGTTGACGTTTTGCGCTTGCACGGCGCTGCCTATCAGCATGTTTGCTGCAAGCAAGGCGAGCACGGACGGAGAGGGCCAGAACTTAAAACTTCGCATCACGGTTGGGGATTATACCCGACTCCATCGGCTCAAATCGCCGTGGCCAAGTGGATCGCGGGCTGGGCGCGGCGGACGTCATCCATCGTGTCGCCCACCAAGTAGAACACCATCTCGCCGTCCCGCCACACCATCATCGGCTGGGCGGTGTGGTCGTGCGGCGGGATGTAGGGCACGCCGGGGTCGAGCATCGGCTTCTCGTCGTAAGGTTTGATCCACAGCGACAGGGTCTTGCCCTCGGGGTTTTCGTAAATGACATGGATCGACTTGCCGCCGGGCAGCGGGCAAAAGCCCGCGACTTGGTAGTCGTAGCCGAGGGTGGAGAGGTCCAGTGCCGCGCCGTCGAGTTCTTGGCCGACATGCTGAGCGAGGGCTTTATCGAGATCAGCGATCGTGGCGGGGAACAGCTCGGCTTGGTAGGGGGCGGCTTGGCCTAAGGCACACTGGATGTGCCGCTGACCAAACGTCTCGGCGAGCCGGGCAGTGATCAGGCCGTCGGCCGTGTACCCGCCGGGGCTGTTCATGACGTTGAGCGCGACCATCGCGCCCACAAACAGCGTCGCGGCGACGGCGAGCGGAGCGACCCACCGGCCGATGCGGGCCAACACCGGGTCTGCGTCTTTGCTTGACGCATAGTTTGCCGCGATTGGGGTTTCGACACCCACCAGGCCGGCGATGCTTTGCCGCAGCCGGTCGGGGCAACGCATCTCCGGCGAATCCATCACTCGGCCGCAGGCGTGCTTGAGTTGCTGCTGATGCAGCACCCGCTGCGTGTTCGTCGGGTCGGCCGCCATCAGCTCAAGCACCCGCAGCTTTTGCTGCGTGTCGAGTTCTCCATCGACAAACGCGGCGAATAGGTTGTGAGCTTCCTCGTGGTTCATGTGGCTCAACTCAAAGTTCTTTCTACCCAAAGTCGTAAAGTGTAGATTTTCGTCCACTTTCACAAAAATAAAGGTTCCATTGAATCGGCCGACTTACCCGACCTCGATCCCTTGCTCTTTCGCCAACTCGGCGAGCTTCTCGCTGAGGATGCTGCGGGCCCGGTACAGCCGACTCATCACCGTGCCCAACGGCACGTCCAGCACCTCGCCGACTTCCCGATACTTCAAGCCTTCCACCGCCCACAGCAGCAGCACCTCGCGGTAATGCTCGGGCAGTGCGTCGATCGCCTGTTTCAGCCGATCATCGACTTGCTCCCAGTCGAGGTGGGCCAAGTCCCACGCCGGGGGCGGGTGATCGACTTCGCTGGGGGTGCTTTCTTGGATGTAGTCATCGGGGATCGTGGGTTCTCGCTTCTTCTTTTTGTACCGCGTATAAAAACTGTTGTGCAATATCTTAAACAGCCACGGCCGCACACCTTTATCGCCAAGCTCGAATCGGCCCTCAGACTTGAACGCCTTGAGGAACGTCTCCTGCATCAGGTCCGACGCCTCGTCGGGGTGCCGGCTCAGGTGCATCGCCATCCGATACACCGAGTCCATCTCGGCCAACGCCAATTCTCGAAACGCAGCACTATCCAAGGTCCACACCTTTTCCTCATCACGGGTCAAACATCTGACTCGCTAACAGCATAACCCCCGGCCGCCGAAAACTATTTCCGGCGGCCGGGGATATGTTCGTTTCATCAACGCCGAGAGGCGCTGGTGGCGGTGTCAGCCCGCGATCGTGGTCGCGTCGAAGGGGCCGGGCAGGCCGCCGGTTGGCCCCGCTTCGACGGGGGTGCGCCACTGCTGGCGGATATAGTTCGCCGCGGTCCGCAGATCAGTCCGAAGGGCGGTAAACTCTTGCTCGATTGGCTGTTGCAGGTCCGCTTCCGCGTCGCTGAGCACGGCCGATAACCCGTCGAGACGCCCCGACCACGACGTCGCGGCGGCGACCGACGGGTCCAGCCGTTCGCCCATCCGGGCCTCGAGTTGGCCCAGCCCCGCGACCAGCGATCGCACCGACGTCCCCAGCGTTGCGGGGGCCGGCTTCGCCGCCATCAGCGAAGGCGACATCTGCGTCGGGTCGGGCGTGACCAGCAAACTCACCAACGAAATCAACCCCACCAGCCCCGCCGTGGTCAGCCCGCCGAGGCCCACCAACCACGCGATCCGCACCGCCACGCCCGGCCCCGTCGCCCGACGCTCGGCACTCCGCGGCGGGTAGTCGCCCACCGGGTACGACGAAGCCAAGCAATCCAGCGTCGACCGCCGGTCCGCCGCGCCGCGGCGCAATTGTTGTTCGAGTGTTTTTGCGGAAAGTTGCTTTTTCATGGATATCACCATTCGTGGCTAAACATCGAATCCATTTTGTAACGCGCTCAGTTCATCCTGCAGGATTTTACGCGCTCGGTGGAGCAGGACCCGGACGTTGACCCGGCTGATATTCATCGCCTTGGCGACCTCGGCGGGGGATTGGTCTTCGCCGTAGTGCAGCCAGAGCGCGGTCCACTGCTTGGGCGTGAGCACTTGGTCGGCCAGTAACCAGATGCGGCTTTCGCGGTCGTGTTGCTCGGCGGCGAGGGTGCGGGCGAGCGGGCCGGGGGCGGAGTCGGCTAGGCCGATCACCGCGTCGCCGCCCGCGGTGGGTTCGTGTCCGGCGGGGGCGACGTGGCGGGCATTGGCCCGGCCATGATCGACCGCTTTGCGAACGGCGATGGTGAAGAGCCAGGTGCTGAATTTGCGTTTGGGGTCGTACCGGCCGATCTTTTCGTAGGCGGTCCAGATCGCGACTTGAGCGAGGTCTTCGGCGTCCGCTTCCCGCGTCACCCGCCTTCGCAGCAGGTGGATCAGCCGCACCCGATACCGCTGGTCGAGCAGCTCGTAGCTCTTGACGCATCCGGTCTGCACCCGCGCGGCGAGGGCTTCGTCGCTCAATGGCTCGGCGGCCGATTGTTTCGCCTCGGCCAAGGTGGTCGCGGGTTGGGACAACGTCGTGGCGGTCATGAAGAAGCGTTTCCGAAATATAAAAATGTGCCCCGGGTCATCGACCCGGGGCCGCCGCGGATCACAAACTTTATTCCAAACCCAAATCCTTAAACGCACCCGCCTCGTCAAGCATCTCCAACACCGATGCGAGCCCCTGTGTGTCGCACAACGCGGTGATGTTCAGCTGGTTGCTGTTGTCTTGGGGCTGTTCGACACGGACATATGCCAGGAGGTCGGCCAGCTTCGCGGCATCGGGGTCGGACGACGCGGCGAGTTCGATGAGCGCTTTGCCGCCCGCAGCCATCTGGTAGATCTGCCGAGCCCGGGCGGGGTTGGTCAACGTGATGTTGAGCGCCAACGAGGTGTCGGTTTCGCCGGTGGAGCCGATGATTTCAAGCGACTGGATCATGCCCGCGATGTTGGACTGACGGGGTTGCCCGGCAAACAGGTCATCCGGGATGCGATTGACCCAGAGGCGGAAGAAGTCTTGCCCGGCGAGGGCGGCGGGGTCCACGACGTGAGCGCCCGCTTTGGCGTCATCGACGAGTTGCTCGGCCAAGGCTTGGCCGGGCGAGAGCACCAGGACACCGGGCCTGGTGTCGCTGCCGGGGAGGACGGCACAGAAGAAGCGGGGGTTATCGGGGTTTTGGATCGAGTGGATGATCAGGTCGCCGTAGTCGTAGGACTGGTAGTTTTCGTTGGCCAGGAGGAGGCCTTCGAGGTTGGTCTGGGCGGGGCCGACGTCCACGGCGATGCCGATGTCGGCCGGCGCGAAGCTGTCGCCGAAGGCCACGATTTGGCCGAGGTCTTGGCGGAGGTTGAGGCCGAACATGTTGGACAGGCCGTCGATTTTATCGTTGAGGTCGGCCCGCTGGGCTTCGTCGAAGTGGGCCATGATGTGGCCGGCCAAGGCGCTGGTGCGGACCTTGGCGGGGTCGAACACCATGCCCCACGCCGCATCCGGCGGGGTGAGGGTGGCGGGTTGGGTTTGGGCGAGCGAAGGCGTGGTCGGCCACGCGGCCAAGGCCACGGCTCCGATCAACGCCACGAGGCAGGGGGTGCGTTTCATCAGGGGTTCCAATCAAGAAGCGGTGAATAAAGAATGTTAGGGCAATCGCCGCCTGTTATACGCAGGCCCGTCCCCTAGCGTTACGGCCAGCGTTACCATGCTCGCATGAACGACACCCCTTCTCCAAAGACTCCCCTCAAAATCGGCATCATCGGCGGCAGCGGCCTCGGCGATATGTTCGATGTCCCGGGTAGTGCAACGGTCAAAACCACGCACGACCTCGACACGCCCTTCGGCAAGCCCAGCGGGCCGATCACGGTGGTGGAGTGGTCGGGCGTCGAGGTGTGTTTGCTGCAGCGGCACGGGCCGGGGCACGTTTTGAATCCGACGGCCGTGCCGTACCGGGCGAACATCTACGCGATGAAATCGCTGGGCGTGACGCACCTCCTCGCCAGCGGCGCGACGGGTTCGCTGCGGGAGCATCTGCATCCGGGCGAGTTGTGCATCGCGGATCAGGTCGTGGACAAAACCTACAAGCGGGCCAACACGTTTTTCGAGCAGGCGGCGGTGCACGTCGAGTTTTCGTCGCCGTTCTGCCCGGTGATGCGGCGGTGGTTGTTGGACGCGGCGAAGCAGTTGCCCGGCGAAGGCGAAGCGGGGTATGTGAAGGTGCACGACGGCGGGACGTATGTGTGCATGGAGGGGCCGGTGTTTTCGACGCGGGCCGAGAGCGAATGGCACCGCCAACTCGGCGGCGACCTCATCGGCATGACCGTCATGCCCGAAGCCAAACTCGCCCGAGAAGCGGAACTGGCCTACGCCCTGATCGCGCTGCCGACGGATTACGACAGTTGGAAGCCCCACGCCCCCGGAAGCGACCGAATGGATTTACTCACCGAGATCATCGGCAACCTCAAAAAAGCCAGCGCCGCGGGCGTGGCGCTGATGAAGGCCGCCCTCGCCGATCTCTCGGTCTTGCGTGAACACCCCAGCCCCGCCCACTCGGCCCTCGCGCTGGGGATCTGGTCCGACAAGTCCCAGATCGACCCCGCGGAAATCAAACGGCTGGAGGTTTTGTGGGGTAAGTATTTTCAGGGATGATTGCTGCAGCAAAATGGATTGCCGTGGCGGCCCCGAGTCGGTGGCCCGGCGCAAGATTTTTTCGGACGGTTCGGTTTATGGAGTTGGCGGGTCGCGGTCGTCGGACGCGGGGTAGTTGTTTCCGGGGGAGGGGGCGTTGCGTTTTTCGTCGGCGAGTTCTTTGCGGTTGATTTCGACGTCGCGGGGGAAGTCGAAGGCGAGGCGGACCTTGTCGCCGTGGATATCGACGACGCGGATGCGGCCGAGGGGGTTATGGGGGTCGCCGAGGACGACTTCTTCGCCGACGCGGCGGGTGAGCGCGAGCATGATGGACCTCCTGTCCCCGAGCACGTTCCGACGCGTGCCGCGTGGGGGATACCGAAAACAAACCTCGTTGCACGATCCGGGGTTGGGGATCGGCGTCGGGGCGGGTGAAAAAATGTCAGCCGTGGTTCGCGGGAGGTCTTCCTTCTCCCGGCCCCGACCGCGGACACCGCGGCGGGCGGCTGGTGGTTTGGCTAGGGGGTCAATCGACCTGCTCGACGGCGGTGACTTGGGGGATGCGGTCGCGGAGGTTGCGCTCGATACCCATGTGCAGCGTCATGCTGCTGGACGGGCAGCCGATGCAGGCGCCGTGGAGGCGGATGCGGGCGACGCCTTGGTCGGTGAATTCGACGAGTTCGACATCGCCGCCGTCGGCCTGGACGGCCGGGCGGATGCGTTCGATGACGGACTGGACCTGATCGAACACCGGCAGAGCGGGGTCGAGGGCCGAGGCGTCGTGCTGGGGGAGCGATTGGTTCATGGCAACATCGGGGGCAACGATTTGGAACCGCTGCCGCATTCATCATAGACCCGCGGGCTGGGGTAAACAATCATCACGGCTAGCGGCGGGTGGGGCGGCGGGCGGCCCCAAGTCCGCCGAGGGCGAACAGGAGGCCGACGCCCGGCTCGGGGGCGTGGGGGTCGTCGTTGTCGTTGAAGAAGGCGGTTAACGGATTTTCGCGGCCAGGGGAGTAGGCAAAGGGTTGGATGTTGGCGGCGTCGCCGATGAAGCCGTTGGCGGTGCCGGCCAAGAGCGAGTCCATCACGGGGCCTTGGGCGGTGATCGCCCGGGCGAGGGCGGTGAATCCCGTGGTGATCGCGGTGGGGCGGTCGAGGTGGCTGATGCCCAGGGCGGCGATGGTCGCGGCGGTGGGTTCTTGGAGGGTGCTGAGGGTGCCGCTGGTGAAGCTGACCCAGTCCACGATGGGGGTCATGGGTGAGATGCCCGGCACGGGCGAGTCGGTACCGAGCCTTGCGCTGGGGTCGATGGTGCTATGGCCGTGGATGAGCACGAGGGCGGTGGGGCGGTCGGGGAGAAAGAGAGGCGACGAGCGTGTGATCGTGGTGGCCTGGCCAGCGGCGGCGGCGATTCCATCGGTCTCGGCAATGATGGCCAAGCTCGAGGCGGGGTTGCCCGCGGTGGCGGCGGGCAGGGTCACGACTTGCTGAACGCTGAAGGTGGTGCGGCTGGCGTTGACGATGAGCAGGGTGGCTCCGGAGGCGTCGAGGCCGGCCACTTCGACGGCGGTCGTCCCGGCCGCGGGTAAGACGATCTCACTAATGTACGGGGCCGCCCAAGCAGGCGCACAGGGGCTAAGCCCAGCCAAAGCAGAGATAAATATTGCTGCCACAACGCATTGGAAGCGAATCCACGACATGGCGAGGACAAAGAAAGGTTGGGTAGTGGGGGCTGAGCCGGGCGGGGCCGTCCGCCAAGAGTGCCATCCAAGCTGGCAGTGAGCAGTCTACACGATTGGGGCAAAAAAAACCATAGACTCACGCGATTTTGCGGCGGCGTGGGGCGGTTGAAGGGGGTGGTTGGGGTGGCGTTGAGCGAGGATGAGGTGGGTCAACGCGGAGGGGTCAACGGGGGCGTGGCGTTTGACTTGCCGGGCGGGCTGTGTTACGGTTTCGCAACGATTTAGCTTTTGCTGGATCCAGTGAGTTTGACCCGTCCATGCTATGGGGCGCGTGTTGGTTATAAAGCCGACTCGTCGCCCCTTGTCAATCCGGGGCAAACCGCTACATTGCTCAGCCCGCCGTCGTGGTGGTGCAGTGGTCAGGAGGCCCCTCGGCAGCGTGGGGCGACGGCTCGGCGAAGTCCTAGCCGGACAACTAAATAGGTTTTTTGGCTGTCCGAGCCGTTTTTAACCAACGGCTGATTGCCTTCGCTTTTGAGCGGAGGTGGCGTAAGACGGCCGGGTATGCCGCCCTAGCTCAGTGGTAGAGCGCACCCTTGGTAAGGGTGAGGTCGTGGGTTTTTCCAAGAATTCCTTGGGATCTTGAGTCGATTTTTGATTTAAGATTTTTGATTGCACGAGACAAATATGATGGACGGTTGGCGGCGTAGCCAAATCAAAAATCATCAATCAAAAATCAAAAATGAATGCGTGGTCACTGACCACAGAACCACGGAGAGTTTTTCAAATGGCTAAAGGTGTATTCGAACGGACCAAACCCCACGTCAACGTCGGCACGATCGGCCACGTCGACCACGGCAAGACCACGCTGACCGCGGCCATCACCGCCGTGCAAGCCGCTAAAGGTCTGGCCGACTTCACGTCGTATGACAACGTCGCCAAGGCCTCGGCCTCGGACGGCCGCCGCGACGCCACCAAGATCGTCACCATCTCGACCTCGCACGTCGAATACAGCACCGAAAACCGCCACTACGCCCACGTCGACTGCCCGGGCCACGCGGACTTCGTCAAGAACATGATCACCGGGGCCGCCCAGATGGACGGCGGTATCCTCGTCGTCTCGGCCGCCGACGGCCCGATGCCCCAGACCAAAGAACACGTCCTGCTCGCCCGTCAGGTGAACGTGCCCAAGCTTGTGGTCTTCCTCAACAAGGTTGACCTCGTCGACGACGAAGAACTCCTCGACCTGGTCGAAATGGAAGTTCAAGAGCTGCTCGAGAAATACGACTTCGAATCCGACACCCCGATCATCAAGGGTGCCGCGTTCCCCGCCCTGCAGAACCCCGCGGACCCCGAAAAGTCGGCGTGTATCACCGCCCTGATGGATGCGATCGACACGTGGATCCCCGAGCCCACGCGTGAAACCGACAAGCCCTTCCTGATGTCCATCGAAGACGTCTTCTCCATCAAAGGCCGCGGCACCGTCGCCACCGGCCGGGTCGAGCGTGGCCAAGTGAAGGTCGGCGACAAGGTCGAACTGGTCGGCTTGGCCAACACCCTCGACACCACCGTCACCGGCGTCGAGATGTTCAACAAGACCCTCGACTCGGCGATCGCCGGCGACAACTGCGGTGCCCTGCTCCGCGGT
Source organism: uncultured Phycisphaera sp. (assembly GCA_964409095.1). Taxonomy (GTDB): domain Bacteria; phylum Planctomycetota; class Phycisphaerae; order Phycisphaerales; family Phycisphaeraceae; genus Algisphaera. The sequence continues at coordinate 7,668 of CAYPCC010000039.1, read as the reverse complement.
ATCGAAAAAGACCAGGTCCAACGCGGCCAAGTCCTCGCGGCGCCCAAGTCGATCACGCCCCACAAGAAGTTCGAGGCCGAGATCTACATCCTGACTAAGGAAGAAGGCGGTCGCACCAGCCCGTTCTTCGCCGGCTACAAGCCGCAGTTCTACTTCCGCACCACCGACGTGACCGGTGCGATTGAACTCACCGGCGGCGCCGAGATGGCCATGCCCGGCGACAATATCAAGGTCATCGTGGACCTCGGTGAAAAGCCCATCGCCATGGAAGAAGGCGTCCGCTTCGCCGTCCGTGAAGGCGGCCGCACCGTCGGCGCCGGCGTTGTCACCACCATCCTTGTGTAATTCCGAAATTTAATCGTGGCGGCGACGGAAACGCCGCCGCCACGTTTCGACTCCCCCGTACAAAGCCGCCGATGCCATCGGCGGTCTTTCCTAGAAACCGCGATCGAAAGTTAATGTCATGGCCAAGTCCAAAGAAGCCGTCGAGTTCGTCTGGCTGCAGTGCACCGAGTGCGGCGATCTCAACTACCGCACCCCCGTTAACGTGAAGGGCGGTATGCCCGAGAAGCTCAAGGCCGGCCTCAACAAATACTCGCCCCGTCTCCGTAAGCACACGCTGCACAAGATCAAGCGTAAATAAATCAGCCGCTAGGCGCTAGGCGCTAGGCGTTAGCCGATGACCTTCGAGGGTTTTCTCGCTAACGGCTAACGGCTAACGGCTAACGGCTACTGAACGCCAGTAGCTCAGTTGGCTAGAGCAGCGGATTCCA
>CAYPCC010000039.1:0-6885 GCA_964409095.1 uncultured Phycisphaera sp. | reverse complement strand
GGTCGTGGGTTCGAGCCCCTCCTGGCGTGTTCATTGATTTTTGCCACCGCGACAGGTGTCGCGGCTAAACCAGTTTGATTGAGGATTTTTGATTTGGAATGATGATCGAAGCGGCTTGCGATGACTTAGATCTTCGCAATCAAAAATCATCAATCAAAAATCAAAAATAATTTAAACTATGGGACTACCGATCTACAAATCTGGACAAGGCTACTGGACCCGCGTGCTCTCGGCCGTGGGCGCAGGAACCCTCGTCCTCGCCGGCGCGGGTTGGCTTTACAAAATTTCGCCGACCTTTTTGCCCGATCAGAACGAGCTTTACTTTCAAGCCGGCATTGCCGCCGCAACGATCATCGGCTTCGGGCTGCTCATCTACTTTCTGCTCAACAAACCCCGCATCGTTGACTTCATGATCGCCGTTGAGGCCGAGATGAAAAAGGTCAACTGGCCGACCAAAAAGGAAATCGTCGGCTCGACTTGGGTTGTGATCTGCGGCACGTTCCTCTTTGCCGGCCTGCTGTTTGTCATCAACATCGTGTTCGGCTTCATCTTCGTCGAGATCGGCATCCTCGCCCCCACCGGCTCGTAAACGACTTCCCTCAAACCCAAACGCCGCCGCCTCTCCCGCGAAGCGTTTGGTAGAAACCACCATGTCCGAAGAAACCCAAGACTACGCCGATCAAGACACCGCCCCGGAAGTCGCCCCGGAAGCCGCCCCGGAAATCGAAGACCAAATCGACGAAGACGACCTGCTGGTCATGCCCGGCATGAACTGGTTCGTCCTCCGTGTCGCCTCCAACAAAGAATCTTCGGTCCGCAAGACCTTGCTCCGCAAGATCAAGATCGAAGGCTACGACGGCGAAGACCAAACCAAGCCCCACCTGGTCAACCGCATCCTCGTGCCCACCGAGAAGACCAAAACCATCAAGGCTGGCAAGCAAAAAATCGTCGAAACCAAGCTCTACCCCGGCTACGTGTTCGTCGAAATGATGCTCGAGGACGACGGCCGCATCCCCCAAGACATCTTCTTTCTCATTAAAGAAACCACCGGCGTCGGCGACTTCATCGGCACCGCCGGCCGACCCAGCCCCATGTCGATCCCCGAGATAGAAAAAATGCTCATGGCCTCCAAACCCGCGGAAGAACAACCGCAGGTCAAGATGGAGTACCAGAAAGGCGACCACGTCAAGATCACCTCCGGTGCTTTCGAAAACATGGAAGCCACCGTCGACGAACTCATGCCCGACCAAGGCAAGGTCAAAGTCATCGTCACCATCTTCGGCCGAGCCACCCCCGTCGAACTCGAATACTGGATCATCGAACGCGTCGAGGAGTAAATCCCTCCGCCTCCCCATCCCGCTACCCCTCCCCAACCACCGTTCACCCGGTGGTTTTTTTCGGCGTGCGGACTTCAGTCCGCATGATCCGCTCACACCAGCCAAGCCCCATAAAACCGCCCTTCCGATTCCGTATTCGCCCTCGGGTTCAGGTGATTGCCTGAGTTGGACGATAAAACCGTGAGGCGGGCGGTACGTCGCCACCCGCGTTCAACGGTGGAGGCCGAAAGGGGTGTTCCCCATGTCCAGCATCGGAACCGGCATCGCCGCCGGCGTCGCGGCCGTCGCCCAGACGGCTCAGCAGACCGCCCGCGCCAAAGACTCCGTCCGCAACACCGCCCAGCGCGTCGCCCAAGACAGCGCCGACACCTTCGTCGAACGCCTTCAGTCCGCTGGCCAAGCCGACGACCCCGACGCCGAGCTCCCCGACCGCCAAGCCCCCGGCTACGAGCAGCTCTACTTCCAAGACGGCGACGGCCAACCCCTGGCCCCACCCGCCCCGCTTTCGCCCGCCGCCGACGATTCCGCCGTGCCGCCTTACGCCGCCTCCGCGCCGGGCCATCCGCTGTATCAACACCTCGATGTGCAGGCCTGACGGCTGGGCGTGCGGAGTTCAGTCCGCATGGCTCAACAGCGAGATACAATCAGGTCATGCTCGAAATCGTGCTTGCCGTGATCGCTGTTCTTTTGCTCGTCGCCCTTTCGCTCTGCGCATGGCTGATGCAGTCGCGCACCAAACTCACCGCCCAACTCGTCGACACACAAGTTCAAAACGACAACCTGCGCGAATCCGCCCGGCAGCTCGAAACCCAAGCCGCGGTCGCCCAACGCGGGCTCGAAGAAACCCAAGCGATCCGCGTGACCGCCGACAAGCTCCGCGAGGAGAACACCGACCTCGTCAAGCGCGTCGAGCGTCTGGCTGCAGATCGTGATGCGTTGGAACTGCTTCACAAAAAGCTCGACGATTCCCTCGCCGGCCTCGCCACCAAGTCGCTCAACGAATCCAACAAGCAATTCCTCGAACTCGCCAAAAAGACGTTTGAGAGCGAAAAGAAAGACGCCGATGCTTCGTTAAAAGAACGGCAAGTGGCGATAGAAACGCTGGTCAAGCCCATCCAAGAAAAACTTCAGCAAACCACGCTCGCCATCAGCGAAATCGAGAAAAACCGCAAGGAAGCCTACGGCGGCCTCCGCCAACACCTCGAAGCGATGGTTTCCGACCAGAAACAACTCCGCGACGAAACCGCCAACCTCGTCAAAGCGCTGCGTCGTCCCGAAGTCCGTGGCCAATGGGGCGAGATGCAGCTGCGCCGCGTGGCCGAGCTCGCGGGCATGGCCGCGCACTGCGACTTCATGGAGCAGACCCACGTATCCACTGAGGGCGGTTCCGGGGGGCTGCGTCCCGATATGGTCGTCACGCTTCCGGGGGGGCGGCAGATCGTGGTCGATGCGAAAACTCCGATCACCGCGTACATCGACGCCGCCGAGTGCACCGATGACGCCGACCGCGACGCCAACCTCGGCCGGCACGTCAAACACATCGAAGACAAGGTCGCCGAGCTCTCGAGTAAGCGCTACCAGGACTATTTCCGAACCGCCGACTTCGTCGTGCTGTTCATCCCCGGCGAGTCGTTCCTCTACGCCGCCGCGTCCCGCAAGCCCTCGCTCATCGAAAACGCGATGAACCGCAACGTCGTCATCGCCACGCCCACGACGCTGATCTCGCTACTCAAAGTCGTGGCTTTGGGTTGGCGCGAAGAACAACTCGCCGACAACGCCAAGAAGATCCAAGACCTCGGCCAAGAGCTGCATAAGCGGGTCGCCACCCTCACCCGCCACCTCGACAACCTCGGCAAAGCCGTCGGCAAAACCGTCGAGCACTACAACAAATTCGTCGGCAGCTACGAATCCCAGGTCATGGTCCAGACCCGCAAGTTCCAAGAACTCGGGGCCGACTCCCCCAAAGAACTCCCCGCCGAGGGCGAACTGCCGCAGATCGAAATCGTGCCGCGGGAACTCCGGGAAGCCGAAAAAATTTTGCCGCAAATGGACGCTGATGAACGCTAATGGTTTAGGACAACGCGCTTCCATTCGAGGCGAGGATTTTGGAAATTGATCAGGAGGGCCAAGGTTGTGCCGGTGGCCTTTAGGTCATTGAGTGTTTGGGCTAAATGCGCGTCGTTGAGTTTTGCCACGCACTTAAGTTCGACAATCAGTTTTCGCTCAACCCACAGGTCAGCCCTGAAATCGCCCACTACAGCATCCTTGTAGCGCACCACCAACGAAGCCTGCTGCTCGCCCGAGATATCCCTGCGTCGTAATTCTTCGCACAAAGAGTTTTCGTAAACCGATTCGGAAAAACCAACCCCCATCACATTGCTGACTTCCATCGCCGCGTCAATCACGGCGTGAGCGAGTTCTTCAATATATTTGCGTTCATCCGCGTCCATTTGCGGCCAATCATTTCCAGAATTAAAAATATTTTGGCAACTGCTCGTCCACATCCGCGAAGTGCCGACGGATCACCGAACAGTCGAACTTCGGCAGGATCGCGTCGGCGGGTTCGTGTTGCAATAAAAATTTAAACGCCGCTTCGACGACCCGCGACGGGCTGACTCGGCCGCGGCACCACAGGTCGTAGTCTTGAAAACTCAGCGTCACGGCGTGGCGGAACGTCCGGCCGTCGGCGAAGACGGTGACGTCGTAGGCCCACGAGGTGCCGTGTTCCACTTCTTGTCCGATCTCGATCTCGGCCATCCGGCTACGATACCCCCGGAAGCCCGAACATGCCCACGCTCATCCCTTTGACCCCCGCCGACTTCGAGGCCGAAGAACCCCGGCTTGCGCTGCGCCGGCACACCGACCGCTGTTTCTTCCGGGTGGAAGAGGTGTTGCCTCATCCCGATGGCACGGTGCGGGGGTTTCTGGTGGACGGGGTGATGATCGCGGCGGACGAGGTGGCCGAGCTGCGACGCACCGGGCCGGACGGCGGGGCGTTGCCCGCCTGTGAGGCTTGAGGGTGGGATCATCGGCTACAGCTTTGTGAGATAATACCGACGTGAATTTTTTCCTCGCCACGCTGCGTCTGGGGTTGGCCAACTTGTGGGTGCATAAGCTGCGGTCGCTGCTGACGGCGCTGGGCATCATCATCGGCGTCGGGGCGGTGGTCGCCATCGCGGCCTACGGCGAGGGCACCAAACGCGCAGCGGTGCAGGACATCATGCGCCTCGGGGCGAGCAATATCATCGTCCGCTCGGTCAAGCCGCCGGGTTCGAACGTCGCGGGGCAAAACGAAGCGACCCGGCTCAGCGAATACGGCCTGACCCGCAAAGATGTCCGCCGACTCGAACAAACCGTCCAACCCATCGAACGCATGGTGCCGCTCAAGCGGGTGGGCGACCGCGTTCGGTTGAGCACCCGCAGCGTCCCCGCGGCGGTGTTCGGGACCGAGCCGGGGCTGCGCGACGCGGCGTCGCTGGTGGTCGAGCGCGGCCGATACCTCACCGACGCCGACGGCGAGGGGACGCGCAACTTTGCGGTGATCGGCGCGGAAGTGGCGGAGACGCTGTTCCCACTGATGGACCCCTTGGAGCACAGCTTCCTCATCGACACCCAGCGGTTCGTGGTCGTCGGCGTACTCCGCCGGGTGGGATTGGCGGGCGGCGCGGGCACCGCGTTGGTCGGCCGGGACCTCAACTACGACATCCACATCCCGCTGCGTACCGCCAACACCCGCTTCGGCGACATCCGCTCGTCGCAAGGCCAAGGCAGCAGCGAAAACACCAAAGTCGAGATCAGCGAAGTCATCGTGCAGGTCCCCGATCAGTCGATGGTCAAAACCGTCGCGGCGAAAATCGAACGGCTGATCGAAACCGAGCACGCCCAGAAGCAGGACGTCACGCTGATCGTGCCGTTGGAATTGATCGAGCAGGCCGAGCGGGTCCAGTTCCGGTCGAACGTGCTCATGATCGTCATCGGCGGGCTGAGCCTGTTCGTTGGCGGCGTGGGCATCATGAACATCATGCTCGCCTCCGTGACCGAGCGGACGCGCGAGATCGGGATCCGCCGGGCGCTGGGCGCGACACGGAAGCACATCGTGGCACAGTTTTTGGTGGAGACGACGACGCTGTCGTGCGTCGGCGGATTGATCGGCGTGGGGGGGGGGTTGGCGGTGTCGTTGGTGTTGAAGTGGTATGCGTTGAATGTGGGCGGGTTGGAGCCGCCGGTGGTGATGGTGTTGCCGGTGGTGGTGGCGTTTGTGTTCGCGGTGTTGGTGGGGATCGGGTTTGGGTTGTACCCCGCGGTGCGGGCGTCGCAGCAGGACCCGATCGTGTCGCTGCGGCACGAATAGCCCCGGACGCATTCCGCTTCGCGGCCTCGCGGGTGACGATCAGGTGCATGAGGGGTATCGTTTATTCCATGGCGTTGAGTAGTCGCTCGCTCGTTTTCGAGTCAAGCGCTGCGAGCAAGACCGCGGCGGCGGCGCGCGATTCGCGGGCGGCGACGGGGTCGGAATGTTGTTGCGTGTGGGCATCGGCCGTGAGGCGGTCGATGCGGGATTGGACCAGCACCACGCCCATTTCGTGGGCGAGTCGGTTGGCGGCGCGGGTCAATAATTCGTCTTGCAACGCGCTATCGGTCAGTAATTCGAGCGGGTCTTCAGGCAGGCCCAGATCGAGGCGGGCGGGGGAAATGGTGGTGTCGGCATCAGTCACGCGGGCCGTAAGGGTTTGCGTTGCACCTTGCGGCGTGGTGAACGTGGCGACGGCTGTTGCGGTGCGTTCGTGGGTTGAGCGGGTGTACGGCCAATGCTCGACGCGGGTGCGGGTGATGAAATGCGGCTCGGACGCGAGGCGGTGCGATACCCGGCGATGGTCGCGGCGGGCGTCGTGGAGTTCGTGGCGCAGCCGATCGAGTTGGCGGTGGACGCGGTGGACTTCGTGGGGGCAGCCGCAGGACGGACCGTAGGGATGGGCGGCGTGGAGGTGGCGGTGTCGGCGTTCGAGGTGACGCTCGCGGAAATAGAGGTCATCAATGCAGCGGTCCAGGCGGTGCAGGTCGCGCTGCAGCGACGGCCGGATCGGGTTGGGCACGTCGTACTCGACGGTGTAGGGATGCAGCAGCGACTCTTCGCGGAGGTCGATCGCGGGGAGGTCGAGGCGGACGAGATTGATCGGAACAGGCTGGCCATCGGGCGAGAAGGCGAGGGCGAGGGCGTCGCGGTTTTGGAGGCGCTGGGTCACGCGGCCGACGAGGTCGTCGGCGAGTTCGGGGTGGGCCGTGGATTCGGGCGTCAGCGTGATCGTTAGGCGATGTCGATCGCGGAGTTGGTGGGTCGCGGTCGTGATGCCGGCTTGGGCGGTTTGTTTTTGGGTGGCGTACGACGCAGCGAAGTGGTCATCCGCCCGGCGAAACCACAGCAGCGCCGCGCCGGGGCGAGCGTCAGCCAGCGCCGCATCGCCATGCGAGAGATCGACCGCCCCGAGCGCGGGCGGCAACTCGGGGTGATCGGGCCGAAAGTCGGCGACCCGCTGCAAAACCTCTTCAG
>CAYPCC010000038.1:1203-17677 GCA_964409095.1 uncultured Phycisphaera sp. | reverse complement strand
AGCAGCACGGTGATGCGGTTGGCGGGCGCGCCGAGGTCGAGCCCGGCGAGGGCGTCGACGCTGCCGAAGCGGCGTCGGACGCCCACCAGCTCGACCACCGGCGGTATCCGATTCGACCCCGTGGGTGGCCCTGGCACAAGCGGCGGTTCGTTCTTTATCGATTCAATCACGATCACCGACAACGCGATTCCCGAGCCCGCTTCGCTGGCCCTCATCGGTCTCGGCGGTCTCGCTATGCTCGGCCGTCGTCGCAAGTAAGTGATCGCTTGTCAATCACCACAAAGGGTGCCTCTGAAAAGAGGCACTTTTTTTTACTTTACATTTGGCCACGGAATCCACGTTCCATTGTTTGAGACTGGTGTAAAATCAATCATTGACTAGTTGGGCCGTAGGGGACGGGGTTTTCTGGTCGAGCCATTTGGTTTCGTTTTTTCTCCCCGCTTGATTGACTGGAGCTATGCGATGAATCTGCGTCATGGCCTGCCGCGACGTTAATTTCCTTATCTGTGTCCGGGCTGACGGCCTATGCGGGCGTGGTGGCGGATTATCAATTCAACACCACGGGAGCCACCGAAGGCTGGGTCGATCGCGGGATCGGCACGGGGAACGAAGGCTTGACCTGCGACGGCCAAAGCCTCACCGCACTTTCGCCGGTTGCGGACCCGCAGCTCAAGCTGAACGCGCCGCTGATGCGGCCGGCCGACGCGGAGTGGGATACCGTGACGTTCCGCATCCGCGAAACCCAAACGCCCGGCGGCCCCCCGATCGCCTTCGATCCCATCGGCACGGTGGTGCAAATCAATAACGGCGGCAAAAACGGCCTGACCGTTTCCAAACCGGCGGATTTTACGGCGGAAGATTCAGGCGACGGGTTCACGACCGTGACCGTCAGCATCGCGGCATTCAAGAACCAAGTCATCGACGAACTACGCATCGACCCCATCGGCGGCACGCTGAAAAACAGCAACTCCGACACGCCGGACAACACCTACGAGATCGACTTCATCCAAGTGACCGCCACGGCCTCAGCCAGCGGCGTTGAACCCCATTAAAAACCGCTTGGTGAGGCTTCGTGGGGCGACTGCGCACAGACTGACGGACAAATCTTGAGGGGATGCCGATTCGGTAGTCCGAGCTGCTTCTATGCCTGGCCGACAACAAACGGCCATTGTCAAGGCGACGCGGGTGGGGTGCGGAATCGCCACCAAAACGCGCCGTCGTTAAGCGGGCCCAGCGGTTCTTTGCCGAGGTGCGCCCAGCCCGCGTCCCACTCCACAAAGTACCCTTGGTCGGGTTCGAGTTGGGGAATATCAAATACGACGTTGCGTTTGCCGTGGGCGGGGTGGCTGGGGGTGGGGCTGAGTTCCCAGACGGGCTGATCTTCGTTGCGGACGGCGAATAGCCGGATGCTTTTGCCTTTGCTGGCGGCAAACGAAATGGGCTCGCTGAAGTGCATCTGTAATTGAGTGACCGGCCCATCCGCCACTTTGCTGTTGTCTGGATTCAGGTTGAGCAGTTTGTCTTTGCAGATGCGTTGGATACGGTGCCAGCCCCAGCCGCGTTGGGTGGAATGGGTGCCGACGGCGGGTTGGCGTTGGAGTAGGGCGGGGTCGGCTTGTTGATTCCAGAGTTTGATGAGTTCGGCGAGCTTGTCAGGATGCTCGGCGGCTAGGTTGGTGGTTTCGGTGCGGTCGTTGCCTAGGTCGTAGAGTTGCCACGGGCCGTCGTAAAGCTGTACGGCCTTCCATCCGCGGTACGTTAACCCGCGGGACTGCTGGTACCAGCTGAACTGCGGCTTTTCGAGGCGTATCTCGGGGTTGCCTTCGAGCAATGGCATCAGCGAACTGCCCGAGAGCGGGATCAACTCTTTGCCATCGTGCCGATCCGGGTATTCGACGCCGGCCAATTCGAGAAAAGTCGGATAGAAATCCGTGATATGCGCGCTGTCGGACAGGATGGTCCCCGCCGGGGCGTGGATCCCCGCGGGCCAACGAGCAATCAGTGGCGAGGCGAGAGCGCCCTCGAACGAGGCGTGTTTGTACGAGCGGAACGGTGTGTTTTTCACCCACGCCCAGCCGTTGCTAGAGCTGGGGTTGCCGCCGGGGGCCCAGGCGATTTGCTGGGCGTCGAGGAGTCGACCGCCGTTGCCGTAGTCGCCACCGTTGTCGGAGATGAAGATGACGAGGGTGTTCTCAGCCCGGCCGGACTCGTCGATATAGGCCAGCAGCTTGCCGACGTTTTGGTCGATCTCGTCGATGGTCGCGGCGTAGGCGGCCATGCGCTGGGCTTCGATGCGTTGGCGTTCGGCGGGCAGTTCGTCCCACTGGCGAACTTCTGCCCCCGGCTGGGCGGGGGTCCACTGGGTCGAGAGCAGGCCGAGTTGATGTTGCCGTTCAAGGCGTGCTTCGCGGATGGCTTGATAGCCGGCCATGTAGCGTTCGACATATTTTTCGACGGTGGCTTGCGGCGCTTGGCAGGGGTGGTGCGGCGCGTTGTAGGAGATGAAGGCGAACGTCGGCTGGCCTACGTCTTGCGTTTTTCGCATGAACTCGATGGCGGTGTCGGTCAGCGCATCGGTGGCGTAGAAGTCGGCGGGAAATTGGTTGAACGGCTGTTGGTTGTGGAACCAATCGGGGCCGCCGACGAAGCTGTCGGTCATGCCGCCCATGAAGCCGAAGAAGTTATCGAAGATTTCGCCGTTGCGCGGATTAACTTTGCCGGCGTGCCATTTGCCGGTCATGTGCGTGGCGTAGCCGGCCTCTTTGAGCAGCTTGGGGAAAGGCGTGGTTTGCGAATACGCATGGTCGCCGCCGCCTTGGAACGGCCGGCCCGAGATCATCGCCACCCGAGACACAACACACATCGGCGCGACACGGAAGTGCGAGAATCGCACCCCTTCGGCGGCGAGTTGGTCGAGGTGGGGCGTGTCGATCTCGCTGCCGTAAGAGCCTAGGTCTGAGTAGCCCAGGTCGTCGGCCATGATGACGACGATGTCGGGCCGGGGGGCGTCTTGAGCTACGGCAGGCGACGCAGCCGCAACCATGGCCACCATGTTCAAGGGCAATGCGAATCGGCATATTGCCGAATAAAAACGGGTCGCACAGCGGGCAAGCTGGTAGTTAAAACCGTTCGTGCTGCGAGGGGACGGTGAGATCATGGTGTCGACTTTCATAGGCAATGAGAAATGGCTAGGGGGGTAGGACTCGGGAACGGCCGGATCGCGGAGTACGGCTGGCCCTGAACTACTTGAGCTTGGGGTACTCCATGATGCACTCTACCGGCGAGGCGCTCGGTAATCAAGAATTAAATTGAATTTAGGGCTAGCCCAAAAAAACAATATTGCCAGGGTATGTTGACATCCAATATTAATTATGTATAATGGTCTAGATCAATGGAGGTGCCTAGGTGGCTCTTTAATTTCATTTTAGCTGCCGTCCGGTTTACAAGTTGCTGCCTGTTTTCTTTGTGCATGGCTGGGTTTGTTTCGGTTCATTGGTCACCATCCGCTGTGTCTGGCGCTGGCTAATTTGACTTTAGGCATTCGCCTGGTGTCCCCACCAATCACCTCGTCTTTGGAGACTTGCCTTGAAATCACGCCATCTTCATCACGCCTTTACCCTCATCGAGCTGCTCGTGGTGATTTCGATTATCGCGCTGCTGATCGGCATCCTCCTGCCCGCCCTCAGTGCCGCCCGTAAGTCGGCTCGCCAGATGGCCAACAACACGCAGCTGCGTGGTATTCATCAGGGCATGTTTACGTTTGCCCAGAGCAATAAAAGCTGGTTTCCCGGAATTGGCAGTGATGGTCAGCCGCTTAAAGCAGAAGGCACGATTGCCCACATTACAGACACCGGCGCAACTTACACGACGAATTCATTTGGCCTCCACCCACTTCGTCGGCTCGCGGTGATGCTGGAAAGCAATTTCTTCCCGCCCGAGTACATGATCAACCCTGCGGACGACGTGAAGAGCGTGCCTGATCCTGCCGCAGCGGCCCCTAATGTTGGCGTGGGAAACTATTCCTACGCGATGCTCGAGATATCGAACCACAACGTGGGTGCGGGCGGTAGTGGCTCGGCATGGAATCCGGCTAGCGTGTGGCGTCCTTCCTCGCGTGGTATCGAGTGGCATGACACCGCCAACGCTGCAGCGATCATGATGTCAGATCGTGCGATCGGCGACGCGGGTAGCTTTGATAATGCCACGCCCGGAACGATTAATTACCACAGCCTTTGGACTGAAAAAGGCGGTGGTGAATGGACCGGTGCCGTGCAACGCAATGATGGCAGCACCGAATTCGGTTCCGAGCCTGACGGCTTCACCACACGGTATGCCAACTCACCTACGGTTCAGAATGACAATCTGTTCTCTCGTATTGAAGGCGGAACGGTCTTCAATGAAAGTAACGCCAAGATGGTTTCAGGGAGTCCGACGCTCTCCGTATCGGCTAAATAACCAACATCTTCCCTCAGGCTGAGAGTTCGCCCTAGCTATAGCGAATTGCTACTGATCGGGTTAGCGCTCTGTGGTCACGAATCAACTTCAATCTCTTTTTGGCTAATCATGAATTTGCTCGAAACAGCTGCGCGATCCTATGAAATACCTCGTCGCGAGTTTATCAAGCGTGCGGGACTGACGGCTGGAGCGTTAGCGGCCAATGGGGTTGCTTTCGGTTCGCCTAAGGTCCTCGCCGCAACGGCCGATGCACTTGATCAGCGAAACAGAAAGGGCCCCAATCTGCTGTTCGTATTCTCCGACCAGCAATCCTACGACATGCTCGGCTGCAACGGCAACGCCGAGATTCATACGCCCCACGCCGATCGGTTTGCTCAAGAGGGTATTCGGTTTACGCATTGTTTCAGCAATGCGCCGGTGTGTACGCCATATCGCGGGATGTTGATGAGTGGGAAGCACCCGCTGCACAACGGGGCGTTTGAAAATGATTTTCCGCTTTGTCCCTCGGCCGGGCCGCATTTTGGCGAGGTGCTTGAATCCGCGGGCTACCGCACGGGATACATCGGCAAGTGGCACCTCCTAGGCGGCGACCGCAAACGCCCCGTGCCCGATGGCCCGCTGCGGGCGGGGTTCGACGACACGTTCCTGTCGGACAACTGCACCACCGAGTTTCGCGCGGGACATAGTTTCTACTACGACGAAGACGGCAACAAACAGATCTTCGATTCGTGGCAGCCCTACGGCCAAACCGATCAAGCGGTGGCGTTCCTCAAGCAGTCGGCCAAAAACGACGATCCGTTTGCGTTGTTCGTGTCTTGGCACCCGCCGCACGACCACGGCCGTCGCCCCGCACCGCCCGACCCGCATTACGATTACCGCCACTACCCGCCGGAGTTGGCCGAGCACTATCCCGCGGATCAAAAACTGACGCTTCGCCCCGGCGTCGAAGATTCGCCCGAACGGCAAGCGCAGTTGCGTGACTATTACGCGATGTGCACCGGCATCGACGTCGCCTTCGGCCGACTGCTCGACACACTCAAAGCTCAGGGCCTCGACGAAAACACCATCGTCGTCTTCACCTCCGACCACGGCGACATGCTCGGCAGCTTCGATGCCCCCCGACCCAAACGCCCGATCCACGACACCTCATCCCACGTCCCGATGCTGATCCGCCAACCCGGCGTCCTGCCCGCGGGAAAGACCAGCGACCTGCTCATCAGCGGCCTGGACATGATGCCGACGATGTTGGGCTTGATGGGCCTCGACGGCCCGGCCGACATGCACGGACAAAACCTGGCCACGCCGATCCGAACCGGCGACGACGACGCCGTGGAATCGATCCCGATGTTGATGATCTCTTGGCCGGTGTTCCGCGGCGTCATCACCCGCGAGTGGTCCTACAGCATGGGCGGCGAGGGCAAAGACAACGGATTCAATAACGTGTTGTTCGACCGGACCCACGACCCGCATCAGCAAAAAAATCTATTTCATGATCCGGCGTATCAAGAAGTCCATGCCCAGATGAAGCGTTTGACGCAGCAGTGGATGGATAAGTTCGAGGACCCGTTCATCACGATTGACGACTTGGTCCAGCACCAACGGATGGAAGACTGGCGTACCGCGCCGGGCGACCCGAATACTTGGCCGACGCCGATTGATGTGTTCCACGGCCGGGCTGAGCCGTTGGTCCCGCTGGCAGCGGCCGGTCCCGTGGCGGTGGCCTCGGCCAAGGTCGTTCAAGGCTGGGCTCCGACCCAACAAGTCGAATTCGTCCAACGGGAAGACGAACTGGTCGTCCTCACGCTCGGCAACGACCCGGTGTTGCTCAACGACTCGATCAAAGTGCGGGGCGGGCCGGTCGCGGCGGCGGTCCGGATGCGGTCCAACGTCGGCGGCAAGGCTCAATGGTTCTGGTCAACGGGTGGGGCCTTTTCGGCGGCGGATTCGACGTGGATGAAAATCCGCGAAAACCCGGGCGTCTTTGAATATCGCGCCGCCCTGAACGTGCAAGGCGAATTGAAAAAACTTCGGTTTGACCCCGCCCTGGGACCAGGTGAAGTGGGGATCGAGTGGATCGAGTTGCAGGATGCGTTCGGCCGATCGCTGCAGCGATGGGATTTCGCAACACCAAACGGACAATAAACAACCATGATGCAGTTTCTAAAAAACACCCTGTGCTGCGGCGTCGCGGCGGCGGCGATGCTCTTGAGCCATGTGGCGATCGCCGCGAACCAACCCAACATCATCGTGATTCTCACCGATGACCAGGGCTGGATGGACAGCAGCGTCTACGGCAGCCAATTCTACGAAACGCCCAACATTGATCGGCTGGCCGCACGGGGCGTACGTTTTACCAACGCATATTCCGCCAGCCCGCTCTGTTCGCCCACGCGGCTCAGCGTGTTGACCGGCCATTACCCGCACCGCCACGGCATGACCGCGCCGCACGGCCACCTCGCCACCATCCCGCTCAACACCCCGCTCTACACGCCGGGTAAACGGTCAGCATCGTCGCAGGCCTATCAAGTCCCCGAGAGCGCGCGGTCGCTGCCCAACGATGTGTTGACCTACGGCAAGGTCTTCAAACAGGCCGGCTACGCCACCGCGTTCATCGGTAAATGGCACCTCGGTAAGCCGCCGTATATGCCCGAAAATCATGGCTTCGACCTTGTGGTCGGCGGCCGCGGAGAGCCCGGCCCCCCCGGCGGTTTCTTTGCGCCATGGCGATCGGACACTTTGCCCAAAAGCCCCGAAGGCACCCACATCGACGACGCGATCACCGATGAAGCCATCGGCTTTATGCGAAAGAATCAAGATCAATCATTCCTGCTCAACCTGTGGTTCTACAACGTCCACGCCCCGTTTCAAGCCAAGCAGCCGCTGATCCAGAAGTACCGCCAAAAAACCGACCCCCGCGGCGAGCAGGCCTGCGCGATCATGGGCGCAATGCTCGAGATCATGGATCATAACATCGGCCGGGTCATGGACGAACTCGACAAGCTCGGCCTGGCCGAAGACACCATCATCGTGTTCTGGTCCGACAACGGCGGCAACATGTACGATGAAGTCGAAGGCATCACCCCGACCAACAACGCCCCGCTCAAAGAAGGCAAAGGCAACATCTACGAAGGCGGCATCCGTGTCCCGGCGATCATCGATTGGCCCGGCGTAACTGAGCCCGGCATGGTCTGCGACACCGTGGTTTCGACCATCGACATCTTCCCCACACTCTTGGAGATGACGGGGATTCAAGCCCCGGCGGACGCGACGTTCGACGGCCTCGGACTTGAGGGCGTGCTGCGTGGTGAAGCGCTCGACCGCGAAGCGATGTTCTTCCACTTCCCGCACTATGTGCCCAAGCCTCGAAATATCTCGGCCTCGGCCGTGCGTTACGGCGATTACAAGTTGATCCGCCGTTACGATAAAAACGGCGACGATCCGTTCGTGTTTGAGTTGTACAACCTGGCGGAAGATATTGGGGAGACCAAGAACCTTGCCGACGATATGCCCGACATAGTCAGCCAACTCGACGCGATGATCGCGGACCACCTGATGGCCACCGGCACGCCGGTGCCCCCGGCCAACCCGGCTTACGATCCCACCGCGTTCAACCCCATCACCGGCAAAGGCACGCCGCCCAAGCCCGCAGAGGCGAAAACGGTAGCGGGTTGGAATACCGCGGGCGGTACGACCCTCCAACTCGACGGCGGCCATCTTGTCATCACCAGCCAAGGCAATGACCCATGGATCGCAACCCAAGCGGTGCCGAAAGCCAACGGCCCCGTGCTCGGCCGTGCACGCATCAAAGTCAAATCCAACGGCACGGGGCAAATGTTTTGGCGGTCAAAAGCCAAGCCTGGTTTTGAGGGTCAGTTTGTCGATTTTGATCTCATCCACGACGGCGAATGGCACGAGTATGAAGTCTTGCTGCCTTCGGTGGGTGAACTGGCGGGCTTCCGCATAGACCCGGCCCGCAGTCCCGGCGAAATCCGCATCGACTGGGCCGAGATCGCTACGCCCGATGGCACCACGCTCAAGCGTTGGGATTTCTAAATCGGCGGCTATTGCGGTCCGAATACGATGACGAAGCCTCGGCTCAAAGGGCTGAGGCTCTCTCATGCGCGACCCGGATACGACGCCAGATCCACACCGGTGTGATCGGTACTGGCCGCAGAGGCGCGAGCCTGCGATAATCAGGTATGCACGATCTACTTTTGGTTTTGGCGCAGGCCGCGACGCAGCCCCCGGCGGCGGGCAACTCTACGCAGTGGCTCATATGGGGCATCGTGTTGCTGGCGATGGCGGTGGCGCTATTTTTTGTCGAAGCGTTTTTACCGACCGGCGGGATCATTGGCGCCGCCTCGGGATTGGCGGCGGTGTCGGGAGTGGTCTGTTTGTTTTGGCGAGATTCCACGCTGGGGCTCGTCGCGGCGACCGGCGTAATCCTGGCGTTTCCGTTTGCGCTTGCGTTTGCAATGAAGATCGCGCCGGACACGCCGTTTGCGAAATGGGTCACGCTCAGAGATGCCCAAGAGCCGCTGACCCACAAGAAACACGGCCAGGAACGAGGGTCCGTTGAACGCGAAGCGTCGCGTGGTGTGGAACCCCAAATTAAGGTCGGCGACACCGGCCAAACGCTGACGCCGTTATTCCCGGTTGGCACATGCGTCATCCACGGCCGACGCGAAGAATGCTTGGCGAAACACGGAACAATCGAGAAAGGTGTGACGGTGAGGGTCGTGGCGTTGGATGGCAGCGAAGTGTTCGTCTTGCCGATTGATGATTAACTCACGCTGCGTAGTTCATGATTCCGTGAAATCCAGAGGCCCGGGTTTACGTCAGGTAGGTGTAGCCGGACAAACCTTGTTCGTAGAATCGGCGGAGTACGGCGGATTCTTCGAGGGTGATTTTGTTCGTTCGGACCGCTTGTTCAAGTGTTTTACGGAATGTCCGGCGGAGTTGCTCGGGATCGAACTGAACGTAACGGAGCACCTCGGCGATGGTGTCGCCTTCGACAATTTCGTCGATGTGAACTTGACCATCGGACTCAAGCTTGACGTGCACCGCGTTGGTGTCGCCGAAGAGATTGTGAAGGTCGCCTAAGGTTTCCTGGTACGCCCCGACCAGGAATACGCCCAGCAAGTAGTCTTGCCCGGTGTAAGGGTGCAGCGGGAGTACGGGCACACTTTCCAAACCGCTTCCGGGCGGGGCGACGAAGCGGTCGATCTTGCCGTCGGAGTCACAGGTGATATCCGCGAGCACGCCACGGCAGGCCGGCATCTCGTCCAACCGGTGGATCGGCATCACCGGAAACAACTGGTCGATCGCCCAACTGTCGGGCAGCGATTGAAAAAACGAGCCGTTGCAGAAGTAAATATCGCTGAGCAGGGTTTCGAGGGTTTCAAACTCTTGCGGCATCGGGTCGAGTGCTTGCGCCAGGCGGTAGACGTTCGAGCAGATTCCATAAAACAACCGTTCGGCCAAACCGCGTTGTTCAAGCGAGCAGTAGCCGAGGCTAAATAGGCTTAGGGTTTGATCTCTCGCCACCTGGGCGTCGAGAAAATACTCACGAATATTGGTTTCGTCGAGCGAATCGTAGGTTTCACACAACGTCCGGATCGGGGCTGGTAGTTCCATGAGCTGCGCTTCGTCGAGCGACGCGGTCGGCTCGAAACGATCGAAACCCGACCAGCCCAGCACATCCATGATCAGTACGCTGTGGTGCGCGGCGATGGCTCGACCTGACTCGGTCACAATGGTGGGCGCGGGGACCTTCGCATCACGGCAGACTTCGCCGATGTGATAAACGACGTTGTTGGCGTACTCGGCGAGGGTGTAGTTGGTGCTCGAATCGTTGCCGCTTTTGCTGCCGTCGTAGTCGATACCCAGCCCGCCGCCGACGTCGAGGTAGCGGAGTCCCGCGCCGAGTTTGGCGAGTTCGACGTAAAGCCGGCTCGACTCTACGAGCGCCGATTTCAGCGCCCGCATGTCGTTGATTTGGCTGCCGAGGTGAAAGTGTACGAGTTGAAGGCAGTCGAGCATACCTTCAGCTTCGAGCAGACGGACCGCGTCGAGCACCTCACTGACAAACAGGCCGAACTTGCTACGCTCGCCGCCCGACCCCTCCCATCGGCCGGACCCGGCGCTGGCGAGCTTGATCCGCAGGCCGATGGCGGGGCGGACATCGTGGGCCTTGGCCTGCTCGATGATCAGCTGGAGTTCGCTGAATTTTTCAACCACGGGGATGACGTTTTTGCCGATCTTCCGAGAAAGGATAACTGCCTCGATGAACTGCTTATCTTTAAAGCCATTGCAGATCACCAGCGTCTCAGGATCGTCGGCCAAGGCCATGACGGCGAGCAGTTCGGGCTTACTGCCCGCTTCGAGACCAAAGCCCAGGCCCGTGCCGTAGGTCAAAAGTTCCTCAACGATATGGCGTTGTTGATTGACTTTGATGGGGTAGACCCCACGGTACGCACCGCCGTATTTAAACTCCGCGATGGCGTGGTTGAATGCGTCGGCGATCTGTTTGAGTCGATCTTCGAGGATGCCGGGAAAGCGTAAAAGGATGGGCGTAGAGATGTCACGTTGCCGTAAGTCTGCGATGAGTTGGTAGAGGTCGATCCGGCGTTTTGGGTCGCGGTGAGGGCGAGCCATCACATGCCCGGTCTTGTCATCGACTTCAAAATAACCGTTACCCCAGTAGGGCATGCCGTAAAGCTCGGCGGAATCCCGAGGCGACCAATCCGTAGCAGGCTTGGCGGGGCTCGATGAAGTGGTCTGATCCGGGAGAGATGCGGTCATGAAGGAGTCCGTAGCACCTCAGGTTTTAACCATCGGTGAGGTGAGTGGCTGTGGCGCGAGAGTTTACGCAGACGTTACGGCTAGGTCAATGATCCGCGATGTGGCATCAACATCACCCATCCGCTGAAAACCGCGGATCGCAGGCGGGTCGATACACAGGTCAAGCATCGAAGAACGCCTTTGCCAGTGGGGTGCGGTGAAATAGACCTTAGCACCGGGGCCGTAGGGTAAATACTCCAAGCCAACAAAGCCAAATGAAAACCCGCTGGTTCGCAGCGGGTTAAGAATACATTTAAGTTTCAGATCTAATGGGATGCTCAAGCAGCGTTGCGTTGACGGAGCAACATCAGAGTAGATCCGGTGAGTAGGATCATGATGGTGCCCGGCTCGGGGATCTGTTTATAAAATTGGTAAAATTCGCTGAGGTGTGCAGCACCCGCGACACCGCCTGAAAGCGAAACGTCTTTGTAGACGTAAATCTTTTTGACGGGGGCGAAGGACGACGAGTCGGTCAGGTCTTGGAAACTCGCGTCGGCCGAAGCAGAGAGTACTGCGAGGAACGAGCCCGTGGGAACCGGAGCGTCAAGAACGGTTTCGCTGAAGTTCACGACACCGTTACCCGTGGCCGAGGGATTCAGGAGAATGGCGTCAACGCCGACGATAAACTGATTCGAAGAAGGGATCACGGAAACCGAGAAGTCGAAGTTGATATTGGTAGATTGACCCGAAGCGGCGTTCCAAGTTTGTTCAAATTTCAGGCCGATGTCGCCCGTAGCCGTGTCAATACCACCGATGACAAAGAAGTCAGCCGGGTCGGGGGTAATAGCACCACCCGCACCAATGCTACTGAAGCTCCAATCGCTAAACAGCTTGTCGCCGACCAATAGATCGTTGCCGATGAGCGAGCTAAGCGAGGTGCGTGCCGTGGTTGGAGTAAACTGAGCGTCGGCGTTCGAGGCAAAAAGCGTGGCAACGCTAAAAGCTGTAGCGACCATCATGGACTTTAAGCTATAAATCACTTTCTTATTCCTCACGGTTTTTTTCTCCACATCCGAGCCTCTCTCACCAGCAACTTTCCGTTGATGCCAGTGGTGTCTGCGATATAAGTAAGATGGACGAATATGTCAGCAGACACAAGTAGTATAAGGGGTTCTATACGGCAGTGCAATGGAATAATCAAAAATATTACGGTAAATCACTTTAAACGTGGTGTTTACAGTTAGCTAACAAGAACCCGACGGGTTAAAATGGGGGAAATTGCCTCAAGGTACTGATTCTGCTGGGCTTAGAAGCATTATAAGGTGTTTCGAGCTCTTTGGGCATGATCCATTTGTTCGGGTGAAGGGCTTACGCCGGTCCGCATCATCTCTACGAAGCAATCAAACAGATATCGGCTGTCGTGGGGACCGGGGCTGGCCTCGGGGTGGTATTGGACCGCGAAGATGGGTTCACTGCGGTGGCGAAAGCCTTCGAGGGTCTGGTCGTTGAGGTTGAGGTGGGTGGGTTCCCCACCTGCTTTGGCGAGGCTGTCGGGATCGACGGCGAAGCCGTGATTCTGGCTGGTGATCTCGACTTTTCGCGTGCCCAGATTCTGGACCGGCTGATTTCCGCCGCGGTGGCCGAACTTGAGCTTGAACGTATCGGCCCCCATCGCCAGGCTCAATAACTGGTGGCCCAGGCAGATGCCGAAGATCGGCTGCTGGCCCAAGAGTTGTTTGAGGTTGTCGATTGTGGGCGTCACGGCGGCGGGGTCGCCGGGGCCGTTGGACACAAACAATCCGTCCGGGGCGTACTCGCGGATCGCTTCCGGGGGCGTGTCGTAGGGTACGACCGTGACATCGCAACCCGAGTCGGTGAGATTGCGCAGGATGTTCAACTTTGCGCCGCAGTCCAAGGCCACCACGCGAAAACGCTTGTCGCGGGCGGGGATCGAGCCTTGCAACGGCAGCCACTCGCCCAGGTCATCGCTCCACGTCAGGGGTTCGGATCGGCTGACCGTGGCAACCAGATTTCGCCCCACCAGACCGGCCGAAGCCTTGGCCTGAGCGATAAGTTTCGCGTCGCTGATCGAGGCATCGGTGCAGAGCACGCCCCGCAGTGCGCCTTCGCTGCGGAGTCGGCGGGTGAGCGCCCGGGTGTCGATCCCCGCGATGCCGGTGACGCCTTGCTCAGCGAGCCAGTCTTCGAGCTTGGCGGTCGCGCGGTAGTTGCTGGTGGTGTTGGATAATTCGCGGACGACGAAACCGCTGACCTGGGCCTTGGCGGATTCGAGGTCGCGGTCGTTAACGCCGTAGTTGCCGATGAGCGGACAGGTCATGGTCACGATCTGCCCGGCATACGACGGGTCGGTGATGACTTCCTGATAGCCCGACAAAGAGGTATTGAAACAGACCTCACCCTCGACAGCTTTGGGGGTCGGGTCGCCAAACGCCCGTCCGACAAAGACGCTGCCGTCTTCGAGCGCAAGGCGGGCAGTGTTACTGGGGGTTGAGGCTAAGGTGGAGGAATCGGATGCCATGCAAAGAGTGTAATCCAGACCCGCGCCCACAGCCAAACTCAGCGGCATTGATCGATTCGGATACCCCAAACTCAGAGCGATGACGAGGTCGATTTTTCGTCCGCAAAGACCGAGGCCTCTTCCTCGGCCTGATCTTCCGGCGAAGCGAACAGCGTGATCTGGGGGGACAGGCCATCGGCGGGGTCGAGGGGGGTGACGCTGGCGAGGATGGTCATGCCGCCGAGGACTTTTTGGCCTTGCTTGACTTTGACTTCCGGGCTGAGTTTGGTGGGCAGGTAGAGCTCGGTGGTGGAGCCGAGCTTGATGATGCCCATGCGTTGGCCGCGTTGGACGACCTGATCGTCACGCAGGGAGTTGTAGATCGTCCGGGCCAGCAGCCCGGCGACCTGACGCACCGCGGCGACGGGGTGGTCTTTGACCGGGTGGACAAACAAGGTGGTCATCGATTCGTTGTCTTCGATCGACTCGGGGTTGAGCGTGTTGCCGTGGTTGCCGGGTTGGTGGGTGATGGAGGCGACTTTGCCGTGGCAGGGGCAGCGGTTGAGGTGAACGTCGAAGACGGACATGAAGATGCGCACACACACCGCCGGGCCGTCGAAGGGCGGGAAGTGTTCGACGTCATGGATCGACGAGATCTTTCCGTCTGCCGGGGCGACGACGATATTCCGCGGGCTGGGGACACGCCGTTCGGGGTCGCGGAAAAACGTAAGGATCGCCACCACCGCGATCCCGACCACGACCGCACCGGGCCAATGCCCCAAGAGCACCAACGATAAACCTACGAAAACCCCCACCGCGATGATGGTGAGCCATTCTTTTTTGGCGTAAGGGCTGAGCATGAGGACTTAGCGAATAGGGGTGCGAGGTCGGGCGCGGGGCGGGTGCAATGATTAAAAGCGGTCGCTCGTTTGCTGTGCCGATTTCGTCGACACACCTCTTGGGCGAACTTGGGCGGACATCTTCATCGTACCAAGTCGATAGAACCGAAAGCCACGGGACTTCGGAACCACCTCAAATTTTTTAATCGTCACACTGCCAACAACATGGCCGTGAGGTTTACGCCGACTTCTTGCCCAACACAAAGCCCACGCCGCCCAGGATCGCGCTGAGCGCCACCAATCCGATGCACAGGAACATGACGTTGCTGGCTTTACCGTCAACGACCAACATGCTCGTCAACGCGCTACGGCTGCCCGCCAACGCCGCGGCAATCACGATCAGGCCGATGAAAAGCGCCACGGTCGCCCCGATCAGCAGCCCCGCACCCAAAGCGCTGCCCGCGGGGTCGGATTCTTCTGCGGCGGCATAGGACACCGCGGCGCTCGCCGACGCGGTCACGCCCGCACCGGGCAGGTCCATCGAGCCGGGGTCGGCATCGACGAGGTTTTCCAGGCCCGACGGCCCGGAGGTGCCGGTGTCCATGGAAAGCGCGCCCTCGAAAACGCCGGACGATCCGACGGACGATTCGAGGCCGAAGTCGGCCGACGAAGCGCCGGTCCCGGTGTCGCCGCCGCCGGGGTAGATTTCGTCGAGCAACTCGGCCCCGAGGCTGGTGTCGTCGGATTCTCGGGTCAGGTCAAGCAGGCCCGAGCCCGAGCCGACGGATTCGAGCGCGAGTTCTTCGTCGTCGATCTGGGGCTGAGTGACTTGAGTCTGAGCCATCGGGTCGGCGGGTTCGACTTCGCCGGCGTCAAACACGCTGATGCCCGTGCCTTCGCGGGGGTCTTCCGCGCCGCTGTCGCCCGACATCGAGTCGGCGAGGCTGATCGCGTCGGTGTCGTCCGGACCGGCCATGGGGATGCCCAAGCTCGAACCGCCGCCGGTATCGCCGAAACTGGCCATCGAATCGACCTGTTCGCGTTTGAACATCAATTTGTCGCGGTCGCGGAACTGCTGGAGCTTGCCGCTAGCGGCCATTTCCTTGATTGAATCGGCGTCGAGGCCGAGCCGGGCGGAAGCCTCTTCCAACGTGTAAAACATCTTGGCCATGGTTGAAGCTCCGTAATGCTGAAGAAGCGAGCGGCGACCGGGAGATTCCGGCGGGGGTGGATAAGGGGCGAACGCGAAGTCGACGATCAGGATCATCGACCAATATAAGATAAACCCAACCTGTGGGCCTGACAAGGATTGGGCGCAGCCCGTGGACTATCGGGCGTCGACCTGATCCTCAACGGCGGGCCTAGCGGTCGTTCTGGCGTTGATTTTGGCCTCCACCGCCCCTTGGCGTGGCCGTCGGTTTGGCGAGCTGCGGTGACGGCCACGCGGATGGAACCGGTGATCTAAAGTACTTCGCGGGCGCTGGGGAACGAGCCGAGCACGGTGAGTTGCAGGCAGTGCTTTTTCGCTTCGCTCAGCGCCATCTGGACGTGCGGCTCGTCGAGGTGGCCTTCGACATCCACGAAAAAGTAATACTCCCAGTTCATGCGTTGGCTGGGGCGTTCGGCGAGGCGGGTGAGGTTCAGGCCGTGGTCGCGGAAGACGTTGAGTACATCGGTCAACGCCCCGGCCTTATGCTCGGTGGTGAAGAGGATCGAGGTTTTGTCATCGCCGCTGGGCTTGGCGTTCTGCCGGGCGATCACGAAAAAGCGGGTCTCGTTGTTGGGGTTGTCCTCGATGTTGTCGAACAGGATCGGCACGTCGTTAAGCTGGGCGGCAAGACTTGACCCGATCGCGGCGGCCCCGTCTTCCGCCGCCGCG
>CAYPCC010000038.1:389-1193 GCA_964409095.1 uncultured Phycisphaera sp. | reverse complement strand
GCCGCGAGCGCCGCGGCCTGCGACGTCGATACCGTCGCAATCTGCTCAGCCCCCGGCAGCTGCGCCGACAGCCAGCGTCGGCACTGCCCCAGCGCCTGCTGGTGGGAGTACACCCGCTTGATCTCGGCCAGCGGTTGGCGGGACAGCAGGTTGTGGTGGATCGCAATACGGACCTCGGCGGCAATCTTGACGGGGGTGTCGAGGAAGCAATCGAGGCTGGCGGTCACGCCGCCGTGGGTTGAGTTTTCGATGGGGATCAGGCCGTAATCCACGTGTCCGCGGGCGACCTCGTCGAAGATGGCGGGGAAGTCGGTGAGTTCGTCGTAATCGACCGAAGCGCCGAATTTTTTGCGGGCGGCCAGGTGCGAAAAACTTCCGGCCGGGCCGAGGTAGCCGATGCGCAGCGGCCGTTCGAGGGCGAAGCTGCCGGACATCAGCTCGCGCCAGATCGCCTGCACGCAGGCGTCGGGCAGCGGGCCGGCGTTGGCGCTACGGATTTTCTGCATCACCGCTTGCTCGCGGTCGGGGGCGTAGATCGGCACGGCCTCGCCCGCGGCGCGTTTGACGTGGCCGACCTCGATCACGATCATCGCGCGTTCATTCAGCAGCTTGATGATTTTTTCGTCCAGCGCATCGATCCTCGCCCGCAGCGGAGCCAGGTCACGCTGGGCCTGATCCTGGGCGTCGGGGTCGATCGACGGCGCGGGTTGAGGAACATCCTTGGGCATCGGCCAAGATTGTACCGACTGCGAACCACGCGGCTGGGGCTGGGGTTGGGCTGGGGTCGATAACGTAGCGAACTTG
>CAYPCC010000038.1:0-379 GCA_964409095.1 uncultured Phycisphaera sp. | reverse complement strand
CGCTGGGTTTCGGGAACCCGCCTGGATACGCTAGGGTAAAGATGGTTTTTACGGAGAAAGGCGAGGTGATCGCGATGCCCGAGAACGACATGGGTCAGGCCGTTGAGCCGCAGAATTTTGCCGAGCTGATGCAGGCGATGCCCGCGGCGTGGACGGTGTTGCTTGGGGTCGCGCTGGTGGTGGGGTTGGTGCTGTGGATTTTCGGCGGCCGGCTGGCGGAGAAGGGGGCGATGCTCACCGGCTTTGTGCTCGGCGGTTTGGGGGCCGCGGCGTTGGCGGCGGGGTTGGGCAGCGGCGTCGTCCCCGCCGAGGGGGCAGCGGCGGAGGCCGTCGCGGACTCGACGACGGCTGCGGTCGGCACACGGAGCCCGTACGCCTG
>CAYPCC010000037.1:0-18059 GCA_964409095.1 uncultured Phycisphaera sp. | reverse complement strand
TGCACGATGGGGTTGAAGACGGTGATGCCGCCGCAGAAGAGTGGGCCGGCCTTGGCCGGGTCGAGGGCATCGGGCAGTTTCGTGGCCCACGCCCAATGCGAGCGCACCTTGTCGGCAAAGCCGCCGTGGCGATGGACGATGGTTTGCTGCGGGTCGTTGAGGCAGAGGTTGTGGTCGCCGTGGAGGCAGCTTCGGCAGTGCATGCACGATTCGCTGAACCATCCCAGGCCGACGGTGTCGCCGACTTGGAGTTTGTCGGCCGGGACGTGCTCGCCCAGCGCAACAATCTTGCCGGTGACTTCATGCCCGCCGACGAACGGGTAAGCGGTGATGCCCCATTCGTTGTCGAGCATGGACAGGTCGCTGTGGCAGACGCCGCAGTGAGTGACTTGAATTTCGACGCCGTCGGGTCCGAGTTCGCCGGGGTCGTATTCAAAAGTTTCAAAGGGCTTGCCAGCGTCGGTCGAGGCGTAGGCTTGGATCATGGCGGGGTCTTTCTGAAAGAGGGAAAATACTCCGTTCTTGTATGAGCCACCATAGCAGCCCAGCGGCATGAACGCCCGGTGAATCCCACGCGAGAAGCCCGTAAACCGCACCGACCCGGTACCGCTTGAAATGTTTTGGCCATGCCCTAATCTCGTCGTCGCAGCAAGCCATCGGGCCACGAACAGATTGCTGCCCCCGCCTGTTCATCCCCCCACCCCGCGGCTGGCCCCCGCAGGTTTGGCGTCCCGCCAAGGAGTCTCCGGTGACCGATCGGAAGCGTTGGTTGATTATTTTGCTCTCGGCCGTATTAGCTACCGCGGTGTATTATTTCTTGCCCGAGACCTTGGGGTCGGGCGAGCGGTCGATCGCTGTGCCGGAACTGGCTCGTCGGTCGATCGCGATCTTTTTGGTGGCGGTCATTTTCTGAGCGACCGAGGTCATCCCGCTTTACGCCACGTCGTTGCTGATCATCGGGATGCAGATCGTATTTCTCGCGCACAAAGGCGGGGCGGCTGACATCCTGCCGGGCATCAGCCCGATCCCCGAAGACGTCAAGCTGTCGTATAAAGTTTTTCTCGACTCGTTTTCGTCCGGCGTGATCATCCTGTTCATGGGCGGATTTCTCCTGTCGGCGGCGGTCAGCAAGCACGGCCTGGACAAGGCCATCGCGTCGCGGTTCCTTCGGCCGTTCTCGGGCAATCCGTACACGTTGGTGTTTGCGGTGTTGTTCATTACCGCGTTCTTCAGCATGTGGATGAGCAACACCGCCACGTCGGTGATGATGCTGGCGATCATCATGCCGCTGGTCAAAATGCTGCCCGAGGATGATGCCTACCACCGGGCGGTCATCCTCGCGGTGCCGATGGGGGCGAATATCGGTGGCATCGGTACGCCGATCGGCACGCCGCCCAACGCCATCGCCCTCGCCCAACTGCGCGAGTACGGCTTCGAGGTCGGGTTCGTCGAATGGATGATGATGGCGGTGCCGTTGGCGATCGTGCTGTGCGTTGTCGCGGGGTTCATGTTGCTGCTTTTCTTCAAGCCGGGCAAGGGCCTCGTATTGCCCACGATCGAAAAGCCCAAGGAAAAAATCGATTGGCGCGGCCGGCTGACACTGATGATCTTGGTGCTGGCGATTTTGTTGTGGATCACCGGGGAACTCACGGGCTTGAGCTCGGCGGCGGTCGCATTGCTGGCCGCGGCCGCGCTCACCTCCTTGGGGGTGCTGCAAAAACGAGACGTGGACTCGATCGACTGGAACGTGCTGATTCTGATGTGGGGCGGGCTGTCGCTGGGCACGGCGTTGCAGGTCACCGGCGGCGTGGACCTGGTCGCCGCGTTTCCGTTCGACTCGCTCAGCGCAACGTGGCTGGGCATCGTCATCGCCCTGATCGCGGTGACACTGGGCACGTTTATGAGCCACACTGCGGCGACGACGATTCTGGTTCCCGTGGCGGTGGCGATCGCGCCGCCGGGTGACGCGGTGCAGATCGCCATCTTGGTCGCGTTGGCGTCGAGCTTTGCGATGGCCATGCCGGTGAGCACGCCGCCCAACGCGGTGGCCTTCGGCACCGGCAAGGTGCCCGCCATCCAAATGATCCGCGTCGGGGCGGTCACCTCGGCGATCTGCATCGCGGTCATGCTGATGGGCTACCAATTCGTGATGCCGCGGTTGATCGACCTCGATCAAGTGGGCCACGCGGGGACCACATCCACCCTCGCCACCCCGGCCGAGTTGCCCGCCGCCGCCGGAGCACACTAGGGGTAAAAGCCAAGGTCTACATTTGGTAGTCTCTTGCGGGTCGCTTGCGCTACGCCGTCGACTCAAAACCACGCGGCCAATGCAGTAAGGAAGCAACGATGAGTGATCGCAGACGTTGGTACATCATCCTCTTATCCGCCGCCGCGGCGGTAGGCGTCTACTTCGGCCTGCCGGGCAGCATCGACGAACTGCCGCGGCGGACGTGCGCGATCTTTGTCGTGGCGGTCATCTTCTGGGCCACCGAGATCATCCCGCTTTACGCCACGAGCCTGATGATCATCGGCCTGCAGATCGTGTTTCTCGCCGGGGACGGCGGCATGGCGGCCAAATTCTCCACACGCAGCGGCAAGACGTTGGGTGACTTGCCCAGTTCCTCGGAGTTCATCCTCCCTTTTGCCTCGGGCATCATCATCCTGTTCATGGGCGGATTCCTCTTGTCGGCGGCGGTCAGTAAGCACGGCCTGGACAAAAAAATCGCCGCCCGCTTGCTGAAGCCTTTCGCCCGTCGGCCCAGCACGCTGATCTTTGCGATTATGCTGATCACGGCGTTTTTCTCCATGTGGATGAGTAACACCGCCACCGCGGTGATGATGATCGCGATTATCACGCCGTTGGTGAAAGCGCTACCCGAGGACGATCAGTTCCACAAAGCCGTCATCCTCGCGGTTCCGTTCGGGGCCAACATCGGCGGCATCGGCACCCCTATCGGCACGCCGCCCAACGCCGTGGCCATGGCGGCGCTGCAACAAAAGTTCCCCGAGTTGGGGCTGGGTTTTATCGACTGGATGATCATGGCCGTGCCCCTGGCGCTGATCCTCATCGCGGTGGCGGGCGGGTTGCTGCTGGTCATGTTTAAGCCTAATCCGGGGGTCAAGCTGCCCGAGGTCGAAAAACCCGTTGACCCGATCTCGTGGAAAGGGCGGATGACGCTACTGATCCTGGGCAGCGCCATCTTCCTCTGGGTGTTCAGCGGGATTCTGGGCATCGGCCTCAGCTCGGCGGCGGTGGCGCTGCTTGCCGCTGCGGCGCTGACGGCCCTGGGTGTGCTCGAAAAGCGCGACGTCGATTCGATCGACTGGAACGTCTTGATCCTGATGTGGGGCGGGCTATCGCTGGGCAAGGCGATGGAAGTCTCGGGGTTGATCGACGTGATCGCGGGGATGCCGTTTGGCGAATTGCAGGGCGCGTGGCTGGCGGTGATCATCGTCGCGCTGAGCGTGGGGATGTCCACGTTCATGAGCAACACCGCGACCGCCAACGTGCTCGTCCCCATGGTCATCGCCATCGGCCTGTCCAACCCCGACACCGACGCGGGCGTCACGCTCGCCGTGCAGCTCACGGTGATGACCGCGTTGGCGTGTTCGTTTGCGATGGCGTTCCCCGTTTCGACGCCGCCGAACGCGATCGCGTTTGCCACCGGCAGGATCCCCGCCTCGGCGCTTTTGTCGTCCGGCGGGCTGGTCTCGCTGATTTGCATCGTCGTGCTGCTGCTGGGCTACCAAATCGTCTTGCCGTGGGCGATCGACCTGTCCCCGGTGCTCGGCGAAGTGGTGGACACCGTCGCTCCTGCAGCCCCGTAGCGCGATGTACTGCTCAATACGGCCCGCGAGGAAATAACGTCCGGGGGCTGGTCGGTACAATCTCGGCGTGACGTTTAACCCCGCTTCCATCCTCGCCGCCGACGGGCCGATCGCCCGTCGGCTGGGCGACCGTTACGAACAGCGGCCCGAGCAGCTGGCCATGATCGAAGCCGTCGAACAGGCGCTCGACGGCGGCGAACCGCTCATGGTCGAAGCCGGCACGGGCGTGGGTAAATCGTTTGCGTATTTGCTGCCCGCCGTGGCGCACATTTTGCGGGCCGGGGAACGCGGGGCCGAGCAGAAACGCCGGGTGATTATCTCGACGCACACGATCGCGTTGCAGGAGCAGATCATCCAGAAAGACATCCCGCTGCTGCAGGCGATCCTACCGGGGGTGACGGATGCTTCCGGGGGTGGAGGAGACGAGTTTTCCGCGGTGCTGGTAAAGGGCCGGGGGAATTATGTGTCGATCCGTCGCATGAACCGGACGTGGGAACGCAAAGCCTCGTTGTTCGATGAGTCGTCCGAAGAACGCACGATCCGCGACATCGTCGCTTGGTCCAAAGAGACCGGCGACGGCTCGCTCGCCAGCCTGCCCCAACTCGAAGCGCCCGGCGTCTGGAACGACGTCCAAAGCGACAGCGAAGACTGCATGGGCAAGCGCTGCCCGACCTACAAAGAATGTTTCTACCAAAGCGCCCGACGGCGGATGATGAACGCGGACTTGCTCGTGGTGAATCACGCGTTGTTCTTCTCCGACCTCGCGCTGCGGGCCGAGAGCGGCGGGGGCTATGCGATCCTGCCGCCGTATGACGCGGTGATCCTGGATGAGGCCCACACGATCGAAGATGTCGCCAGCGACCACTTCGGCCTCAGCGTCACCAAGTTCCAAGTCGGCTACCTGCTCTCGCGCCTCTACCAAGCCAAGCGCCACCGCGGCGTCTTGCCGTCGCTCCAAAGCAAGATCGACATTCGGCTGTTCAACAACACCGTGCTCGCCCTCGAAAAAGCCTACACCGCCGGGGAAAACTTCTTCGATGAACTGATGGTCTGGAACGAACAATATGGCCGAGGCAACGGCCGGATCCGTGAGCCGCAGCCGATCAGTAATCCGCTCACGCCGCTGTTGCACGAGTTGGCGTTGATGCTGCTGCGGGTCAAGAATGCGTTGGACACCGAAGACGACCGGATGGAGATTCAGGGCTACGCCGACCGCGCCCAGTCGATGGGCGACACGATCAAGGCGTTGGTGAATCAGACCGTGCCCGACAGCGTGTACTGGGTCGAAGTGACCAAGCGGGGGCGGTACGACCGGGTGAAGCTGTGCAGCTCGCCGATCGAGGTCGGGGCGCTGATGAAACAACGGCTGTTTGAGACCAAGACCAGTAAGGGCGACCCGTTGCCGGTGGTGATGACCTCGGCGACGCTCGCCACCGGCGGCCGTAAAACCGCGACCGCACCGACGCCGCAGAAGAATAAAAACGACGCATTTTCGCATCTCAAGCAGCGCCTCGGCTGCGTGGAGGCGACGACCCTCCTGCTCGGGTCGCCGTACGACTATGCGGGGCAAGCGGAACTGATCGTCGCCCGCCATTTGCCCGACCCCGGGGCCCGCGATTTTTTTGACGCCGCGATGCCCACGCTCCTGCGACACCTCGACGAGAGCGACGGCGGGGCGTTCGTGTTGTTCACCAGCTACGCGATGCTCAAACGCACCGCCGACTGGATTCGGCCTCGCCTCCTCCAACGCAACATGCCCATCCTCGTCCAAGGCGAAGGCATGCAGCGCACCGCGATGCTCGACGAATTCAAGCAGAACCACCGCAGCGTCCTGCTGGGCACCGACAGCTTCTGGCAGGGCGTCGACGTGCAGGGCGATGCGCTGCGCTGCGTCGTCATCACCCGGCTGCCTTTCGTCGTCCCAGACCGCCCCCTGATCGAAGCCCGCACCGAACGCATCAAAGCCCGCGGCGGGAACCCCTTTGCCGACTACTCGTTGCCCGAGGCGGTGTTGAAATTCAAGCAGGGCTTCGGCCGACTCATCCGTTCTAAACAAGACACGGGTAAGGTCATCGTTCTCGATAGTCGGATGATGACCCGGCCCTACGGCCGAAAGTTTATCGAAGCATTACCGAATATCCCGGTCCTCGAAGACCGCCGACCCGATCCCGATCCCGACCCTGACCCCAACGCCTACGACCCGGCGTGGAGCTAAACCCCCCGGAACCCTCACCCCCATGAGCGAACGCAAACGCTACCTCGTCCTCTGCACCGCCAACCGCTGCCGCTCGCAGATGGCCCACGGCTGGCTGGCCCACCTCGGCGGCGACGCGGTCGAGGTGTTCTCGGCCGGGACCAAGCCCAAAGGCGTCCACCCGATTTCGATCGACGTGATGAGCGAAGCGGGCGTGGACATCTCGGCCCACTCGTCGGACCACCTCGACCAATACCTCGACCAGCCGTTCGACGCGGTCATCACCGTCTGCGACCACGCCAGCGAAGCCTGCCCGGTGTTCCCCGGAGCCAAGCGCACGATCCACCACGCTTTCGATGACCCCGACGACAAGACGGGCAAGCTCACGGCCGACGAGATGCGGCCGACGTTTGTGCGGGTGCGCGACGAGGTTCGTGACTGGTGCAAAATTTTCTTGACCAGCGAAGGGATCGCACTCGCGGATTGATCGCAGCGGGGCGGGTTTATCGGCAGTACGGGTCGCGGGGCGGGGGCGGATGGTGACGATAGTCGCCGTGCCCGGATTGTTGGGGGTGGCGTTCGTAGTCGTGGCGATCGTGATAGTCGGATTCGGTGGCGATGACGTAGCCGATGGTCGCGCCGACGACGCCGCCGATGACCGCGCCGGTGTGGCGGTCGTTGGCGCAGCCGGTGAGGGCGAGCGAGCCGATCAGCAGGCCGCCGACGAGCAGAAGCCTGCGGCACGCGGGACGGGGGGACGTTGGTGAATCATTCATGGCGATCTCCAAAGCGAGCCGGGGTGTGGGTCATACGGGGCTCATCTCATAGGACAAAGCCGCCGGGTTTGAGTCGGTTGATCGCCGCAAACCGCTTTGTTTTAGGGGTTAATCGTGTGCCGCAGGGGTTGTCTGCGGCGTGGTTTTATTCAAACCGGTGCAGGGTGTGCCACGCCTTGAGGTCGGCGAGCCGCTCGGCAAAAGCCTCATCATCGCCGTCTAGCGGCAAACGCGGGGCGGTGGGGGGGAGATAGTGATTCAGCACCCGCGACCAGCGCTCGGTGCGTAACGGCCCACGACTGAAAACAATGGGGACGTCGGCCGGCGTATCGCTGGCCGTAGGACTCATCGAATATGAGTTGCCAAAGCTCAAAACCCGATCGAGGACCGCTCGCCTTTCGCCGGCGTGGAGCATGGCCAACAACAAGGTTGAGTCGGGAGAGTCGTAGCCGTGGCCGAGGATGGCCTCGATTTGTCCGTCGAGTTCGGGGCGTTGGCCTTGCATCCAGAGCGCGGCCTGCATGACGATCTTGGCAGCTTCTTTGCGTTCTCGTGGTAGGGCGGCTTCCACTGCGTCGGCAGCGCGGCCGGTGAGGCCCGACAGCACCGCCCCCGAAAGCCGGGCCTGGGGGTCGTGGTCTTGCAGGAGATCCAGGATGAACGGTTCGAGTTCATCGGGCATAAAGCGCCAAGCGAGCGTCAGCGCCGCGACATCGCGGAGGGCGGAGCGGTCGTTGACACGCATCGTGTCGAGCAGCCATTGCGGTTGGGCCTCGCGCGCCGCGCGCGTCGCGGCGATACGGACGTGATGAGGCATCGTGTCGTCCAAGGTGATATCAACCGAAGCGCTCGGCTGCGCGTCCAGATAAAGCAGCAAGGCCAGCCAATCGCGGGTCGCGTCAAGTGGTAGCGGAGGGGTTACGGCGTGGCCCGCTGGCATCGGGTGGATCGACGCGCGATCTTGCGTTGCGATACGCATGAGCCGCTTCGCCCAAGCGTTGATCCCCGGATCGGGGTCGGCCGTGGCTTGTTCGATGTCATTGAGGTAGTCCGGATGGCGAAGGGCATAGCCCGCGATGGCTTGGAGGGCGGCGGCGCGGACCGCGGCGTCGGGGTCACTGAGCAGACGACGCAGGGGATCGGCGACGAGTCGGCCGTCCATGTCGGGCTGATGGATCGGCAGGTCGCCCAGCCGATGGGCGGTGTGGACCCGCAGCGCGGGCAGCTCGGCCTCGACGCCACGGGCGAGCCAATCGGCGTAGACTTCGAGCGGCACGGGCGGCGTCTTCCACGCCCGGCACCGATCGAGCAACGCGATCCATGGCTCACGCCCCGCCGCATCGACAGCGGCACGCAGACGCACGATCGCCTCGGCGATCACGGCCCGTGTTTGGGCTTCATCCGTGGGATCCACACCCGAGGTTACAGACAGAAAAACCGCATCGGTGAGCCGTGGATATTGGTCGGCCAGCGCGGCATGAAAGGCTTGGGTGTCTTGCACCTGGGCCAATTCCACCGCGTTGACCAGCGGCAAGATCGCGTCGCCGGGCATCAGCTCAAGGCGCTGCACGACGCCATCAAGCCAACGCGGGTCGTGGGCGGCCTCGCGGATCAAGACATTCAAAGCGCGTTCACGCAGCACCGGGTCGGGGCTGGCCAAACGGTTGAGCGTCAGGTGCCGCCGGGCAACGCTGGTGCCCACGGCGGCCAACGGCACCACGATGACCGCCGCGACCGCGAGGGACGCGGCGAGTTTGAATCCGTAACCGGGTGCGGGGCGACGCATGGCTATAGGTTAGCTCGCTGCTTCGCCAACGCCCTATCCGCAAGGTCCATTAATCACGCAAATCGAGATAGGCCATCTCGTCTTCGGTGAGTTGAATACCCAGCGCCGGCATCGAGGTCACGGTTTCGTGAAGCACCCGCGGGCCGATGAGGGCGAACGACGGGAACGGCTGATGCAGGACATAGGCGGCGGCGATGTTGATCGCGGTGACGCCGTACTTCTGGGCCAACTCGAACGCACGCTCACGGCGTTGGCGGTTTTCGGCGGAGTCCCAGGCGTTGTCGTGATCCCACGCACCGACTCGGCCGGTCGCCTCTCGGGACACAAAATAGCCACGGGCTTGGCTCGACCAAGCAAGATTGGGGATCTGATGTTCGATGAGATACGCGCGGATGCTGGGCTCCGATGCGGCGACGCAACCGGGCCAAACGGGGTTGATCATGCGGGCGAGCGAGAAGTTATTGCTCATCAGGCTAAAGGGTTTTTTGCCGTGGGCTTTGGCGTAGTCGTTGGCGGCGGCGAAGCGATCGACGCCCCAGTTGCTGCCGCCGAAGACGGTGATGTGGCCTTGGTCGACGTGGTCGGACAGTACGTCAACAAACTCCCCGACGGGCACCTCGGGGTTGTCGCGGTGCATGATGTAGATGTCGGCGTGATCGATATGCAGACGCTCGAGCGATACCATCAGGTCTTGGCTGAGCAGGTCCGGGGTGCAGCGTGGGGTGTGAGCGGTCTTGACGATGAGGTTCAGATCATCGCGGACGCCGCGGCTGGCGATCCATTGGCCCAAGAGTTTTTCCATCCGGCCGCCGCCATAGATGTGGGCGGTGTCGAAGGTGTTGCCGCCGCGTTGGACGAAGTCGTCGAACATGACGGCGGCGTGGGGGAAGCTGGTTTGGTTGTCGCAGCCCATAACCAAGCGGGAGACCGGGCGATCGAGTCCGGGGATTTGGCCGTAGGTCATCGGGTGGCCGTCGAGCGGCTTGGCGGGGCGGCCGTTGAGGGGCGAAGCGAAACCCTCGGGCGTTTCGTGGGGGTAGGTCAGGCCGATTTGCTGCCGCCAGGCGTCGAGGGTTTGCGCTTGACTGAGCGAGTCGGCCCAGGTCATGGCGGGGGCGTCGGCCTCGGATTGACCCTTGAGGATCGCCTCGGCCGCGACCTGGGTTTCGTAGCCGAAGCTGCTGTGGGTGGCGGGGATGTCGAGGACTTGCTCGTCTTGGCCGTGGATGTGGAGGAAGATCTTGCCGGTTTCCGCGCCGTCGCGGCGGTTGAGCCAGGGGTCGGGGAGGGTGATCGTGCCTTTGGAGCCGACGAGGTGGCAGGTGTTTTGGAGTTGGGCCTTGATGCCGGTGGCGACCTCGGCGATGAAGCCGGTGTCGAAGGTCAGGGTGGCGGCGGCCCATTCATCGACGCCGGTGTCGCCGAGGTGGCCCGAACCCTTGACTTGCGTCGGCGTCAAAAACGGTTGTCCCGCACCGGCCCCCGCCAAGAGCCTCGCAAACTCCACCGCGTAGCCGCCGACGTCGAGGATGCCCCCGCCGCCGAGCACCGGGTCGAGTAGCCGGCTATCGGGCGCGAGGCCCCAGGCGTCGCCGTTGAATCCGAAGGCGACGCGTACCATGCGTAGTTCGCCGATCACGCCGTCGCGGATGAGTTCGAGCAGTTTGTGGGTTTGCGGGTGGCAGCGGTCTTTGAACGCTTCCATGAAAAAGACGCCGTGGGCGCGGGCGGCTTCGAGGATTGCCATGGTCTGGGCGTGGTTAAGCGCGGCGGGCTTTTCGCACAGGATGTGCTTGCCCGCCTCGGCGGCCATGATCGCCCAGTGAGCGTGCATCGGGTGCGGCGTGGCGATGTATACCGCATCGACCGCGTCGTCGGCGAGCAAGGCTTCGTAGCTGCCGTGACAAGCGGCATCGGCCAGCCCGGTTTCTTCCGCAAACGCGCGGGCCTTCTCGGCCGATCGACTCCCCACCGCTACCACCCGGCTATGGGTCAGTCCGCTGGCCCCATGTACAAACGCTTTGGCGATGTTCCCGGCACCTAAAATACCCCACGCAATTGATTTCGACATTGAAGAGTTCCCTTAAGGTGGCAGTGAGCATAGGCCCGCCGTCGGCTTGACTTTAGCAGCGATACGAATGCAGCGCGAGTAGCGTATTGTGGCTTAAATCGGGTCGGCTTCGGGCCGCGAGAGGTCCAGCGTCTCGGGGAGGGAATCGGCGTCGGCCAAATGGACGACGCCGTCGCCGTCTTCGGACGCGAGGCCGAGTTCGGTCAGCGCGTTGAGCGCGGCTTGCTGCTCGGCTTGCTTCTTGGAGTTGGCCCACGCCGAACTAAAACGCCGGCCCTCGATCTCGATGCAGACCTCAAACGCCTTGGCGTGGTCGGGGCCTTTCTCGTCGAGCAATATGTAGATCGGATTGCAGGGCAAGAGTTTCTGCGAAAGTTGTTGCAACACGCTCTTAAAGTTTTGCTGGTGCGTCGAAGCGGCGGCTTCGTGGATGTACGGCTCGACGTGGCGAACGACAAACTCGCGGGCGGCTTCCATCCCGCCATCGAGATAGATCGCCGCGATGATCGCTTCCAACACCGCGGCGGCGACGCTCGACGGCAGCGTGGGTCGACCCGCCATCCCCTTACCCAAATTCAGCAAGCCGTCGAGATTGATCGACAGCGTGATCTCGGCGCACACCCGACGGGAGACCACGGCCGACTTGATCTTGGTCATGTCGCCTTCGAGCAGATCGGGGTAGTTTTGGTAGAGGTATTCGCAGACGACGTAGCCCAGGATCGCGTCGCCGAGAAACTCCATGCGTTCGTTGGAATTTCGCCGATCGTCAGCGAGCGAGGCATGGGTCAACGCTTCTTCGAGCAGGTCGGCGTTTCTGAAAAGATAGCCGAGGACGTGTTGGGATTGTTCGGGCATCGCGCGGACCTGAGGTGAACTTTGAGAAACGCTGGGCGTGTAAAAAATACGTCCAACAGAAGCACGGTGGCGCGACGGTGGTTCGGTCGTGCGCAAAGCGATAGACTACGTTCAGCACGAGCCGGGTATGCTTTGAATCACGCGGCGATCGGCCGTGGTGACAGCGTAGAATAAATATTAGATAGTCCGACCTACTTGTCAAAGGTTTGTTCGGCGAATAGGCTTCCAATCTATGCAAACTCAATCCATGCGGCGGATGTTGGTTCTGGTCGGGGCGTGGCTGGCGTTCTCGACCTTGACCCCGCGGGTCCACGCCCAAGCCCCCGAACTCGCCGAGGCTCAGCCGACGCCGATCCTCGCGCTCGACGACGTCAAAGTCGGCATGAAGGGCTACGGCAAGACCGTGTTCCACGGCGACCGCATCGAGCCGTTCAATATCGAAGTCGTCAGCGTCATCAGCGACTCGTCCGCCAAGCGCGGCACGATCTGGGTGATCTGCCCGGATGAACGCATGGCCAAGAGCGGGCCGGTGCAGGGCATGTCCGGCTCGCCGATGTACCTCTGGGACGAGGGCGAAGCGCAAACCCTTGGCGAAGGCGGCCGGTTGATCGGTGCGTTTGCCTTCGGCTACTTGGGGGTCAACGTGTGTTTGGTGGGCGTGCAGCCGATCGAGTACATGCGCGAAGTCGGCGGCCGCGCGGTTGCAGAAGACTTAGCCGAAGGCCAAGCCCACCGTGCGCCGCCAGGCACGATGCAGCGATCGCTCGCCACGTTGCAGGCTGTGGCCGACAAAAGCGACACGCCGCGGCACGGCCGGTTTGGGCTCGACGCGGTACAACATCTGCTGGATCAATCACCCCGCCTCAAAACGCGCACCCTGTTTTCGAACACCGACCCGCAAACCTTGCGGCCGATGGGGATGCGTTCTGAGTCCGACCCCAACGCCTACCCGCTTAGCCTCCCGATGGCGTTGGGCAACGCCCAGGTCGCGGCGCTCATCGGCCCGCTGCTCGAACCCGCGGGCATCTCGGTCATGTCCAGCCCGGTGACTTCCGTGGCCGGCACCCCACCGAGCAACGTGGACCCCGCCCGCGTCAAACTCGAACCCGGCAGCGTGCTGAGCATCCCGCTGGCGTTCGGCGATCTGGACCTCAACGCGTCGGGTACCGTGACCGATGTCTTGCCCGACGGCACGGTCTTGGGCTTCGGCCACGCAATTAACGGCGTCGGCTCGTCGCGGATGCCGATGGCCACGGGCTACACACACTTTGTCGTCTCGCGCCAACCGATCAGCTTCAAACTCGCCAGCAGCCTCGACATCGTCGGCAGCATCGTCCGCGATGAAGCCAGCGCGGTCGCCGGCGTGGACGACTTGGCGTACATCGCTTCGCCGGTCTCGATCAAGATCGCGCTGCCGGACCAGCCGGTGCGGGATTACAACTATCAAATCGTCGATGATTTTCTGATCACGCCCGGCATCCTCGCGGCCGTGACCGCCCGGAGCCTCACCGCCGTGCAAGCCCCGCCGGTGCTGCACACGATGCGCACCACCGGCACGCTCACCTTCACCGGCGGCCGGACGTTCGCCCTCGACAGTCTCCTTGCGGGCCAAGGCATGAACGGCTTGATCTTCGATATGCTCCCGCCGATCACCGCGATGATGCAAAACCCTTTCGAGCCGCTCAAACTCGAGTCGGCCGACCTGTCGATCGTGGTCGAAGACGGGATCCACGTCGCCTCCATGGTCTCGGCCACGCTCGACCAGCGCATCGCCAAGCCCGGCGACACGGTGAATATTTCGTTGCTGCTCCAGCCCTTCGATGGCCCGGCGTTCATCCGGACGCTGCCCTTCACGCTGCCCACCGACTTGGCCGGGGGTGAGTACCAACTGCTCATCAGCGATGCCGGGTCGTACGGCTACCGCATGACCGCAGCCAACCCACAGCTCTCCGACATCGACGATGCGGACGACTTGCTCGATGCGCTGCAAACCCTGGCCGATGTGGATCGGCAAACG
The DNA here is from genome assembly GCA_964409095.1 of uncultured Phycisphaera sp. GTDB lineage: Bacteria > Planctomycetota > Phycisphaerae > Phycisphaerales > Phycisphaeraceae > Algisphaera. The sequence goes on along the minus strand of CAYPCC010000037.1, from coordinate 4,532 downwards.
ATCTACGTCGGCCTGCCGCTGCAGACGCCGGGCATCGCGGTGGGGGGGCAAGCGATGAGCGACTTGCCTTCGAGCCGAGCGATGCTGCTCGGTTCAACCGCGTCTTCGACGACGATGCCATATCCCCGCTTTGCCGAAGCCACCTTCACGGCCGACCAACTGATCGAAGGTGAAATCGTCTTGCCGCTGCGGGTTGTTGTCGATTAGCCTTAACTGTTCATTCTTACTTCGTCCCTCAACGCCGCCCGCCCGCGGCCTCCTGCCGATTCGGCCCCCTCAGGACTCCCCCTTGACGTTTATCACCCCACGATTCACTCGCTCGCTCCTCGCCTCGGCCCTCCTCGCTGGTAGCCTCGTGCCGTCGGCCCACGCGATCCAGCCCCAGCGTTGGACGCATTCGACCGAGGCCGACTTCGAGGCCGGCGAACTCGACGGCGTCGTCGTCACCAACCTCGGCGACCTCAAACTCGCCACCGTCGTCGAGACCCTCGGCGAACTGCCCGAGGACGTGTCGGTGATTTACGACCTGGCCGTCGTCGGCGACACGACCTTCATCGCTGCCGGCCCGACGGGCAAACTGCTCAAACTCGTCGGGGGCGAGATCACCGAACTCGCCGACCTGCCCGACCACCAAGTGTTCTCGTTGCTCGCGTCCAGCGAAGGCTTCGTCACCGCAGCGCTCAGCGGCGCGGCCGCCAAAATCGTCGCTTACGACGCCGACGGTCAGGTGCTGCGTGAGATGCCGCTGCCCGAAGACGTGCGCTACGTTTGGGACATGGCCACCCGCGGCGGCGGCGATGAACTGGTCCTCGCCACCGGCCCCGAAGGCAAAATCCTCCGCGTCAACGCCAACGGCGACACCGCCGAACTCCTCGACACCGCTCAGGCCAACATTCTCTGCCTGGCGGCTGGCCCCGAAGGCGAGATCTACGCCGGCACCGACACCGACGGGCTGATTTACCGTCTCGACGCCGATGGCTCGGCGTTCGTCGTCTACGACGCGGCCGAGCCCGAGATCGGTGCCTTGCTGGTCGCCGACGACGGCAGCGTGTACGTCGGCACCGCCGATGCCGAGCAAGCCCGGCCCGGCCGGATGGAAAACGCCGCCGAGGAAGAAACCGGCCGACCCGCGCCCGACGGCGAAGCCGACGCCGACGACGCGATGCCCGTTCCGCCCGGCGAACTGCCGATCGACCCCGAGCCCCAGCCGTTGGACAAGGCCCCCGCGCAAGACGCCGCCGCCGCGACCCCCAACGAAGAACAAGCCGCTTCCTCGGCCGACCCAGACGCCGACACCGAAACTACCGGTGACACCGACGCGGCAAACCAAGACCCCGGCGACGTCATCGAAGCCGCCGGACCACCGTCGCCTGAGCAACTCGACGCCTTGCGGGCCGAGGTCCGCAAACGCCTGCTCGCCGCCCGAAAAACCGGCAAGGTGGCCGCCGGTCCCGCCGCCGGTCCATCAAAAGCTCGCCCCACCCGCAACGCCCGCGCCGCTTCCGGTGGCGGCGACAAGTCGGGCAACGCCGTGTACCGCATCGACACCCAAGGCTTCGTCAGCGAAGTCTTCCGCGAATCCGTCGCCGTCCTCAAACTCGTCCAGCAACCCGAGGGCCAAATCCTCATCGGTACCGGCAGCGAAGGCCAGCTCTACCGCCTCGACCCCGCCGCCGGCGAGACCAGCGTCCTCAACGACCTCGACGCCGAGCAGCTGCTTTCGCTGACCCTCGATGGCGAACGCATCCTTGTGGGCGGTTCTAACCCCGCGGCGTTGCTGTCGATATCCGAAACGACCGCCGCGTCGGGCGTCTACACCAGCGACATCATGGACGCGACGCAGGTCAGCCTGTGGGGCAAAATGCTTGTGACCGTCGCGCTCGAGTCAGGCAGCGAAGTCCTTGTCGAAACGCGGTCGGGCAACGTCGCCGATCCCGACATCGCCGGCTGGTCGCCGTGGGTGGAAGCCGAGGCGGTCACGTTCCAGCCCGACCACCCGCTGCTCCAGCCTTACGAACTTTCCGTCGACTCGCCGCCGGCAAGGTTCCTGCAATACCGCCTCACTCTCGCGCGCGGCGATAACGCCACGCCCACCGTCGGCAAGGTCGAACTCGCCTACGTCACGCCCAACCTCCGCCCGTCGCTCTCCAGCCTAGCCGCCGCCTACCCCGGTTTCGCCGGCGTCGATCAACCCGCCAGCCCCAGCATGAGCGTGAACTGGGAGGCCGCCGACGACAACGGTGATCGGCTGCTCTACACCCTCGAATTCAAACCCGCCGCCGCGACCACGAACGGCTGGCTCCCCTTGGCCGAAGACCTCACCGACACGTCCTACGAGTGGGACACCCGCAAGGTGCCGGATGGCCGATACCACCTCCGCGTCACCGCCGACGACCGCCTGGACAACCCCGGCGACATGGCCCTGACCGCCCGCCGCCTCGCCGACCCGGTCCTGATCGACAATACCCCGCCCGCCGTCGATGAACTTTCGATCGACGTCACCGGCCGCACCGCCCAAATCACCGCGACCGCCGCCGACGCCTATTCGCCGATCCAGTCGGTCGCCTACGCCCTCGACGACGCCGAGCAATACACCCCCGTGCTGCCGGACGATCTGATCTACGATTCGACATCCGAGGCCTGGTCCGTTACACTCCGCAACCTTTCGCCCGGCGGCCACACCCTCACCGTGCGAACCCTCGACGCCCGCGGCAACGCGACCTACACGTCGACCCTGTTTCAAGTCGAATAAAATCAGGGGCTTAACGGATTCAGCCCCCCCCATCCCGATCCCCTTATTCCTGAGAGTTCCCGATGTCCAACCACTACCCCAAACGCCGCAGCCTCATCAAGCGTGCCCGTAAGTTCGGCTTCCGTGCCCGGATGCGGACCAGCGCTGGCCGCCGGATCCTCAACCGCAAACGCAGCGCCGGCCGCAGCGTCAACGTCCGTCGCAGCTTCTGAATCGTCTCGACGATTCGACGCCAAACCCAGATTGAAACCGACCACGGCACCCCGGTGTCGTGGTTTTGTCATTTGGGGTGCCGTGTCCGTAGCAGGTCGTACGCTTCACGGTTGGCAGGGGATTCCAGTGCCACCCATCGCCGCTCTGGGCGGTGTGCGCGGAGCGTCGCAGGGCAATCGCGCACACCCCCCAAAGCGGCGATGTGCGGCACCCGGTAAACGTCATCATGGAATAAATGGACTCACGGTGACGCCCGCGTTGTGGCAAGCTCCGCTTCCAGCGCCGCAAGTCGTTTTTCCATCGCTTTGAGTTGCTTGACCAGGTCGGGGATGCGCTTTTGATTCAGGACTAACCGCTTGGCGTCGGAGAGGGGAGTGGCGGGGGTGCCGCCCCAGGTTTCGCCGTCGGGGATGTCGGTCATGACTTTGGCGTCGGCGGCGATGTGGACCCGGCTACCGATTTTGAGGTGGCCCGCGAGGCCGACTTGGCCGCCCATGGTGACGTAGTCGCCGGTGGTGGTCGAGCCGGCGATCCCGACGTGGGCGACGATCATGTTGTGTCGGCCGAGCTTCACGCCGTGGCCGATGACGACGTTGTTCGACAGCTTGGTCCCGTCGCCGATCACGGTGCTGCCCAGCGTCGCCCGGTCGATGCTGCAGTTGGCCCCGATCTCGACGTCGTCGCCGATGACGGCGATGCCCGTTTGGGGGATTTTGTGGTGAACGACGTCGTCGCCGCCGTTTCGTTTCGCCGTGACATAACCTAAGCCGTCTTCGCCGATGACGGTGTTGGCGTGGAGGGTGACGCGGTCGCCGAGCACGCAGCGGTCGTAGACGCAGACGCCCGGGAGCAGCACACAATCGTTGCCGATGACAGCCCGCTTGCCGACGTAGACGTTGGGGTACAGGATCACGCGGTCGCCGAGTTGGGCGCCGGGGGCGACGTAGGCGTGCGGCCGCAGGGTGCAGAGTTCGCCGACCACCGCCGTCTCGTCGAGGTACGCCTGCGGACTGATCCCCACCGGCGGGTGCGCCCGAAACCCGTGCAAAATCACCATCGCCTGCCGAAACGCCAGATATGGATCGTCCGCAATCAGCAGGGCGGTCCCGTTGCTCGGTCGCTCGGCGTCCGCCGGCGAAAGAATCACCGCCGCCGCCTGCGTCGTCGCCAGCAGCGGCGCATACCGCGGATGATTCAAAAAACTCACCTCCCCCGCCCCCGCCTCCTCCAACGCCCCGCAACCCGATACTAAAACCTCAGCATCCCCCCGCAACACCGCCCCCAACCGCTCGGCCAACTCGTTTAGCGTGATCCTCGACATTCCACCATTCTAAACCATCCCGCTAGACGTAGGGCTGGCCATCACCAAGCCATCGAAATTACCGGGTGGCTGGGGCTCACGCTCGGGGAAGCCTCGGAACCATCACGGCACGGAATGGCGATTCATCACTCGTCCGGGGCGTCGCAGACTCTGCTCCAGCGACCCGCCGGAGCCGCTTTGAGAATGTCTTTCCAAAGTAATTTAGCAAGTGCAGCAATCGAGACCTTCGATTAACCCCTTGCACCC
>CAYPCC010000036.1:13002-18495 GCA_964409095.1 uncultured Phycisphaera sp. | reverse complement strand
ACCTGATCCCCTCGGGCATCCTCTACCCCGACAAGCTCAACGTGCTGGGCAACGGCGTCGTCATCGACCCCGAACAAGTCGTCAAAGAAATCACCGGCCTCCGCGAGCAAGGCCTCAAACTCGCCCCCGAGAATTTCGTCATCAGCGACCGGGCTCACGTCGTCCTGCCGTACCACAAGGTGCAGGACGCGTTGCAGGAAGCGGCCTACGTCATGCCCAACGAGCTCGATCAAACGATCGAGGGGATCGGCACGACGGGGCGGGGCATCGGGCCGTGTTATGCCGACAAGGCGCTGCGGTCCACCGCGATCCGCATGTCGGACCTGCGCGATTTTGAAGCGCTCAAGCACAAGCTCCACCGCATCGTCCCGATCAAGAATGCGACGATCGCGGCGTTGGCGGCGTATGCCGGGCAGGAACACACGCCGATCGTGGTCGAGGCGCTGCTCCGTTGGCTCAAGCCGTTGGCGAAAGAACTCGTCCCCCACCTCACCGACGGCGCGGGCGTGTTGCACGAACGGATTCAAAAGGGCCAGCGCATCCTGTTTGAAGGCGCAAACGCCACGCTGCTCGACATCGACCACGGCACCTACCCCTACGTCACCTCCAGCAACTGCTCCAGCCTCGGCGTCCACACCGGTACCGGCGTCGCCGGCCACCACGTCACCAACGTCATCGGCATCGTCAAGGCTTACCAGACCCGCGTCGGCGGCGGACCCATGCCCACCCAACTCGACGACGCCACCGGCGACCGCATCCGCGAAGTCGGACGCGAATACGGCACCACCACCGGCCGACCCCGCCGCACCGGTTGGCTGGACCTCGTGGCCCTCAAATACACCGCCACCGTCAGCGGCGCGACCGGCCTGGCGATCATGCTCCTCGACGTCCTCGCGGGTCTGCCCGAACTCAAGGTCTGCACCGCCTACGAACTCGACGGCCAGCCGATCACGAACTTCCCCGCCGACATCGGCGTACTCTCTCAGGTGACTCCGATCTACGAAACCCTGCCGGGTTTCCCCGAAGACTTGACCGGATGCACCGAGTACGACAAGCTCCCCCAAGCCGCCCGTGGGTACCTCAAGTTTGTTGAGGATTTCCTCGGCGTGCCGATTGTAATGGTGAGCGTTGGCCCGAAACGCTCGCAAAGTATCTTTCGCTGAAGCGAAGTGATTTTTGATGGTTGAATGAGGATTTTTGATTGCCAAGGCAGTGAGAGTTGAGCGTTTGAAATGGATTCTTCAACCAAAAATCCTCAATCCAAAATCAAAAATGACGCGGCTTTGCCGCGCCACCTCGCCGTCATCATGGACGGCAACGGACGGTGGGCGACCGCCCGCGGCATGAACCGCAGCAAGGGCCACCTCGCCGGGGCCGAGGCGGTCCGCCCGATCGTGACCCACTGCTCGGACCTGGGCCTCGAAGCGATCACGCTCTACTCGTTCAGCACCGAAAATTGGACCCGCTCCCACGAGGAAGTCAGCTTCCTCATGGACCTCTACGTCGAGTACCTCGTTTCCGAACGCCCGATGTTTTTGGAAAACAACGTCAAGTTCATTCAAGTCGGCCGCCGCGACGGCCTGCCCCCGGAAGTGTTGGATGAGTTGGATGCGACCGCCGCGATGACCGAGCAGAACACCGGCCTCACCATGGCGCTGGCGCTCAACTACGGCAGCCGGACCGAGATCACCGACGCCGTGGTCAACCTCGCCAAGCAGGTCCAGGCCGGCACGCTCGACCCCGACGCGATCACGCCGGACATGATCAGCAATCACCTCTACACCGCCGGCCTCCCCGACCCCGACCTGCTCATCCGTACCGCCGGCGAAATGCGTCTGAGCAATTATCTGCTTTGGCAGCTCAGCTACGCCGAGCTCTACGTTGCGGATGTGTGCTGGCCCGACTTCGACGTCGCCGAGTTGGACAAGGCGTTTGAGGTCTACACTCATCGCACCCGCAAGTTCGGCGCGGTGGTGTGATCCCGCGGGTTTAACCGCCGAGTCGCCGAGTCGCTCAGATCGCCGAGTCGCTCAGATCGCCTAGCTAAGGCATGAGTCATGTGTTTTGGCTTCAAGCTCTGCGGCCTCAGCGCCTCAGCGGTTGATCTTTTTCACACTATTATGAGGCGATGAGTATGGACTTGCCCCACCGCCCCCGCCGTAACCGCCGCACGCCCGCGATCCGGGCCATGGTCGCCGAGACTCGGCTCGACGCGGGGCAACTGATTTATCCGTTGTTTCTGCACGACGACGCGGCCGACGTCGCCCTCGATTCGCTGCCCGGGCAGAAGCGTTGGTCGCTTGATGGATTGGTCGGCGAGGTTGGCCGGGCACTGGGGTTGGGTATCGACAAGGTCGTGCTGTTTCCGAAGATCGATGAGGAGTTCAAAAGCGACGCGGCCGAGGAAGCGTACAACCCCGACGGCTTGATCCCGCGGGCGATCCGGGCGATCAAGCAAGCGCGTCCGAATGTCTGCGTGATCACGGATGTCGCGCTGGACCCGTATTCGGCCGACGGCCACGACGGGCTGGTGAATGCCGACGGCATCATCGAAAACGACGCGACAGTCGAGGTCTTGGTCAAGCAAGCGTTGTGTCACGCCGAGGCGGGCGCGGACATCGTCGCTCCCAGCGACATGATGGACGGCCGGGTCGCCGCGATCCGCGAGACGCTCGACGACGCGGGATACACCCACGTCTCGATCATGGCGTATACCGCCAAGTACGCCTCGGCCTACTACGGCCCATTCCGCGGCGCGCTCGATTCCGCCCCCCGCCCCCGGAAAGAGGGCGGCAAGCCGATCCCCGGCGACAAACGCACTTACCAGATGGACCCGGCGAATATCCGCGAAGCGCTGCGGGAAGTCGAGTTGGACGAGGACGAAGGGGCGGACTTTTTGATGGTCAAGCCAGCCGGGCCGTATTTGGATGTGGTGCGGGCGGTGCGGGAGCACACGCACCTGCCGGTCGCGGCGTATCAGGTCAGCGGTGAATACCTGATGATCAAGTCGGCCGCAGCAAGCGGGTGGGTCGATGAACGGGCGGTGATCATGGAGAGCTTGCTGGGCATCCGCCGGGCGGGGGCGGACGTGATCCTGACGTATTTCGCGCCGCAGGTCGCGGCGTGGTTGGACGAGTGATAAAGCGTTTGCATTTAGTAACAGTTTTCGATGAAACGAATCGCCAATCAATTCGCCGTTGGCGTGATAAACGGGCTTGTCGCGGTCTATCGCGGGACGCTGGGGATGTGGCTGGGCGGGTACTGCCGATTCCAGCCGACGTGCAGCCAGTACATGCTTGACGCCGTGGCGAAGCACGGGCCGTGGCGCGGCGGCTGGCGCGGCCTCAAACGCATCGCCCGCTGCCACCCCTGGGGCGGCTGCGGCCACGACCCGGCCTAAGCGACTCCGCCCCATGCGGATGCGACCGAACATTATGCAAAAAAAAGCCTACGGGATTTGACCGGGACTTATTCTGGGGTATATTTCAAATGATCGACAACCGGTACGCGTCGGAAACGGTTGACCGAGGGGCTTGGAGTTTTCATAAGCGTGGTCAAAAACATGATCAAGTCGGTGGGGCGCAACCTGCGGGATTTGCTGTTGATACTCGGCTTGGGGCCGAAGCTCAACGAGCAGGATCGTCGGGTTTTGGAATCTAAAATTTTTCCGTATCTCGTGGAGCGCGACGATATTCGTCGTGTTCTTGATGTGGGCTGTCACTGGTATACATGGCATTACCAAACCATCTTCCGGCACAAAGAGTATCACACAATCGAGATCGATCCGGCCCGCAGGCGTTACGGCGCGAAATCACACGTCATCGATTCCATCGAGCATCTCGATGCATACTTTGAGGCTGACCGTTTTGACTTGGTCATGCTCAACGGCGTGATCGGTTGGGGGCTCGATGATGAGCGGGTCGCCAACTCTGCGGTCGAACAGATTCGTCGATGTTTACGGCCCGGCGGGATACTGACGATCGGATGGGACGACGTGGCTGAGCACCGCCCATTCGATATCGAGGCGATGTCATCGCTGCAAGGCTTTGAGCCTTTCATCATGCCCCCGCTCGGCACGTCTCGCTTTTTCTGTGACGAGTCGGCGTTACGTCACACCTTGAATTTTTATCAAGCGGTGAAATGAATCGCCGGATCACGGGGTGGCCAACAGCGTGTCAATGGCGGACAACTCGTCGGCCGTGAAATCCAGCTTGTGCGCAGCCTCCACGTTTTCGGTGATCTGGCTCGGCCGACTCGCACCGATCAACGCGCTGGTCACTCGCGGGTTGCGTAGCGACCAGGACACGGCCAACTGATTGAGCGATTGGCCCCGCGACGCGGCGACATCGTTGAGGCCGTTGAGCTTGGCCACGAGTTGAGAGGTGATCCGTTTTTCCTGCAGGGAGCCCGAAGCCTGCTTGGCGCGGGAATCATCGGGGACGGTATTGAGGTACTTGGGGGTGAGCAGCCCCTCGGCCAACGGTCCGAAGGCGATGATCCCCATGTCCAGATCGTCGGCGACCGTCAACAAGTCGCGCTCGATGGTGCGATTCAGCATGGAGTAGTTGGGTTGGTGGATGATCGGCACGACCAGGCCGTCGCGCCGGCAGATGCGCAGAGCCTCAAGCGACATCTGGCCGTCGTAGCGGCTGATGCCCGCGTAGAGCGCTTTACCCGAACGCACCGCGGTGTCGAGCGCGCCGAGTGTTTCTTCCAACGGCGTGTCGGGGTCCGGGCGGTGGGAGTAGAAAATATCGACGTAGTCCAGGTCCAGGCGATCCAGCGACTGATCGAGCGACGCGAGGAGGTACTTACGGCTACCCCATTCGCCGTAAGGCCCGTCCCACATGCGGTAGCCGGCTTTCGTCGAGATGATCAGTTCATCGCGATACCCCCGGAAATCTTCACGGAGAATCTTACCGACGCGCTGCTCGGCACTGCCCGGAGCGGGGCCGTAGTTGTTGGCGAGGTCGAAGTGGGTGATGCCGTGGTCGAACGCGGCGAAGAGCATGGCCTGGGCATTGGCGTGAAACTCGGCCTCGGGCAACTTCCGGGGGTCGGTCCCGGCGTCGCCGAAGTTGTGCCAGCAACCGAGGCTGATCGCCGGCAGCATGAGGCCGGTGTTGCCGCAGCGGCGGAACCAGTTTTCGGGGACGGCGGTGTAGCGTGATTGGGCGGGGCGGTAGGGTGAACTCATGCCGCAGAGTTTAGCGCAAGCGCTCGGCGTCGGGATCGACATCCGCGACCGCGGACGGATGATCTGCCTCGCCGTGCAACTCGTTTAGCCATGCCGACACCTGATCACAAAGCTGCAGGGGCAGCGGCATCGCGTTCCAAGGATCGATCATTTCCATATCAGGCGTTGCCACCGCAGTGGCATCGCGCGGTGGAGCGGTGTGGGGCGTCGCGGAGAAGGCGAGGCCGGGGAAGTCGGGGGTTTGCTCGGCGTTGAGCCGGGGCGGCGGCGAAAGTGAGGCGGTGTCGATCCCCGCC
>CAYPCC010000036.1:294-12992 GCA_964409095.1 uncultured Phycisphaera sp. | reverse complement strand
CCCCGCCGCGGGCGCGAGAGAATATTGCACACTGTGAACCGTCAAGCGAGGCGGGGCGGCGGCGGGCCGGGCCACGGCCACGGCGGGGCCGCGGGCCAAGAGCTCGATTTCGTGGGGCGACAACGCGCGGTTGTAAATCCGGCCGTCGTCGAGTTGCCCGGCGAAGCCCGCGGTGAGCGTGCCGACGATGCCGTCGTGGAACCGGGTGCTATCGCTGTGGTTGCCGATGGTGATCGAGCCCGAGCGAGACCAGAGTTGGGACCCGATGCCTTGGGCAAAGCGTTGGCCGTCGAGGTAGCCCGACAGCGCGGCCGGGGTGGTGGTGGCTTGGCCATCCAGCGTCAGCGCGACGTGGTGCCATCGTCCCGACTCGACGCCCGCGGTGCGTAGCCATGTACCCGCCCAGCCGGACTCGCTGCCGGGCGCGTTCCACCCGCCGAGGTAAAGTTGATCGTCGAACACATAGATCACCAAGCCGCGGCTCGGCCCGCCTTCTTTGTAGATGACTTGCTTGCGGCTGGTGAGCGAGGCATCGTCCACGCGGAACCAGAACGCCACGCTGCGCTCGGTGTGGACGCTCAAGTTGATGTCGGCGGAGTTGGCGACGGCGAGGTAGTCGCCGATGCCGTCGAGCTGAAGGACGCCGTTGCCTTAGGCCAGCGTGACTCCGACGGCATCCCCTCGGCGGGTGGCGGGCTGGTCGCTGCCGCCGGGCGACACGTCGGCAAACTGCGCAGCCGCCGGGTCGGCGTCCTCGAACGTCCAGTGGGCGATGAGGCTCCCGTCCAGGTCCACGGCAAATAACTGCCGCGCTTCGAGGGTTTCGAAGCGAGGGGCCGGAGGGTATGAGGCGGGTTGGGTGTGCAGCAAACGCGGGCGCATGGATCTCCCTTCCCCGGCGGTCAGCCGGGTTCGACCGACATCCAGAGTGATTATCGGGATTCCCGTGGGTGCAGATTCGCGGAAAGCTTTGGCCGCGGCGAAATAGTGGGTGCGGGGTGGGGTGGTGCGGGTTGTAGGGATCGGCGGGGTAAGGCCAAGACGCAAGTCGCGTTATCGGATCAGGCGCTGGGCGTGGGGTCGGATGCACCCGAGTCGGTTTGCGCGGCGGGTGTCGTCCCGCGTCGGATGGCTTCTTGCCGCTGCACATCGTGGCCGAAGCGGAAGGTGATGAGTTGGCAGCCGCTGCAGCGCCAGGCGGGTAAGCGGTTGGCCCGCAGGACCGCATGCGTGCCGGGGATGTTCTCGGCAAAGTCGCCGTAGGGCCCCTCAGCCCGGCGCATCCAGTGCAGGCCCTGCGACACCGCGACGTGCCCGGGCGTCATGCGTTGCCGGCATTCGGGGCAGCGGATCGGATCGTGGGCGGGGTCGGGCATCGTCCAAGTATAGATCGTGGTGATCGCGCCGCCCGGCGGCTATCGAGCAAATAGAAGCCGCGACCCACCGGGTTTCGTATCTTTTATTGCGTCCATCAGTCTTCAAACAACGGCGTACTCAGATACCGCTCGCCGAACGAGCAGCCGATGGTCACGATCGTCGAGCCGGGGTATTTCTCGGCGAGTCGGCAAGCGGCGGCGGCGTTGCCCCCCGAGGAGATGCCGCCGAGGATGCCTTCTTCCTGCATGAGGCGTTTGCCCCAGGCGAACGCTTCGTCGTTGGTGATGGTTTCGACGCCGTCGAGCATCGGGACGTCGAGGTTTTTGGGCACGAAGCCCGCGCCGATGCCCTGGATTTTGTGTGGTCCCGGTTCGCCGCCGGAGATCACCGGCGAGTGGACGGGTTCGACGGCGATGGCTTTCACGGCGCTGTTTTGTTCTTTGAGGTATTTGCCGACGCCGCTGATCGTGCCGCCGGTGCCGACGCCCGCGACGAAGATGTCGATCTTGCCGTGCGTGTCGTTCCAGATTTCCGGGCCGGTGGTGCGGTAGTGGACCGCGGGGTTGGCGGGGTTCTCGAACTGCTGGGGCATGTAGGCGTTGTCGGACTGGGCGACCAATTCGGCGGCCTTGGCGATCGCGCCCTTCATGCCCTTGGCCGCCTCGGTCAGGACGAGCTGAGCGCCCAAGCCTTTGAGCAAAGCCCGGCGTTCGATGGACATCGACTCGGGCATCGTCAGCGTGAGTTTGTAACCCTTTGCCGCGCAGACGAAGGCCAGCGCGATGCCGGTGTTGCCCGAGGTGGGTTCGATGATGTGGGTGTCTTTGGTGATGTGGCCCGAAGCCTCGCCCGCTTCGATCATCGCCTTGCCGATGCGGTCTTTGACCGAGGCGAGGGGGTTGAAGAACTCGCACTTCATGTAGACCGTCGAGCCGTTGTCGGGGGCGAGGCGGTTGAGTTTGATGAGTGGTGTGTTGCCGACGGTATCGACGACGCTGGCGTAGGCTTGGCCGTGGAGGAGGGCGGGGGTTGAGGTGGGCATGGGGTTGATCTCCGGGATAAGAGTTTTGTGGGTATATAGTATAGACGCCGACGGGTAGAGACTGATGGATCGGGGCGTAGTTTTTGGATGATGCTTGGAGATCGAGTGCGGCCATGCCCAAACAACCCAAGATGAAATTAGGGAAACGTCTCGTGAGATTAACGGTCTTAGTCGCGTTGGCGTTGTTCGTTTTTGGCGGGCTTTTATGGGGTTGTCAACGCCAAGCGATGTACCCTGGCGCATGGATGGAGGCGGGGCGGGCGATGCCGTTGCCCGAGGGCGCAGAGCGCTGGGAGCATCCGGTGCCCGGCGGGGCGGTCGAAGCGATCCTGTTGCCCAGTGCCACCGCCACGGCCCATCAGCCCGGCCCGGCTATCGTCTTTATGCACGGCAACGGCGAATTCATCGACCAATGGGCTTCCGATTTCCGCCGCTTCACCGAGGCGGGTTTCACCGTGCTGCTGCCCGAGTACCGCGGCTACGGCCCCTCGGCGGGCAAGCCGTCGCAGCCCGCGATCCTCGACGACTTGGTCGCGTTTCGTCGACGGCTCATCGAGTTGGATACCGTCGATGCGGATCGGCTGGTCTACCTCGGCCGATCGCTCGGGGGTGGGTTTGCTGCGCAGCTGGCCGAGCGTCACCCGCCCGCCGCGCTGATCCTCAGTTCGACTTTCACCAGTGCTGCCGACGCCGCGCACGACCTGACCGGCCTGCCGCGCTGGCTGATCCGCGACCGGCTCGAAGTCCGCCGGGTCCTTGAACAATACCCCGGCCCGGTGCTGATCCTGCACGGCGAAGAAGACGACTTGCTGGGCGTCCATCACGCGCGGGCCAACGCCGACGCCGCGGCAAATTCGACGCTCAAGATCTACCCCCGCACGGGTCACGAAAACATGCCGCAGGGGTTTGGGCAATCGAGTGATATTCTCTCGTTTCTTGATGAACGAGGCCTGACGGTTCAGGGGGGGCAAACGCGGTAGGCCAGTTCTTTCACCGCCCGCCGGTTGCCCCGCCGCCGGCCGCTCCTACAATGCCGCCTCACCCAAACCCTTCACCCGGAGTTGATTTCCCATGACCGAACGCCCCGCCGCCACGACCCTCAAAGGCAACCCCATGACCCTCATCGGCCCCGAGCTTGCCGTCGGCGACACCGCCCCCGACTTCAAGCTCAAAGCCACCGACATGTCCGACAAGTCGCTCGCCGACTACGCCGGCAAGGTCAAACTCATCAGCGTCGTGCCCTCGCTCGATACCCCCGTCTGTGACACCGAGACCCGCAAGTTCAACGAAGCCGCCAGCGACCTAGGCGGCGGCGTCGTCGTCCTCACCGTCAGCGTCGATACCCCCATGGCCCAGAAACGCTGGTGCGGCGCGGCGGGCGTCGAAAACGTCGAATGCTTGTCCGACTTCAAAGACCACAGCTTCGGCCCCGCCTACGGCGTCCGCATCAAAGAAGTCGGCCTCCTGGCCCGGCAGATTTTTGTCGTTGATGCCGCCAACAAAATCACCTATACCCAGCTCGTCGGTGAGGTCGCCGACGAACCCGATTACGACGCCGCCCTCACCGCCGCCAAAGCTGCGCTGTAAAACCACAAAATCCACTTTTTTGCGAATTTTATGAAACCGAGACTTGAAAACTGAAAAAGGTTTTCTATCGTCGTATGAAATAGCATAAGACCTCTATCAGTTTCCCTTTCGACCAGAGCCATGAAACGCAATTTCACCCTCAAACCCGCCGTCGCGATCCTTCCGCAGCACCGCTGCTGGATGTCGTCGGTCGTTGACGAGTCTACGGAGCCACTTGGCTAGGCATGTTGCCGTTTTTAAACGCACTCCCTCGCCCCGAAGGCTCCCGCCTTCGGGGTTTTTTTATGGGTAAAACGCAGCGTTTGCGAACATTTTTTTGCGGTGAGTTGAATCCAAAAGGACGCACGGTGCGTCCAGTTAGATAGTTAGATAGAAAGAGCAGGTGTCCGATGATCAGCACAACCGAATTAGCCCACGCCTTTGAGCAAGTGGGGGCCCGTGCGCGCATTTCTCCGATGGGCATGGACCTGCGGGTCCAGCCCGCGGATCAGCCGGGCATCACCGTGACCGTGGCGACCGACCATCGCGGGCCTTATTTTTTGGTTCGGCTGAACTACACCTGCGTGGTGGACCTGCGGGTGATCAAAGCCGAGCCGGAGAACAATGAGATCGTGCTCAGCGCCGACGACTGGGGCAACGCGGTGGACGTCCCGCCGCGCGTGTTTCGCTGTGTCGCCGACCCGGGGGCACCCGGGGGGTGGTACGTCGAAAGCGAATACGGTGCCAGTAGTTTGTAGCGGTGTCGTGGATTTGACAATTTTTAAAGGCAATCGCATGCGACGCCTTTGGGTTCGACGGCATTCGCTTAACCGCGTTCCAACAGATTTGCCACGTTATTGAAATATAGGTCGCCGAGGTTCGCACCCGACATCCCCGCCCCCGCGAGATGTGTCGTGCTGCGTTTCGGCACGGTCGGATCAACCTTATGCAGATCGGGGTCCACGATCGGTGAAGGCCCGTCGTAAAGTGTTTCGATCAGGGTCCGCAGCGCCCAGAAGCGTGAGGCGAAGAGGTCGAAGCCGATGGACTGATTCATGTGTTGGTTGGCGACGATGTCCGTGCCGAACAACACCCGGCCGGGGTTACGCTCGCAAAACGCTTTGAACTGATTCGGATGTTTCGATAATTCGCGGATTTGCCATTTGCACGCCGAGGTATCGACGACGTAGTTGGGGTGGCGGTCGAGCATGCCCTGCAGCCAGTCGAGGTCTTCGGGGTAGCCGCCCATGTGGGCTCCGATCCAAGTGACGTCGGCATATTCATCGAGCGCCGCTTCGAGCGGCTCGAACTGTTGGAGTTTCGTGCCGTAGCGGTCGGCGTTGGCGTAGTCGGTGGCGAACCAGGTATCGGGATCACCGACGTGGGTCATGAACACCCGGTAGCCCAGATCGTAGGCGAGTTTCATGCCTTGCTTGCGGATCGGCGAGTCGAGCCGCATCGCTTCGGCCGCCTCGGGGTCGGGCGACATCTCCGCAAAGTCTCGGCCACGCGGGGCGCACCAAAACTTAATCACCTTGCTGCCCAGCTCATGGCGGAACGCTTCGATGTCGCGGAGCCACTGCGTGGTGAACGTGCCGGGCGTGTCTTTTTTGAGGTAATCGGGGACGCAAATGAATTTGATGCGATCGCCGAAGTTGGGGTGGAGGATGCGGGCGTGGTCGAGGCCGGTCATGGTGTAGGTGCGTTCGACGCCGAACAGGTCCGCGACTTCGAGAAACACCTCCGCCGCCTCGGGCGTGCCGACGTGGGTATGCACATCGATGATCGGCCCGCGGTAGGGCAACGCCGCCGCCAACGCCCGGTAGTCCAGCCCCAGCGTGTTCGCGTCGTCGGTCCCGTCAGGGGCGATGTAATATCGGCCCGCCGCGGGCGAGTGTTTGGCGGACGGGTTGGCGGCGGCGGCATCCGCGTGTGGAGTCGATTCAGGGGTTTTCATGTCGCCCTATCGTAGCCCGCCAAGCAGCGGCTATCATGGTGCTTGTGGTTTTCGCCGTGGTGGGTCAACCGCACGGAGCAGCATCATTTCGCCCGAAAAATTCAATCTCGACGAGGAACTCGGACTCAATAAACGAAAGTCCAAACGCCCCACGCTCGAACCGATCCCGCGCAAGCCCGCCCTCGGCGAGGCCCACCGCTCGGCCGACCAACGCCTCCGCGCCCGCCGCATCGACCTGGTCGCCCTCGATCTCGACGGGACTTTGCTCACCAGCGACAAACGCCTGAGCGTCAAAGCCATCGAGGCCGTCACCGAAATCCGAAAGCGCGGGATCAAGGTCGTGATCGCCACGGCTCGCCCGCCGCGCACCGTGCTTGAAATCTATAACCACCTCAAGCTCAACACCCACCAGATCAACTACAACGGCGCGCTGATCCAACACCCCGACCATAGCGCCCCGCTCCGCCACGAACCGCTCACGCCCGACCTGGCCTACGCCATCTGCACCGTCGCCCGCAAGACCGACAGCAAGTGCATCATCGCGCTGGAGATCCTCGACAAGTGGTACACCGACAAGCACGACCCCACGCTCGAGACCGAGACCAGCAAGATGTTCAAGCCCGATTACGTCGGCTCGCTGCTCGCGCCACTCAAAATGCCTGTCACCAAACTCATGGTCATGGCCCCGCCCCAGCGCATGGCCATCATCCGCAAAGAACTCGTCGCCCGCTACAGCAAGGCCGCCATGCTGGTCTGTGCCGAGGACCACCTGACCCAGATCGCGTCGTACCAATCCGACAAGGGCCGGGCGCTGCGGTTCCTCTGCGAGAAATATAAGATCGACCCCCAGCACACCCTGGCCATCGGCGACGGGCCCAATGATGTGGGCATGATCCAATTCGCCGGCCTCGGCGTGGCGATGGGCAACGCGTTTGACGAAGTCAAAGAAGTCGCGGATTTAGTCGCACCCACCAATGACGCAGATGGCGTTGCCCACACACTCTGGAAATACATCGCCTAAGTGATTTGAAGAGGGTGGAGGCGATGCCTCCGCTGGAGGGTTGTCCAAATGCCCATCGTCTTTCGTTGATTAAAAAAGCCGCTAACACGCTTGCACGCATTAACGGCCGGAGGAGGGATGGGCGGTTTAAGGTGTCGCTCAACGATCGAGCGTCACGGATTCAACTCACGAAGCGACTGATTTATTTCACTTCGATTTTCTTGGGCTTACTCTCTTCGCGTTTGTTGAGCGTAAGCGTCAGGACGCCGTCGGCCAGCGAGGCTTCGACGTGATTGGTGTCGTAGGCCGTGGGCAGCGAGAACCGGCGGGCGTAGTGTGTCGCGCGGCGTTCGCTGAGGTGTTGCTTCGCATCGGCTTTGGTTTCGCGGGTTTCACGCTGGGCTTCGATGCTTAGGACGCCTTGCTCGACGCTGACGTCGATCTGGTCCTTGGCGAAGCCGGGCAGTTCCGCTTCGACGACCAGTTGATCGTTTTCTTCGCGGATATCGACCGGGAAGCTGGTGGTACCAACCCCCTCTTCGACGGTGTCCCACATCCGGTTCACCACGCGGTCGAAATCGCGCAGGGCTTGGAACGGGTTATCAAAGGTTCGGCGGAGGGCGGTTTGCATGATTGATCTCCTTCGTTTTCTATACGTTCGGAACCGGAAAAAAGTTTCACCCGCCGTGAAAAACTTTCACGGCCGATCAGGGGGGCCAGCGTGCGGTTCCGGCCATCACGCCAACGTCATACGGTGTCGCAACCGCCGTGCCGACGTGCCAATCAGCAAATGCCTCGCTAAGCTAGGGTTACGAAAAGTGTTGTTTTGACGGTGGATGCCGATCTGACAGGTTCGGTAAAATCGAGCGTAAAATTGGCTTTGCATGGTTGCGAAGCGAGAAACCGAAAGTCGCTGTTATGAAAATCCGTGCCGCCATCGTCGGCCCCACCGGC
Source organism: uncultured Phycisphaera sp. (assembly GCA_964409095.1). Taxonomy (GTDB): domain Bacteria; phylum Planctomycetota; class Phycisphaerae; order Phycisphaerales; family Phycisphaeraceae; genus Algisphaera. The sequence continues at coordinate 5,096 of CAYPCC010000036.1, read as the reverse complement.
CTCACCGGGATGTACCTCGTCAAACTCCTGCACCGCCACCCGCAAGCGGAGCTGGTGTATTTGGCGTCGCACCGCGACGAGCTGCCGGACCTGCGCGACGAGTTCCCGTCGCTGCGCGGGATGCTCGAGGCGGACGTGGCGCAGTGTCGACCGATCGATCCCGACGTGATCGCCAAGGTGGCCGACGTGGTCTTCCTCGGCCTGCCGCACAAGGCCGCGATGGCGTATGCGCCGAAGCTGCTCGACGCCGGGCTGCGGGTGATTGACCTCTCGGCCGACTATCGGCTGCACGATGTCGCGCTCTACGAATCGGTCTACGACACGACCCACGACGACCCGGACAATCTGCCCAACGCGGTCTACGGCCTGCCCGAACTCTTCCGCAAAGACCTGCCCGGCGCTCAACTCGTCGCCAACCCCGGCTGCTATCCCACCGCTGCCGCGCTCGGCATCGCGCCGCTGCTCTCGCACGCCCTCGTCAAACCCGACCCGATCACGATCTTCGCCGCCAGCGGCGCGAGCGGCGCCGGCCGAGCCGCCAAGCCCGGCACGACCTACCTCAGCGTCAACGAAGCCTTCGGCCCCTACGGCACCATCGGCGGCCACCGCCACCAACCCGAGATCGCCCAAACCCTCACCCGCGTCGCCGGCAAACCCGTCGCCCCGCTGTTCATCCCCCACCTCCTGCCCACCGACGCCGGCATCCTCGAAACCATCACCCTTGACCCCGCCGACAGCGACGTCACCCAAGCCGACCTGTTCGAGGCCTTCCACGACACTTACGACGCCGAGCCGTTCGTCCGGGTCCGCAGCGAAGACGACGTTCTTCCCAACGTCAAACACGTCGTCGGCACGAATTACGTCGATATCTCCGTGCGATTGACCGAGACTGATTCCGGGGGTGGCAAAGTCGTCGTCTTCGTCGCCGAGGACAACATGGTCAAAGGCGCGTCTGGTCAAGCGATTCAGAATATGAACGCGGTGTTTGAGTTGGATGAGGTGTCCGGGCTGATTTGAAAGAAATCAAGACGTACAGCTGAACTTCTAGAATTGTTTGGACCGGGCTGATGGGGAAGATATACTCTTTATGATGCACGGATACGAGAGCATATTGACCGCTGCAATGGAACTGGGCGAAGCAGAGAAGATCGCTTTGGCCGATGCCTTGTACGAGAGCCTTCATGCCGGATTTGGCGAAGCCGTGGAAGACGCTTGGGGCAAAGAGATCGCTGAGCGGCTACGACAGATCGATTCGGGAGAGGCCGAGTTGATCGACGGCGAAACGGTCATGAACGAATTGCGGGAGATCGCCGATGGTCGCAAGCCGTAAGCGATCGTTTGAATTTCACCCGCAGGCCCGTTATGAAGTCAGAGCCGAGACTCGGTGGTACCGAGATCGAGATCCCCGAGTATCGGATCGCTTTATCGATGAGTTAAGCCATGGCATTGACCGGGCTTGTTTGCTGCCTGATTCCTTTCCGCCTTGTTTGTACGGAACGCGCAAGGCGAGTTTGGGGCGTTTCCAGTTTTTGATCATTTTTCGTGAAAACCGCGGTCGAATCCAGATCATTGCGGTGGCGCACACTTCACGTCGTCCCGGCTATTGGCGAGAACGGCTCGGCGACATAACCTAACCCACACCGACCCGCGGACAACTCCGCTTGATCGGGCAGGTGTCGCATTTGGGGTTTTGGGATTTGCAGACGGCGCGGCCGTGGGCGATGAAGAGGTGGGCGAGTTGGGTCCACGAGTCACGGGGGAACAGGGCCATGAGGTCTTGTTCGATTTTGACGGCGTTTTTGCTGTCGTGTTCGGTGAAGCCGAGGCGGACCGAGAGGCGGCCGATGTGGGTATCGACGACCATGCCTTCGTTGATACCGAAGGCGTTGCCGAGGACGACGTTGGCGGTTTTGCGGGCGGCCCCCGGGAGTTTGATCAGGTCTTCGATGGTTTGGGGGACTTGGCCGTCGAAGTCGTCCATGATGGTCATCGCGGCGGCTTTGACGTTCTTGGCTTTGTTGCGGTAGAAGCCGCAGGTTTTGACGAGTTTTTCTAAATCGCTCAGCGGCGCCTCGGCCATGCTTCCCGGGGTGCCGTACTTGGCGAAGAGGGCCGGGGTGGCTTTGTTGACGGTGTCGTCGAGGCACTGGGCCGAGAGGATAGTGGCGACGAGGAGTTGAAACGGGGTGTCGTAGTTCAGCGCGCATTGCGCATCGGGGTAAAGCTGGTCGAGCTTGGCGTAGAGGCGGCGGGCGCGGGCTTGTTCGTTTTTGGATTTTTTGGTCGGGGCGGGCATGGAGGTTGGTGTGTGAGTGGGCCGAGGGGCGATCTTTGATCGCCCGCTAAACGGGGTGGCGGTGGGGTCGATTAGGTCACGGCCGAACTACGATTCGGTTTCGCCAAACAGCGCTCGGCCGATGCGGACGACGTTGGCGCCTTCTTCGATGGCGACCTCGAAGTCGTTGGTCATGCCCATGGACAGGATGTTGAAGTGGTCTCCGCCGACGCGGGCGGCTTTGACGTCGGCGAACAACTCGGCGGTGCGGGCGAAGGTGGGGCGGGCGTCTTCGGGGTTGTCCGAGAAGGGGGCCATGGTCATCAGGCCGCGGGGGCGCAGGTGCATCATGGTGTCGATGGATTCGACAAGGTGGGTCACGGCGGGCGGGGCGATGCCAGATTTAGACGCTTCGCCGGAGGTGTTCACCTGGATCAGGATGTCGATGACGATGTCGAGGCGGGCGGCGTAGTTGTGCAGTTCCTCGGCCAAACGTAGCGAATCGACGGAGTGGATCAAATCGACGTGGGGGGCGACTTGTTTGACCTTGTTGCGTTGGAGTTGGCCGAGCATGTGCCAACGGACTTTGTCGGGGGTGGCGTCGTCGTCGCGGCTCGAAGCGCCGGCCATGGTTTTCTTACGGCTCAAAAACTCGTTGAGTTGGGGGGCGCGTTGGGTGAGTTGTTGGACGCGGTTTTCGCCGAGGTCGGCCTGACCAAGCTCGACGATGTGGCGGATCTGGTCGGGGCTGGCGTACTTGGTGACGGCGACCATGACGACGTCGTCGCGCTTTCGCCCGCAGCGCTCGGCGGCGGCGGCGATGCGTTCGTTGACGGCGTGGTAGGCGTCTTTGAGTTGGTCGGGGCCGGCAACAGGCTTTGCGGTCATACTGTTAGGTTAGGCGGATTGGAGAAGCGACGCAACGAGATTATCGGCGGTCATGGCGGGCGGTGGATCAACAGTGGGTTAGGTGTTAGTGCTGCGTTCGCGGACCCAAGCTAAGGCTTGTTCACGGCCTCGCACACGGCCTTCGAGTTGGGCGTCGTAGACCTCGTCGAGCAGCGTCTTAAACCGCGGGCCGGGCTGGAGCTGGAGGGCGATGAGGTCTGCGCCATCGATGAAGGGCGGGGGCGCGAGGCCGACGCCGTCTTCGATCAGTGCGGGGGTGTCGGCGTCGATCGCGGCGGCCAAGCAAATCGCCCGTAGCACAAGAATCGTTTGGTCGAAGTCGGTTTGGGACAGCAGGCGTTTGCGTTGCGGGACGGTCATCGTCGTCCATTCGTCGGCCGCGGCGAGTTGGCGAAGGACTCGGCCAAGCGTATCGGTGTCGTCGTTGCTCAGGCAGAGGGCGTTGCGCCACCGCTTGACGCGCGCGGGCAGCGCGTCGGCGAGGCCGTGACGGTCGATCATCCACGCGGCGAGTTTGGTGGCGTAGGCCGCGTCGGGCGAGAGTTTGCGTAACGCGGTGAGCGCGGCGTCGCGGTGGTCTTCGTTGAGCGTGGGGCCGTCGAGGTTGAGCTGTTGCAAGAGGTCGGCGGCGGCGGCGAAGTGCGGGCGGGTGAGCATGAGTTGCAGCTCGCCGCCGATGCGTTCACGGCTGATCTGGCTGAGGAACTTGGCGAGGTTGCGGATGGCCTGCGCGGTGGCGGGGTCGAGGGTGAAACCCAAGCGGGTGGTAAAGCGCACGGCCCGGAGCATGCGGAGGTAGTCTTCGCCGAAGCGGCGGTCGGGGTCGCCGATGGCGCGCAGGGTTTTGGCGTCGAGGTCGGCGAGGCCGCCGACGTGGTCGAAGATGGTGGAGCCGTCGTCTAGTATTTTGGTTTGTAATTTGGGGGCGATCGGCGATCTTTGATCGCCGGCTAAACGGGGGAGTTCGCCGGGGTCTTCGAAGAGACCGTTGATGGTGAAGTCGCGGCGCTGGGCGTCGTGTTTGGCGTCGCTGAATGCGACGGCGTCGGGGTGACGGCCGTCGGAGTAGACGCCTTCGGTGCGGAAGGTGGCGACTTCCACACCCCCGCCCCCGCCCCCGGAAGCTTTTTTCACGCCGCGCTCGCGTTTGTCGGGATACACGAGGACGACGCCGAAGGCTTCGCCGACGGGTTGGGAGCGGCGGAAGAGTTTCTGAACCACTTCCGGGGGGGCGTCGGTGGCGACGTCGTGATCTTTGGGTGTGAGGCTCAGCAGGCGGTCACGCACGCAGCCGCCGGCGAGGTAGGCGACGTGGCCGTGCTCGCGGAGGGTTTGGATGATGTGGACGGCGGCGGAGCGGGACATGATTTGGGTTTTGGGGGTTAGGATTTGGGGCTTGGGTAACGAACGATGAAGCTGGTGCGTAGACTTTAGGGGTAGGTTACCCCAATCCCCAATCCCCAACTCCCACTCTTGCCATGTCGTCCGCCTTCCCCGCCACCATCCCGGTCAAACTCGACGCCCAGGGGCGCATCGACATCGACGTTTATTGCCCGGCGTGCGATTACAACCTGCGGATGCAGAAAGTCGCCAACACCTGCCCGGAGTGCGGCACGGC
>CAYPCC010000036.1:0-284 GCA_964409095.1 uncultured Phycisphaera sp. | reverse complement strand
GCACGGCGGTGGACGTGGTCGAACGCGACGACACCGATCGGCTGGCGCTGGCCGAAGCGGGCTGGCTCAAGCGGGTCGAGCGGGGCACGCGGTGGCTGCACGGCGGGGCGGTGGCGACGATCTTTTTCGCGCTGCCGGGGATCGTGTGGGCGGCGGCGGCGTTGTGGCTACTGACCACCAAGGAGCCCAACCGGCCCGAGACGTGGTACCACCGCGGGACACGGCTGTCGGCGCGGTGGGCGTCGGTGTTGGCGGCGGCGGCGGCGCTGGCGACGGCGGGGATG